>QOVW01000040.1 GCA_003339605.1 Spirobacillus cienkowskii | reverse complement strand
ATATTTGAATTTTAACTGATTTCTTCTTTACCATTGGACAACCCTTCTATATGAACGCCTAAGTTCATAGCATATTGTCCACTAAAAGGAATCACTTTAAAGCCAATTAATGTTCTTAAAAGTAATTCCGATTATATTGATATTGAAACTAAAGGTGTTAAAAAATAAAAATTTATAGTGGATTAAACAATGATTTTTATAGCATTTAAAAAAAACTGGCATCAATTAAAAAAAATTGTATATGGAAAATCTGTATGTAATGAAGTGGAGTGCAAAAACGTTACAATTATTCGCTTTGATGAATTTGAAAATATTAAAGAGCAGCTTAAATTTTTAATCAAAAAAAAAGACAAAATAATATTTTTAGTTGGGCAGTTTGGTGTAGGTAAAACTCATATTATTGATAATATTATAAAAGAATATAAAAAAGAAGGCAATTTAATATTTAAAAAAGAATTTTTAAATATTAAATCAGATTTGTTTGCTTATTATAATTTAGTTGGCTATTTTAAAGTTTTTTTATTTTTAATTTTTTTCTATCTTGTTTTTTATAGATTTGATATTTTTTATTCTAATTTTTTATTCCCAATAATGCTTTTTTTAAGTTATTTATTAATATTTAATAAATTTAGAATTACTTATGCATTGTATAATTTTTTTAGTAGCTGTGTTGATTATTTAATATTAAGCAAATTTCGTATTTTTGAATTGATTAAAAAAATTTTAGAAATGCGAGATGTCCGCGAATTTACACATAAAACATATATTATAGATGATATTGCAAGAAGCAATCTAAACAAAAATGAACTTCATTCATTTGCTAGTAACTTATGGAAGTTAAATAAAACTTATGTTTTTGTATTTGGATATTCTAAGAATTATAATAATTTAAGTATAAATTTTAATGATATTGTAGATTTGTCTAATAATTTAAATGCTAAATTAATTATTGTACCTATTTATTATAAACTTAACCAGAATATATTAAATAATTATTTTAATTTAAACTTTAATAACTTTATAAATCCTTTTAACAATCCAACTTGGTTAGCTTTGTTTACCCCTTGTGATATTGTAGCAATTATTAATAACTTTGATTTTAAGATTGAGTTTTTAAAAGAAAATAAAAAAGAATTTTTTGATTGTGATATTTTTATTAGTTTTTTGCTATTACGAGTTTTTATAGAAAAATTAATTGAAAAATTAAATCTGAATATTTCTATTAATTTATTTTATAGCTTGTATAAAAATGGAAATAATACTGAAATTATCGAGTTTTATCAATCTATCTTATATTTTTTAGTTAAAAATATTTTTTCAAAAAGATTGCAAATTTGTGATTTTTGTAATTTTAATAATTTTGGTTATAGAGTGAAATCCAGTTCAGACCTTTTTGAGATTATTTTTTCGGAGTCAGAAGAAGAATTCCTCTTGTTTTTAAAGCTAACCTCGAAAATTTGGATAGGTATAAATAAGTAAATGATTACCAATCGTTCCTTGAAACTAACAAAAAACTATCTTTCTAAACTGCAGCGTGTTGAATGTCCTGATACCACTTTTATTAGTGATCGCTTTCCTATTGTGATGAAAAAAGCTGCTGGAATGTGGATTCGTGATGTTGATGACAACCGTTATCTTGATTTTAGCGCATGCTTTGGAGTGCTGGCATTAGGGCATCGCTCTAAAGTGACGTTGCAAGCAATCCGCAAACAAGCGGCGCAAATAATACACGCTATGGGTGATGTGCATCCTTCTGTCTCAAGAATTCATTTACTCGAGCTTCTTGCGCAAGTTTCACCTTTTCAAAATTCTAAAGCGTTGCTTGGGCAAAGCGGTGGCGATGCTATAGAATCTGCAATGAAAACAGCAATGCTTGCCACCAAAAGAAGTTGTTTTATGAGTTTTGCTGGTGGCTATCATGGTGTGCAGTTTGCTCCTTTAATATTAAGTGATAGAGTTGAGTTTACTGGTGGTTTTGAAGCTTGGCTCAATGGAAAAAGTGTAACTTTACCGTTTCCTTATTTTAAAGAAAATTTTGTTAATAACCATGAATCTGTGACCGAGGACTTTTTTTTAAAAAATCATAACCTTTATAATCCAGCTGTTGTTTTACAACAATTAGAAGATTTATTGCGTAGTAAAAAGTTTGCGGCACTTGTGGTGGAGCCTATTCAAGGTCGGGGAGGTAAAAGATCCTTTACTCCTGATTTTATGAAAACCTGCCAAGCTCTTTGTAAAAAATATGGAACTCTTTTAATTTTTGATGAAATTTATACAGGATTTGGCAGAACAGGAACCCTTTTTGCATGCGAACATTATGGCGTTGTGCCAGATATGATGTGTGTGGGTAAGGCGCTTGGTGGTGGATTGCCCATCAGTGCATGCATGGGAGATATTTTAGACGTCTGGGCAAAATCTCAAGGTGAGGCAAAGCATACGCAAACATTTTTAGGGCATCCTCTGGCATGTTATGTGGCGTACAAAACAATTTTAACAATACAAAAACAGCTTCCAGCTTTTCAAGCAGAGCTTATAAAAATTGATCAAGAATTTACTAAATTTGAAAAAACAATGCATGCAACGGGTTTGTTTCAAAAATTTCCATATTTTTTAGTTGGAAAAGGATTTATGCGAGGCATTTGGTTTTATAAGCAAAAAAATAATTTGTGTGTTTCTTTAATGCAAGAATTATTAGAGCGTGGTTTTATTGTTTTGCCAGAGGGTAAAAAAGCTGATGTGTTATCGTTAACACCACCATTAATCGCAAAAGCAACTCATTATAAAAAAATATTGGCAAGTGTTATTAATATTTTAAAATCGCGAGATTAATTTATGAACAGCGAATTTGAATGCTCAAACTTTACCCGTTTGACAAAAGAAAATATGATATGCTCTGCACCCACTCCTGCTATTCATATTGCAATAGAATTTTCTTTGCCTTGGCACTCTGTTCCTGCGCAAACTGCAAACTTTCCCAAACCATTTTTGCTCTTCAATAATTTGTTAATTAAAAAAAAATTAGAATTTGGAATTAATTACTTTTCTCATAATCTATTTTTAATCGATAATTTTACAAGGGTTTTTTTGTTTCAAAAAAATGGTGATGAATTTTCTGATTATCAAAAATACGAGTTTTTGTTTCCTAATCAAAAATTAGAAGAAGCAATGTTATTATTAATTGCTTTTATCACTGGGGAAAATAAGCATGTTTTGCAATGGCAAATACAAGATTTTAAAAATACAAAAGAGTTGTTTGTTTGTGTGCATGGCGAAAGAGATCTGTGCTGTGGGAAGTATGGTTTCGCGCTGTTTCAAGAATTTCAAACTTTAATTAATAATCGTAATGATAAAAATAATTTTAGAGTGTGGCAGTCTTCACATTTAGGAGGACATCGATTTGCGCCCACTTTTTTTGAAGCGCCAAGTATGCGATGGTATGGTTTGTTTGAAGCAAAAAAAATTGAGAGTTTTCTTGATCGTGATAACAATAGCTTTAAGGTTACAAATTGCTACCGTGGTATGAGCGGCATAAAAAATAAATATGCTCAGCTTGTAGAAAATTTTTTATTTCAAAAATATTCATGGGAGTGGTTAAAATCTTGTGATAAAAAATATAATATTGTTTCTTTAGAAAATGAAAAAGATATTATAATTGAATTTTCGTAAAACGTCATCTTTCCCCGCATTTAAAAAGTAAAAAAAGTTGCGATAGTAACAGAGTCCATATAGAGGAAGAGGAGGGAGAAATGGATAACGTTACA
>QOVW01000115.1 GCA_003339605.1 Spirobacillus cienkowskii | reverse complement strand
TTACATTTGTGAAACTAGCCGCAATTTGCTTAAATTTCTGGAAATTCAATATTGGTATGAAAATTGTTGCTTGAAATTATGTTGGACAGCCCCTAGTATGATCCAGATTTTTTCCTAATCCCATCTGAATTCAGAAGAACTGGTAAAGTATTATCTTTTTCATATCCAAGATTATACTCAAGAAGTCCTTCAAAAATTGAACCAAGATGATCAGCAGAAAGACATTTATAATCAATCAAAGAAAGTTCATCATGTTCATCTTTGGCATAAGCAAGATCAATAAGTGCTTGATTCATATATCTATCTGGTAATGAATTGTTTTTTAAAAATTCATTGCAATTAGAATTGCAAGCATCATATCCGAAGCCGTGAATTCCAATTGATTCATCACCTTCAGCTAGAAGTTTGAATAAATTTAATATTTGGCTATATGTATTACCTAACATTCCCCATTTTGTGTTTGAGTTTTTTTCTGTTTTGATATCATTACATATTTTTCTTAAAGAGTACTTATAATAAGCTTCTTGTTTATGAACATTAAGTAAGTTTTTAGATTCACAATTCAAAATAAACATTAAACGGAATAAAAAGTACAGACTATTTTTATATATTTCATTTAAATAACTACTAGATAACTCCTTCTGTTTTTCATGTTTTTTATAGAAACCTTGACAAATTTGTTCAACTATTTCAAATGCTCTTGTTTTTAAATTTTTTTCAACTTGTCTAGCATATTTTTCTCCGCCCTCAAAAACTGAATCAAGAAAACATTTTCCCGTCATTGGATTTTCACAAAAAGCTTCTTTTCTGAAAAAATAATAAAAGTATTTGTATGCTTCTATGTTACTTTCATTAAAACATTTTTCAATGTTTATTTCAAAATAGGAATTATATCTTGACTTAGCCATTGGAGAATAAATTCTCCAATATCTACCATTTGAAAGAATACCCCAATTTTTTTTTGTAATTGTAAGATACCATAATATTTGATATGAAGGATTAGTTTTATTTAATTTTGATCCATCAAGAGTTATATTCATCGCTTTAGCATCAGAAATCCCTATAGTGTGTTTGAAATAACTATCATCATCTTTACAATTAAGAGCTTTTTTCTTGATTATATCATTTTCAAATAAAGAATAATCAGGAATTTCATTTCTCCCATATTTTTTTAATCTGTCTTGAACATGAAATGAGAATCCTATCTCTTTTAAAACAGGCTGAATCCATTCAGTTTCTAGTTGAGCTTCACTATAGTTTTCAAAGTGAGAATTCCATTCATCCCAAATTTTTTTTAATTTAATGAAAGAATTTTCAACTTCCAAAGTTGTTGCCCATTTTTCATCTTGAAAATTTGGTAATTCATTTAAATAAGGATCAGAAAATAATCCTACATTTTTGAAATAAAGACTAGATCCATCAGGCCGTGTATTTTTTTTTCTATTTTCAAGATTTGAAACATTTAATGATTTTTTAGCTATCATCTAATTGCCCTTATTGGCAATAGTGAGAGGTTTAGCATTCATATTTGATAAAATAGAATGATCTTTTGGTATATGTGATACAGAAATAGCACAAGGAGTATTAGAAATTAATGTATTAAGTTCAAAATAAAGAATTATTTCCTTATTAAGTATTTTTAAAGTATCAGAATCAACTGTTGACGAATCAAAATAATATCGATTTCCTGCGAAATCCTGAATTAGACCATTTTGATCAATTTTATCCCACCACAGAAGTTTCCCTGATAACATAAATCCTCCAATTATATTGTGATAAAATCGGAAAATTTATATAAATTATTTCAGGAAATAATTGCAGGTGTTAGTTTTTACATAATCATTTTTGATGATTGAATCGGAAATTTAAATGAACTGAAGAAGAGGTTGCTCAAATCCTCTGAGGCAGAAATATTCAAAAGTCCAGTCAATACCGTTCATGGAAGGGGTTAACGGAACTTGAATCAAGACCCCAATCGCTTGGTCTTTATGACTGTGGGAATAGTCCAATTGTCTTTGGGAACTGACATTCTGTTTGTTTCATATTTTAGATACTAAATTTCCAAATTGGATTAAAATTCATTCTTCCAAAACTTTCACACAACATAATGCTAGTTATCATAAGTTAAATAATCATACAGGTTGATTTATTTAATTTACTAAATTTAATATTATAAATTTATAGTTAATTTACTAAATTTATAGTTAAATTTAGTAAATTAACACAACGAAATTAAAAATAGTTAAAAATTAAGGTTAGGAAGAAAACAAAAAGAATTAAAAACAAAAGAGCTATTTTTTTTGACATTATTGTAATATTTGTAATAACTTATCCTTTTGAGCCGCCAGCTGCAACCAGACGTCATTTTATAAAATGCGTCACTATTTATTGGTACACGGTAAGAATTCGCGCGCCGTGAGGCGCGCAAAGTCATAAGAGCTGAAATGCTCTTTCATTTAAAGGTTAACCACCAGAATGAAACTGAGTTTTGCAGGGGAGGAGGTAACAAATCTCTTGAAGCGTAAACAGGGAGTATTCAGACCGTAACAACAGTGAACGGAATAACCCCGCTAATACCGGTAGTAAAGTTGTTGACTCAGTTGGATTCCTGGGGAAAACAGAAACTGAATAAACATCAATGGTGAGTCTATTCAGTAACTTTCGGGGTACTGCCGACAGCATGAATACAAATGACTTTGTGCGAACACGGGAGATCCTTTTGAGTGAGGTACCTCTCTAAACAAACTTCGAGCCTTACAAAGTAAGAAGTTTATGAAGCTTAAAAGGAAGTCGGACTCATTAATAGTACTTAGAAGACGGGAAAACCGTCTACGTGGGGAAGTGATGAGCAATAAATTAATCTTTCTAAGGAAAACATAAGCTGTACTCTGTGACAGTTAGGAAGCCTTTATACAATGAAAGGAAACATCTTCTTTGTGGAAACAGGAATAGAAAGAGTAGCATTAAAAGCTCGAAATGAAAAAAATTTACAATTCACATCTCTAATTCATCATGTAACTGTAAAGGAAGTATTTAGAAATTTAAAACAAATTCCTAAAAGCTCCTCTTCAGGAGTTGATGGAATTAGCAGGGATGAGTGCATTGATGAATTTCTAAAGAATCATAAAAGTATCATAAACTCAATGCATAAGATGAGTTATAAAGCTCCTCCAGTACGCCGAGTTTATATACCGAAACCAGGGAAAACCGAGAAAAGACCAATTGGTGTACCAACAATTATGGATAGAGCAATACAAGGTACAATTGCAGAAGTTCTAAGTAAAATTTACGAAGAAGACTTTTTAAACTGTTCATTTGGAGGTCGTCCTAATAAAAGTGCACACAATGCTTTATGTACGTTGCAAAACTATATTTTAGCAAAGAAAATAAATTGGGTTTTCGAGGCTGCTCGATTGCAAAGAAGGGAACCACCCTGATTGCATGTTAAGGGAGCCACTTTATGAGCCAGCGACGAAGGTGAATCGTCTATAAAAAAATGGGTACAAGAAAATTCATTTCGTAACAAGTTTCTAGTCTTTTTTTGTTATTTTAAGCTTTTCTCTATAAGAACCTCCTTTTAGTGTAATTATTTGACTAGGATTTCGTAATCTATCAACAATTGCTTCTGCAATGACAGGGTCTTCAAACAATTTAATCCAACCATCAGGATGAACCTGTGAAGTTACAATTGTAATGCTTTTTCTTTGAAGTTCTTCAAGAATATCAAGTATGATACCCGCTTCTTCATGGTTATATTGCCGTAAAGCAAAATCATCAAATATTAAAATTTCTTTCTTTGTTATTGTTTTTACCCAAGCAAGATATTTTCCAGAAGCTTTTGTTGCAATGGCTTCTTCAAGAAAAAAGTTGACTGAAGAAAATAGAACTCCTGAACTTTCTTGGCATGCACGGCGCCCTATCCCTATTGCTAAATGAGTTTTCCCTTCGCCTGTTTTTCCAAGAATAATTAGGGTGTGTACTCAAATATTGAAGAACACTTGATTTTTGGCATATTTCCCTCAAGAGTTGGATTACCAAGTCTAACAAAAGAGGGAAACATGTTGAGGTTGATGATAACAGATCCAATGTGGTCGAGGCT
>QOVW01000039.1 GCA_003339605.1 Spirobacillus cienkowskii | reverse complement strand
TTGACTTTTAACTGATTTCTTCTTTACCATTGGACAACCCTTCTATATGAACGCCTAAGTTCATAGCATATTGTCCACTAAAAGGAATCACTTTAGTATACCCTCGTTATCTTTGTCAAAATTATGATGTTTACCATCTTGAACGTTTTGAGGATAATAGTGAACGTAACTATCTCTATCTGAACGACTTTGTTCATGATTAAATCCCAATGCGTGCATCAATTCATGCAAAATGATACCATGATTCATACAGCCATATGTATTTAAAGATAACGATTGCGCACCAATTCCCCGCATACCAATAACAGAACTACAATTATCACCGCTAATGATATTGATATAATTCTTTACATAGGGTTTATCTCTAACATCTACAAAATGGATAACTGAGTTTGCATTTTGAATTTCTTCCATAGCATTTTTTATCATGCTAATTTGATATTGATTAAAATGATATTCGTTTATTTTATAGTAAACGAAACCATTCTTCCACTTATAACTTGGCTGCGTAGATGATAGATATTGCCGATTTACATAATAAGTAGATGTTGTTTCAGAATGACTAAAAATAAAAGCTTGCGATTCTATGTTAAACATACACAATAAAGATGAAAAAAAAACTTTAATTTTCATTGCTCTCCTCTCAAATATTTTTTACATTTAAAAATAACGTGTCACAAGTAAAAAATTATTTTTGCATTGTCAATAAATAATAAATTATTTTTATTAAATTTAAATTTTAAAATAAACGTAATAATATTTTTTAATTTATAGATTATAATTCTATTTTTTATTTAATTAATAGATTTTATACACCATGCAAAATTTCTACCTTAAAATTGATATTCAATTGATTTTATCGAAGACAAAACTAACAAAAAATTAAACAAGCGCAATAATTTTAGTGATATTTATTCTATTGATTATTATTTTTTAAGAAATAAATTTTACTATGGATTAAAACTTTACCTCATCGCTTTTTTTCAATATACTAAACTCTTAAAGTCACCCACACTACAACACACAACCAGTTTCAGTTACACCCAAAAGACAATGAAAATTATATAGTAAATCACCATTATAAATATGATGATATAGAATTTAACACCAACATAATAATTGATAGCCTCGATAAATTAGAAAAAGTTAGCACTTCTACTTTTTCGAGAGGAATAGTAGGTGTCTTCTCAAATAACAATAACTCACATGCTTCTTATAACTATAGTAAAATTAGCGATTTATTTTTTAATCTTTCAGAATATCTTAACACAAAAATAGAAGACTTAGAGTTAGAAGAAGTTGATATTGATTAAAAAATTAAAACATTTAAATTTTAAAAACATTACTAAATTGATTAAGAATGAAGCTAAACTCGCACACTCTATTTTTGAATACAATACACTTCAATATAAAAATCAAGTTTAATTAATCTTTTATTCAAATATATTGAACAGATTTTAACCAAAGCAATAATGGTGACAGTGTCACCACTTTTTTTTAAGAAATTATTGGAAGGAAATATTCTAAAAACTGAATCAGCTATAAGAAGTTGAAATACACTCCTTAAAAAACCAAACAAAGAATAAAACTTGTTTAAATTGCTTAACTTATCAAAAAAACCTTGATCTACTTAGTAAATCCCTTAAAATGAAATTTTTACAGCACTTTTATGCAACATCAAAATTTTAATAAGGATCTAAAAATACTGACATAAGTGAGTCACGACCCTGAATCTAGAACTGTTTAATAAGCTAGATTAAAATAGCAACTGAGTTCGACAGAACTACAACAATTCTTAGCATAAAATGAAGAGGTAATTTATGGAAAATTTTGCTAAAAAAATGACCTACACAGGAAAATTTGTTCAAGGAGAAATTGACAAAGATGCATTGAAATATTGGGAAGATATTGGAAGCAACTTTACTGAAATTAAAATAAAATTAATTGAGTTAATTGAAAGTTGGCGAAACGAAAATTCTATTAGCATTAATGAATTTTGTAAAAGAATAGACATCACTCCAAGACAATACTATAGAATTATAAATAAAGAAACTAACATTACAATTTTAAGTCTTGTTGAAATTACAAAATTCTTAGGTTACAAACTTGAAATTAATTTTAAAAAACTAGAATAAATAAAAAAAGGATGCTGCAGATTGCTGACACAGTTTTTTGAACACTCTCATTAAATCTTAAAAACTTAATTCATCAATGTCATAAATTTTTATTTTATCTTCGGCATCAAACAATTATTTTGCCTTGCGGCCTGTAGGCGCAAGGGCGCCATTAAATACGATTTTTATAAAATCATCGGGAGATGTGTTGTATTTTTTCCTGGAAGATTAAAACTTACTTAATTTCACTTGACACAGTTTTTAGAACTCTAACAATATTTTTGGATAACCCTGAACTTGGATAATGTTTTAATATCCTCTGAGTCTCTTCTGGGGAGGAATGGGTGAATTATGCTCTTTTTTAATTATTACGTAAAGAAGTCCTAATTTAATAATAATTCAGGGTTGTGAAATTATTACTAAGTAATTATTATACTAATAATCATTTGTTTTTCTACAAATTTTTCCATAAAGCTTCCTTTATGTGGCTTTATCTATTCGGTATAATAGTGAAGTTATTAAGGTAGCAAGGGATTTTATTTCAAGTGCCATAATACCTTAAGAAATGAAGTATTTCTTCCTATTGATTTTTTTTAGTTCGCCGAGTATATTAGCTATGCGACTAGAGATGTTCGCTCCATTTGGCGAGCCCTTCTCTGTCACGGAGACTAGTCGCTCCTTTCTTAAGGCCACCTTTGTATTTTAAAGTCCGTTCCAACCTTAATTTTTTCCCAATTTTCATACACTTGTGTTTCATGCCATTTAAAAGTGCTTGGATTTATGCCGTTATTTTCAAAACGGCCGGCCATATAGACAAGGATATCCGTTATTTGCAAAAATCTACTGTGATGGGAATGAGAGAAATAAACCGTGTCTTTCAGCCTTCCAAGGGCACGCCCGTGGTACATTGGGGTCTTTCCTATGTGTTTAAACTGTGAAAAATCAAGGATGGATTTGCTAATTTCATCACCTTCGTAATCCCCAAACACGACCCCAATGTCATTAACATTCTCTAAAAAGTCACAAAAGCGTTCCAATACAAGAGTAAGCCCTAGGTTATATTCTGGTTGTGGATATTTATATTTTTTTCTATGTGCTTCAATATCGATGCGTACCATTCTTATAGGTATTTTATTATCGATTACAAACGTTGTGATGTCGTTAAATAATCTCACACGTTCTTCAAGCTTTCTCGTTTTAAAATTATCTTTCCCTTGGAAAATACTAATACCGTGTAGTTCAGTATCTTTTGTAAGAATATTAGTACTGAAATAATTAAATTGAATTTGCATAATTGTTGATTCAAGATCTGTGAGTTTATCTTCTTTCAAAAGAATTCCTCCGATATAAAAAAAGGGGTTTTCCTTTGAATATTTATTTTCATCAAAATAAATTAAATACATCCTGTAATATTTCCTTTCAAGTTTCCTATACTTTACAACATTTTTTTTAATAAATAATCCAAGTCTTTTTCGTTTTTAAAATTAATCCTGATTTCACCTAATTCTCTTGATTTAGAGTATTGTACGATGACATGGAATCCGCACGCTTCTTTAAATTGTTGTTGGTAATAAAGAAGTTCTTCAAAATCTAATTTCAGATCTTCTTTTGTTTTCTTTTCTATAGCTCTTTCTTTATTAATTTTTTTTAAATTTTCTTTTCGGATTCTTTGTGATAAAAGGGAACCGCCAGCACGAGATTTTGGGTAATTTACTGCTTTTCTTGGTTTGTGCTTTGCACCTTTATCAATCAGTTTTTTTATTTCTGCATATAAATATTCAAATTCATTTTTTGAATAATACTTTTGCCGTGAAGCAAATATACTAAATAGAATTCGTGGCGTAAAAATGTCGGGATGAAGTAAACACAAATCAACGAGTTCTTTTGGCCATGTGCAAAGCCAAAGATGTTTATTGAGGTAGTACTTGTCCATGCCAATCTCTTTTACTAAAAAAGCTTTAGATTTGCCATTTGAGAGTTGCTCATGCAAATATTTTGCTATGTTAAAAGGTGATTTTGGGTTGTCCATTCCCTCTCCTTTTTAAAAATCATTAGGAGCGTAACAAAGACCATCATTTTTCGCAACCTGTTGTGGTTATGAATCTTAAACTATCTAAAAATCTTTATATTACAATTTTATTTTAAATTTTAAAAAAATGAAATAAAAGATTCCTATGATTTTTCATTAAAATTTCATTTTAATGTTTAGATTGATAAGAGGAGGCAATTACGTTACTCTGATATTAAAAAATTTTAACTTCACTTTTAAATTTAAAAATTAAAAAAAAGTGCATTTATTTTTAAACACACTCTTTTTTTTATTTTGAAAATTAATTAGGGAGTGTACTCAAATTTTTCCCCAAATGAGTGAACATCCAATATAAATGAAAGAAGCATAGTTATTTTTACTTTTATCATAACGGGTAGCAATGCTTCTAAATTGTTT
>QOVW01000038.1 GCA_003339605.1 Spirobacillus cienkowskii | reverse complement strand
ACTGCAGAAGAGAGTGTAGCAGTTAAAACCAAAGAATTTTCATTAAATAATAAAAACTTTATTCTGCAATCAGATCAAAAAACAAGTATTCAAACCAAGACCTTTGCAGTTAGTAACGGTAGCGCCGAGTTAATTGATATTATTTCTCAAACACTCGAAATTTTAAGTACCACAACCGTGAGTACATGTTCGGGTCCTATGCCTCTTAAAGATTTTGCAAAATTACAAAAATTAAAAATTCAAATTGATACATTTAAATCATAAAGGAGTCATTTTTATGATGCACCAAAATATTGCAAAAAATAATTTAAAAATAAAAAAGGAAAATAACCATGAAAGATATTGCATTTTTTTATGACACTGAGCAGAGGTGTTTTGATTTGCAATGCTTGGGTTCAGAAATACAAATAGAAGATTCGTTACGAACGGCAATTGCTTTATCTTTATTTACAGATGCAAAAGTTGATGAATTTGAATTACCTAGAAGTGAAACAAATCGAGGTTTTTGGGCTGATGCATTGGACAATCATGAAACCGGATCAAAATTATGGTTGTTATTAAGGAGTAAGCGAAATTCTCATGTTATTAAAAAAACCGAAGAATACTGCAAAAAATCTCTTGAGTGGCTTATTGAAGATAAGCTCGTTGAAAACATAGAAGTTAAAGCTCAAATAAATAGTCATGAATTAACGATAAATATTACTATATTTTATCAAAATAAAACATCAAATTTTAAGTTCGAGGTTTCATAATAATGTCATATCAAAGACCAACCTTACCAGAAATAATTAAAAATATTGAGGCAGATATTTATGCCCGATTTCAAAACGAAGCGAGCACAGCTCGTTTTTCGGTTAATAAGGTTTTAGCGCGCGTAGTAGGAGGGGCGTGCCATTTATTGTACGGAAAAATTCAGCTTGCCATGAAACAATTGTTACCTGATACTTGCGATGAATATTTTTTAAAACGCTGGGCACAAATGTATAGCATTCAGCAAAAAGCAGCCAATAAATCTTTTGGCACAGCAGTATTTGAAGGTAAAGAGGAAGCTGTTGTTCCATTATATTCTCAATGGCAGACTGCAGATAACTTTGTTTTTCAAACAACAGAAAAAGGAATTATCAATCAAGATGGAAAAGTAGAAGTGAGTATTTGCGCAATGCAACCTGGTGCGCGAGGTAACTTAAAAGAAGGAACGCAACTTGCTGCTGTGACTCCCATTGCGGCTATCCACAAAGCAACATTAGGTTGTAATGGAACGCACAGCGGCTCAGATATTGAAGATATCGAAAAGTTTCGAGAGCGATTGTTGTTTAGAATTAGCAATCCTGTGTGTGCAGGAACAGCAGAAGATTATAAAAATTGGATGCTTGAAGTTGAAGGAGTCACTCGTGCTTATTGTTACAGTTGTTACCCAGAAAAAGGGAGCGTAGGGTTGGCATTTTTGCGTGACAATGATGACGAGCAAATTCCAAATCAAGAGCAAAATGATCGGATGAGAAATACAATACTTGGCAAATGTCCTATTACTGCAGAAATCGCAATGCTCACTTTAGAAAAAATACCGATGAATTTTCATTTTTACATACCAGAAGATAATTTACAGATTAAACAACAATGCACAAAAATTATTCAACAAGTAATTAGAGAAATCAGTGCACCAAGTTTTACAATTGAAATGTATCAAATTGAAGAAGCCCTGCGTTCAGAAAAAATAATCTTCAAAACTAAGCATGATCATATAGATACTCAAACCGTTAATTGTGATGTGAAAACAAATGACAAGCAGATTCAAATACTGGGTAATATTGAATTTAGTTATAAACCCAATTTAATTTTAGGTAAAAATCAATGAAGTATAATGAAATTTTAAAATCATTACTTCCTAAAGGATTATTTTGGGAAGGGCGTCAGTTTTTAAATATGATTGATGGCATTTCTTGTGTGTTTAACAGAATCTCTAATGATATTGATGCTATTTATGATGAATGTTTGCCAAAATCTGCTAAAATTTTAATTGATGATTGGGAAAGATTATTTAAAATCAATAACTCTCACAAAATATTGCGTGAACGAAGAGAGATTGTTGCTGCAAAGATGTGTGCATCAGGTGGTAACACAGAGGACTATTTTCTTTCTATAATTAAAAATTTTGATAAAAATGCGATTATTCAAAAAAATAATCCTAATTTATATTTTGTTGCGAGTAAATCAAGAGCTGGTGATACCATCGGACGGCGTTTGATTCCTCGATATACAGTAATTTTTGTTTTTAGTATTGCAGAAAATGAAGATTGTAAAAAAACTCTCGAAAAGTCTAAACCAGCACATTTAGAGTTTATTTACCTATTTAATAAAAAAGTAAATAATTTTTTATGACTTAGACAAATATATCTATTTGAATTTTTAAAAGTCTATTTATAAATAATTTAAATAGATAATAAATCTAATTTGTTTCAATCTAATAATTTTATATTGACAAAATAATAATATTTCTTTTTTATTACATTTCTGATTCTGTGAAGAATTCATAAAATAATTTTATAATTTCTAGTCAGAGCTTGCAATAGGGAGTATTAAAATCCATGAAAAAAAAAGAAAATCCATTATTAAATAAAAATACTATTAATGCCTTTTGTGTAGACGATATTTCTGACTACAAAGATAGTGATTACCTTAAACCCGCTTCGCCTGAGTATGCGCCTAAAAGTAAATGTTTCTCTGTACGTATCATGGATCCATGTCTTACAGAATTGCGTAACTATGCAAAAAAACATAAAATAAGCTACCAAAAAATCATTAGGCAGTCTTTAGAAAAATTTATTTCCTACAAAAAAAGAAAAAATTAGTTTTTATTTTCAAATTCAAGAGATTTCTTTTGATAACTAATGGCTTTTAATTGTAAATCCTTAATTGCATTTGCAATAGTTTCAGAGGCAATTGATGTTTTTTCTGTTTCATTTGCAACGTGCTGAATTGCAGTGTTGACTTCTTTTGCTGCGATCAATTGCTCTGATGTTGCAGATGCAATTTCTGAAATTGATTGTGTTGATTTGCTAACTCCTTCAACAATTTTAGAGAATGCATTGCCTGCTTGTTTTGACTCTTCGCTTCCATTCGAAATTCTTTTTGTCGATTCATTAATTAACTTTGTGATTTCTTTTGTTGCTTGCGATGATTTTTCTGCAAGTTTTCGGACTTCATCAGCCACTACAGAAAACCCTAATCCGTGTTCACCCGCTCTTGCAGCTTCGATAGCGGCGTTAAATGCTAAAAGATTCACTTGGCTAGAAATTTCACTAATAATTTTTACGATTTCAATGATATCATCGGATGACTTACTAATTAGATCCATTGATTCTATTGCTTTTTTAATAAGTTTTGCGCCTGCCTCGGCATCGTTTTGAGCCGCTTTAGCAACCGTATCTGCTGCTTTGGTATTTTGTACGATTGAGTTGATCGATGCTGTTAATTGATGAATTGCGGCACTCATTTGTTCTGTTGTAGCCCCAAGGTTTTGCGCTCCTTTTGCTACGCCTTCTGCTTTTGTTGCAATTTCTTTAGAGCTAGTAGCAAAGTCATTGACCATTTCTGTGGTTGCATTAAATAATTGCTTTTTAGATTCTTCTTGCTTGATTTTTTCAGTGATAACATCCCAAGTAAGCATACATCCTTGATAAATTTTTTCTGAATCATAAATTCCTGTGACTAATAAATCTAAAAATTCATCACCTAATTTAATCACTGCTCTGTGTGGAAGATTTTTTTGATTAGAAAGAATTTTTCTTTGATAGCTTGGATCTTTATGAAATATATCTATACTTTTACCAATAACTTCTGCTGCTTTACAAGGTAATAATTTTTCGATTTTAGTTAATGTTTTTAGTGAGGTTTGGTTAACGTAAACAATATCAAAATTTAAATTTGCAAGTATAATATTTATTGGAATATTTTCAAGCATGCATTCAAACTGCGTATTTTTATTTTCTGCAATTAATTTTTCTGTAATAACATACCATGTTACTAGAGCGCCAATATAATTATTTTTATCATCAAATACAGCTTGTACATATAGCTCTAATGATTCTGTACCTACTTTTATAATAGCCCTATGAGGTAAGTTTTTAGGATCATCCAGTAATTTTCTTTGATGTAAAGGGTTTTTGTGAAATATATCAATACTGCAGTAATGGGAAGAAATTTTTCAAGTTTTTTTAAATTATCATAGCTGTGTTGATTAATATATTTTATCACAAAGTCACGTTCACAATACATAATATTTAATGGTATTTTATCAAACATCGAAAAAATTTCATTTTTACCATTAAAAATTTCAAAACTTGTTTTTAAGTCCATTGTATAATTCCCAATACCAAAATTAAATAATTATTAGCATTACAACAAATGACGTAAATATAAAATTATGATATCAGATCATTAACAAATAAATCTAGTAAATATTTATAATATTATAATGCCAGTTAATAGTTGAGAAAGTTATTGTGAGGCTTGAAGAAATAGCTCCAATTTGTTAAATAATTTTTTCTAAAACAAAATTAACAAAGGAGCTACC
>QOVW01000037.1 GCA_003339605.1 Spirobacillus cienkowskii | reverse complement strand
TGCAGCATATCCTGTTTTCAATATTCATCAATTTCCGTATAAATATTTATTTTTGGTTATCTATGTTGCCAACAAACTTAGTGGACGGCGTATAATTAGCTATATTTTGTTCTTTATATTTATTTTTATTGAATATAAAGTTTCTAAAAATAAGAAAAATAATTTTTATGAAAAACATGATACTATGTTTAATATTGGAACTGGAATATTTTATGTAATTTTTCCTGTCATCATTGTATCAACAATTATATTATTTATGTACGAAATATTTTCACAATTTTCGTTCTTTCAAATGCCAGGGGTGTGGAGTGCTTTAGTTACAGGAGAAACAACATATTGGTGGGCATTTGTTTTACTAATATTTGTAGATGATTTTTGTTATTACTGGTTTCATAGAATTTCCCATGTTAGCCGTTGTTTGTGGTGTATTCATGAAGTGCACCATTCTTCTAAAGAGTATAACTTAACTGTATTTTTGCGAGCGTCGTTTATTGATTATGCGCCTCAAGGATTATTTTATATTCCTGTATTTTTGCTCGGGTTTAGACTAGAAGATGTGCTATTTCAAATGTCGCTTAATTTTATTTATCAATTTTGGTTGCATACAAAATTTACAAATAGAATTTATATATTAGATTATATTTTTAATACTCCAAGTCATCATAGAGTGCATCATGCTAAAAATATTGCTTACCTCGATAAAAATTATGGCGGTATTTTTATAATTTGGGATAAAATTTTTGGCACATTTGCTAAAGAAGAAGAAAAAGTGGAATATGGCGTATTGCATGATTTACAGACTAAAAATTGGTTTAAGTTAAATTTTGATCATTTTAAATTAATGTATAAAGACTCTTTAAAAACAAAAAATATTTTTTATAAAATATTGTACTTTATTCATGCTCCAGGTTGGAGCCATGATGGTAGTTCTAAAACTACCAAACAAATGCAAAAAGAATATTTTAATAATAACCAGCAGAATAAAAATATAAATGAAAATAATAATATTTTACAAAAAATTGGATAATTATGCAGTCAGATCGATATCTATAATTAAAGAGAACCCTTTTTCTATTTTTTTTAGGTCATCTAATTCTGCATAATACCGATTTCTTGGTATGCATACATGTCTTGGCGGTAATGTTGCTTTATTTATCACTAATGGTAAAATTGTGTCTTCTGGATTTAAATAATTTATTTTAATTTTAGAGTATATTTTAGGAGCAATCATTTTTAATGCAATTAAAACATGAAAAGGTTCTGCGCATTTATCAACTGTAAAAAGCACCTCATTAAGAACTTCCTTAACTGTAATATATTTTACTTTGTGTATATTTAAATATTTATTATCAACATATTTATAACGAGCTAAAGTGTATGCAGATTGTCTTACAATTTCTGTAAAGTATTCTGGAAAATATTCTAATCTATCTAATTCTATATCTGTTAAACCAGGTATATTACCCATTCTTTTAACCGCGTTTATTACTGTTGATATTCTTATTTGTTTAGTTTTTGTTATGGCTTTCATTTTTTATAAATTCCTTGTAAGTGCAATTAATTTTTTTTCACCCAACAAATTTATTTTTATGAATTTTTTTTTAATTTAATATTTTTCTCTGTGGTGCGAAAACAGAAAAAAAATAATTCTGAAATTACTGAACAATTTTTCTTGTTTTCTCTGGCTTAAAGAGAAAACGGAGAAAACGGAGAAAACGGTGGAAAACGTTGTCAATGTTCAAAAAAGCAAAAATTTAAGCAGACCATTACAAAATCAATTACAGGTAATTTGGTACTTTTTTTAGAAGGATTGATATGGATGAATATAAAGCAGAAGCTGCGGGAGTTACACATTCAATTGTTAAAGGACTCGGTAAAAGAGAAACAGCACCATTTGTATTAATGGGATTGTGTGTCTTTTTACTCATTGCGTTAGCTTCATTAAATATATTTTTTATTTTTAAATATAATAATAATGATAACGATAAAAATTATTTAGAAAAAATGACATTAAGATGGGAAGGAATGGTTAAACAAATGGGAGAATTTACAAAAGAGTTAGCTATTAGTAACAGCTCTATAATTCGTTTAAGAGAGCAAAGTTCAGAGCTTAAAGAAACAATTTTAGAAGTTAAAACAGAAGTGAAAGATCACGAAAAACGATTAAATAAGATAGAAAGTAAAATTAGGTAATGAGGTTAAGTCAAAATTTTACGTTAGATGAATTTGTGCAATCATCAACAGCAAAAAAATTAAATATTGATAATACCCCGAGCAGAGAAAGCATTGAAAATTTAAAAATAATGTGTGATCGACTCTTAGAACCTTTGCGTAAAAATATTGGTTGTCCAATTATTATTCTTTCTGGTTATCGATGTCCTAAACTAAACAAAGCTGTGGGGGGTACAGAAAAAAGTCAACATCAGGAAGGTAAGGCGGCAGACATTAAAGTTTTAAATTTAAATAACTTAAAATTATATCAAAAAATTCAAACTGATCACGAGTTTGATCAGTTAATTTTAGAAAATTGTTACGATCCATACTTTTATTCTGGTTGGGTGCATGTCAGTTGGAATGGTGTCAAAAATCGTAATAAATCTTTTATATTTGATTGCCTATGAAGTATAAAATAACCCTGGCCATGTTTATATTGATTGCATTTGAAGTCGGAAGGTTGACATCTTCTACAATAAAATACAATTCTGCAGATCGTGTGTTAAAGGTAGATGAACAGCATTCTTCAATTAATAAAAATGAGGTTCATACTATGCGAACACATTTTCAAGAAAATGCTCAGGTTACTAAATTTAAGCTAACCGAGCAGTTTCAAGATGGAACATCGCGAGTTATTGAACATGATTATTTTAGTAATCAACAAAATAATTATAATACTGAAGATTTTGTAAAATTTGAAAATTTTTATAGCTTGCATAATCAAAAACAAGAAGTTATAAGTCAACAAAATAAATTTGAGGTAGATATTTATAGTTATTATAGTTTTATGTTATTAGATTTGAGTATTTCAAATTTTAATAATAATTCAATGTTAATAGGTGGTAGGATGAGTTATCAAAAATTTAAAAATTTATGGATATTTTTATCTATTGAGCACAATCCTATCCAGCAAGTAAATTTTGGAAAAATTGGCATATTTTATCGGATAGCATTTTAAATAAAAGGAATAGTGTAAGAAAATGAGTTATAATATAGTTTTTGATAAATCACGAAAACAAGATGTGATTTTTGAAAAAATATTTAAATATGGAATTCTCAATAAATATCATGTTGATCGGGTTGATTACAATACCTATTGGGAAATTTATGAGACAGAATTTGCAGAGCAGCATAGTAGTGAATTGACTTTTATACATGAAGGGCTTTTAAGTAGCAAAGAAAAAGAATTATACTTGGAGTATAATCATCCGCAAATTTCAAACTTTTTAGTTGTAAAAGACAACAATAAAATTATTGCACTATTTAGAAGTGAACAAAAAGAAGAAAATTTATACTATATGCGTCATGCAATGGTCAATAAAAATTATCGCAGACAAGGCATATATAATGATTATTTAACCAAGGTTATTCAATATGCAAAAGAAATGGTTTTTTCTCAAATTGTAAGCTGTTTTGTTGCGGCAAATAATGTGATTCATCAGGCAAAAGTTAAAAAAGAATTTTATGTTTCATCCTTTGAAATTCATCCCGAATACGGAAATATAATTTGGCTTACTCATTTTTTAAATGATGATTTAAAAAAAGCATTTTACTTTAGGTCTGGAATGGTTGAATTTTCTAAAAAATTATTTCAAAACTCTGAAGGCAATGCAAACAATTTATTAAATAAAATTTTAAAATCGAGTCAGTAATATTTTATTGTAATTAAGGTTAAATAAAATAAATTTAATGCTATGTATTTTCTTTTTTTCCGTAATTGGTTTCTGCCGCTGTAGTAGCATCGTGTTCAAATTTTCGTTTGGCTAAGTTATAAAAATAAAGCTCTTTATCTTGACTTAATAACTCAAACAGTTCGCAAATTTTTTCAAAAGAATTGTAACTGAGTTTGTAGGGTGTGGCAATGTCGTTTTCATCAATAGTATGATCAAATTTATCTTTGCAATACTGAATATAAGTTGCACGAAACTCAGGATCTTGGCTTGTGGCGGCCAAATCTAAAAACTCTTTTGCAGTTTTGGGATTTGTAAATATTTTGAGTTCTTCTTCTGTAGGGATTTGTAAAGTTAACAGCCAATTTAAGATTTTTTTATCTGACATTTTGAATTTCTTTCAAAAAAAATTATAAAATTCAATCTTTTATCAAGATCATTTGAGTTATTAATAGCACCCATTAATTTTGTCAATTAAGATGTGAGATGGTGATTTTTTCTTTTTCTCCCCTCATCTTTTGTTGTATCCAGCCCCGTGACATAAACATGTTCAAACTTGCGTTTGGCATCATAACGGGCACGAATGCCCGAATCGAGGCTCATGTTTTCGAGTTGTTTGTATGCTTTGGTCATTGCAGGGATGTTCATTTGCAAAACCTCTTCTTTGCTTGGTTGCTTTAAAAAGCGCAACCATTTTTCTAGGGTATTATAGTTACCCGAAGGGAGTTTT
>QOVW01000114.1 GCA_003339605.1 Spirobacillus cienkowskii | reverse complement strand
TCCCTTGCAGAAATTCACAGCATACAGCAAGAACTCAATTTAAAATAACTAGCTCCGCTTTTTAAAGCAACCAAGCAAAGAAGAGGTTTTGCAAATGAATTAACTCAAAACATGAGTCTCGATTCGGGTATTCGCACACGTTACGACGCCAAACGTAAGTTTGAATATGATTATGTCACTGAGCTAGATACGGAGTAAACACTTCTCACCCCCATGGAATGCATACCCGTTGCGGCTGAAAACTTGCCTTGAGCGTATTGCACTGTGCCACGCAAACCTTGCAATTCTTTAGGATGATCACCTAGCACTTCAAACGATTTTGCCTGCCAATTTTCGCGTCTGTTACTTTGAGGATTGCTGTATAACGAAACATCAGCACGGGCACCTTTCGCTTTGTAATCCGCAAGCACTGCATTGGTGAGTAAGGGGATGCCGCGTGATAACCCAAATGGTTCGCTGCTATTGCGCTCAACTATTTTTTTGCTCTCTAAATCAATAACCTGTGAAACACTGCCTACCAAATCTTTCACCACTAGTTCTTTACGGCTTTGCATGGAACTGGTTGTTAATGTCTCTGGGCTGCTGGCATTTAATGTGGGGTAACGGGTAATTAATCTTAACGTCGCAAATGAACCCAAATCGATGTTGATGTGCAATTCATCGCGTTCAAATGAGATGCCGCTTCCTACTGATACAAACCTTGCGAGTTTGCTGGGGTGAAAATGATACCCATTTAGTTAACAATCTATTGTACCTTTTGAATGGAGATAACACATAACATTTATTGGTATTATTAATTTTTTATTTAAAATATTTTTGCTTATTCCAATTTTTAAGTTCAACTAACACTCAATATATAAAACAACTGTTAAGGGGTATCATGCACGATTGAGTTTTGGTAAAGAAATAATTGGGAGGAGGGCAATGTTTATTTTCTTTAAAAATAAGAAAGTGCTTTACTAACTAAATAAAATAATTTATAAAACTTTTAATATAAAATAAAAGGCAACAACATGATACCAAACTGGACGGAAAGAGGGATACTTCCACCAATTAATTATCTTAACCCAACAAGTAATCAGCGTTCACCATATTTAGTAACTATTTCAGATGTTGTTTTAAAATATGGAACTTCTTTAAAAAGAAAAGAAATTCTTTTGGGTCTCCTTAAGCTTAGAAACGATTTATATGAAATTGGAATTAATAAAGGCTTTCACTGGATAAACGGTAGTTTTCTTGAAAATATTGAATTAATTGAAAACAGACCTCCTAATGATGTTGATATTGTGACATTTTATTATCTACCAGAAGGTTTGACACAAAAGGATTTAATTTTGAAAAATTCTAAAGTTTTTGATCCTATTATTTTAAAAAAAAATTATAAAGTAGATGGATACTTTGTAGCAATATCCCAATTAACTCCAGAAAAACTCATAAATCGTTCAACATATTGGTATAGTATGTGGTCACACAAAAGAGATGAAACTTGGAAAGGATTTTTGCAAATTGATTTATCTCAAAATGAAGATAAATTAGCATGGGAAAATTTAAATAACATGAGTACTGCAAACGAGGATTAATCACATGGACAAATATTATCAATCTCTAATTGCCGAAAAAAATACTCTTGAAAAACTCATTGCTGACACAGCTGAAGATGAAGTTATTGACTTAATGTCTTTACAAGCAAGACTTGCAAATATAAATCAAAAATTAAAAGAAATGCCTGAAAAATTTCCTGAACCAGCTCGCATTAAACTCACTTTTCGTGGCAAGCCTGTTATAAAATCCCATGGAATATTTGCAGAATTTGGAACTGACATTATTGCAAAATTCATTGATGTCATTACAAAATTAATGCCAGAAAAAAGCTCAGATAAAATGCTTATAACATCTACTGCACAAGGATCCTTTGGCTTTATTCTTGAAGAATATCTTTCACCAGAAAACAGCAACAAATCTTCACAAGCCTTAGCTCACGCAATAAACCAAAGTCAGCTTGTATTTGAAGCACTATTAAAATCAGATGATGAACTCGCTGATATCACAGAAGGAATGGACAAAAAAACAATCTCTGCTGTGAAAAGCTTTTTAGATAAATTAGCCAATGAAGAGGCTGTTTGTACATTCAATTTTAAAGAAAAAGTTTTTAAATTTGATCACATAGCTCAAGTAAAAAGCTGTTCAGAGCGTCTAAGTATTACAAACATAAAAGAAGACGAAAATATTTCTATATTTGGAGAGTTTTTAGGTCTTCTTCCAAATAAAAGAACCTTTGAATTTAAAATAAAGGGCAGTAATGAGTTGATTACAGGAAAAATATCGCCTAGCATTTTAAATCCTGAGAAAATCAATTCTATTATAAATCATGAAATCGAAATCAAAGTAACAAAAACAACTGTAGGAAGAGGAAAACCAAGGTATTTAATCATTGAAATTCCAAGTATTTTAAATTAAAATAAGAAACTAGATTTTGTGGATTTATTTTTCTTTAATAATTGTAATGACCGGTTGAAATGGTGATGTTACCGCTAATACAATCGATCATATTTTTTAGTTTTATTTTCGACTGGATAAAAAATTAAAGTTACAAGCTATTTTTCATTTTCAAAACATTTTAATACCTTTTCATACAATTCGTCTATCATCTTTTTATTGCCTATTATATTTATGCCAAAGCTTCGAATATGAGGATCCCCATATAATATAAAATATAAATCATCGTTTTCAAAAAAATAATTCATATAATAATCCAACACATTACTTGTATACTCTAAAGATAATGAAGCTAATGAAGTTTTTTTATTATATTTCTCCACCAAGAATCTTAATTCTGAATTTAAATCAAAATTTCTGTTAGAGTAAAAAAACTGGTTGGCCGATTGCATCAAAGAGCGCCACCCCGATTGCAATTAAGGGGCCATAGCAATTGCATGTTAACGGGACCACCTTAATTGCAATCGGCCAACGGGCGCCTTGCGCCTTGTAATCCGCAAGCACTGCATTGGTGAGTAAGGGTATTCCGCGTGATAACCCAAATGGTTCGCTGCTATTGCGCTCAACTATTTTTTTGCTCTCTAAATCAATAACCTGCGAAACACTGCCTACCAAATCTTTCACCACAAGCTCTTTACGACTTTGCATTGAACTGGTTGTTAACGTTTCTGGGCTGCTGGCATTTAATGTGGGGTAACGGGTGATTAATCTTAAAGTCGCAAATGAACCCAAATCGATGTTGATGTGCAATTCATCGCGTTCAAATGAGATGCCGCTTCCTACCGATACAAACCTTGCAAGTTTCGTGGGGTGTTACCGTTTAATAAAATCGGTCAGGAATGATTTTTTAAATTTTATTTTCAATGGAATAAAAAGCTAACGTTACAATCTATTTTTCATTTTCAAAACACTTTAATACCTTTTCATACAATTTATCTATCATCTTTTTATTGCCTATTATGTTGATGCCGAAGCTTCGTATATGATCTTCACCATACACTACAAAATACAAATCATCGTTTTCAAAAAAATAATTTATATAATAGTGTAACAAAGTTAATGAATCTGTATACATTATAGATAATGAATCTAATGTATTTTTTTTATCATATTTTTCTAGTAAGTATCTTAATTCGACGTTCAAATCAAAATTTCTTCTAGAGTAGAAAAAACTTGCGCGATAAAGCCATCCAGATTTTATTATATAAACAAAATAATCTTCTATATTTTGCCATTGAAATTGACAAACAGCTTTGTAACCTACACCATTGTCATATTTGTACTTAATTTCGTCGGAACACTTTGTTTTAGAAAGAAAAGACAAATCTTTACCCCTTCTTTTTAATTCATTCCACAACCTAAAATAGTTTGTCAAACGTGTTTCTTGATCATAGCCCATGCTTTCAAATAAATAAAAATTATCAGATGGATTAAAAATATTTTTTATTTTTTGCAATATTTCTTTATATATTTCAATTAAATTTTCTTCTAAGCAATATTCAAATTCTTTATATAGCAATATAACATGAGGATCATTCAAAAAATTATCTTGGGATTTTTTAGCATATTGAGAATCATAAAAAGGACACTTTATATCTCTCCTGTATTCTTCGCTTTCAAATTTATACTTAAAGACTTTTATCATAAAATCTCCTAATAATCAGAATAACCTTTATCATTAATTAGAACCCCTGGGCATTTGTGGTTCTGGGCTCATAATAATGAAATATCTGTAATGATTAATGAGTTTTTAACTAAAGAATATTTTTTCTTTTTCAATAGTCATAGTGTTTATTATCAAAACCATTGATCCCATTATAATGTGGACCTCGGTTTTGTGAGTTTCCTTTTCCAAAATAATGGCCATATTTGTGATGCTGGATTACTTTTTCACGTATAAATTTTCTCTCTCCATTCTCATAATCATATCTCCCCCAAACATAATCCTTCACATATTTTCCAGGATTAGTAGTATCTTCTACTTTTTCAATTATATCAGGCTGCCTGCTCATCGGAATGCCTAAATCCCTCTTTGCCTTTCTAAAAGCACCATGAGACCCCGCCCCCGGCGGCGACAAATTCGCAGGAGGCTCACCACTGCCATCGCCACGCATCAACACATTACCAATGCACGCAATACCAGCTAAAGCAGTTAATGAGCCACTGTAAATCAAGGGCGAAGCGACGCTCGTAGCTACGTAAACACTCGTTCCAGCAGTATAGGGAGCAAGAGGAATCGATGCGGCCTCCATAGCCATACCTGCTCCGACTGTACCAAGTCCTGCTAAAGCCATTCCTAAACACTTATCCATGGCTGGAGAATTGCTGGCTTCTTTGAATCCTCTCATCATGGAGCCAAAATTAAATCCTCCACCGCCACCCATGTAGCCGTTGCTACCACCTCGACTTTCGTGATCGACATCTATCCCGGAGTCGCGGGATCTATCACCACCTCGGTCTGTTCCTACTGAAGAACGGTCTATACCTAAACCAAAC
>QOVW01000125.1:0-2500 GCA_003339605.1 Spirobacillus cienkowskii | reverse complement strand
GAAACCGAGTCTGAATAAGGCGCTTGAGTTGCAGGGAATAGACCCGAAGCCACGTGATCTACCCATGGCCAGGTTGAAGCGGAGGTAAGACTCCGTGGAGGACCGAACTGGTGGCCGTTGAAAAGGCCTCGGATGAGCTGTGGGTAGGGGTGAAAGGCTAATCAAACGTGGCGATAGCTGGTTCTCCCCGAAAAATATTTAGGTATTGCCTTGTATGTTTCTTGTAGGGGGTAGAGCACTGATTAAGCTAGGGGCCTTGCCGGGTTACCAAACTTAGTCAAACTCCGAATACCAACAAGTAAGAATACAGGAGACACACTGTGGGCGAGAAGGTCCATAGTGGAGAGGGTAAGAGCCCAGACCGGCAGCTAAGGTCCCCAAGAATGTGCTAAGTGGAAAAGGATGTGGGAACGTTTAGACAGCCAGGATGTTGGCTTAGAAGCAGCCACCATTTAAAGAAAGCGTAATAGCTCACTGGTCTAATGGTCCCGCGCCGAAGATTCAACGGGGCTCAAGCACATCACCGAAGCACCGGATAGATGTAAATCTATGGTAGGGGAGCATTGTCTCGACCGTCGAAGGCATTCTGTGAGGGGTGCTGGAGGAAAGACAAGAGCAAATGCGGACATGAGTAGCGTAAGACGGGTGAGAACCCCGTCCGCCGATAACCCAAGGGTTCCTGGGAGAGGTCAATCCCCCCAGGGTAAGCCGGGTCCTAAGGTGAGGCCGAGAGGCGTAACCGATGGCAATCAGGTGAATATTCCTGAGCCAGAGACATGGAGCGATGCAGGGGCGCAGAGGGATAGGAGGAGCTGGGTATTGGATACCAGTCTAAGGCCGTAGGGAGAAGAGGTAGGGAAATCGCCTTTTTGACCAACTGAAAGCTGATGGCGTAAGTTCTCTGAGTCCGTACTGACAAGAAAAGCTGCTAAGTGATGAATTGTCTTTGCCCGTACCGTAAACCGACACAGGTGGGTGGGTAGAGTATACCAAGGCGTTTGAGAGATCCCAGGCAAAGGAACTCTGCAATTTACTACCGTAACTTCGGGAGAAGGTAGGCCCGCGAGAGCGGGTGGCACAAAATAGGGACTAGCGACTGTTTACCAAAAACACAGGACTCTGCGAAACCGCAAGGTGACGTATAGGGTCTGACGCCTGCCCGGTGCTGGAAGGTTAAAAGGAGAAGTCAGCCGCAAGGTGAAGCTTTGAATTGAAGCCCCAGTAAACGGCGGCCGTAACTATAACGGTCCTAAGGTAGCGAAATTCCTTGTCGGGTAAGTTCCGACCTGCACGAATGGCGTAACGACTGGTCCGCTGTCTCTGCCTGGCACTCAGCGAAATTGAAATGGGGGTGAAAATGCCCCCTTCCCGCGACAGGACGGAAAGACCCCGTGAACCTTTACTGCAACTTGGCATTGGTTTCTTGGATATGTTGTGTAGGATAGGTGGGAGGCTTTGAGCCCGTGGCGCCAGCTGCGGGGGAGCCATCGTTGAAATACCACCCTGCATGTCTGAGAATTCTAACCTCGAACCCTAAGCGGGTTCAGGGACAGTGCCTGGCGGGCAGTTTGACTGGGGCGGTCGCCTCCCAAAATGTAACGGAGGCGCGCGAAGGTTACCTCAGCCTGGATAGAAACCAGGCGTCGAGCGCAAGAGCAGAAGGTAGCCTCACTGAGAGACCGACAGGTCGAACAGACACGAAAGTGGGTTCTAGTGATCCGGTGGCACCGCATGGAAGGGCCATCGCTCAACGGATAAAAGGTACTCCGGGGATAACAGGCTGATACCGTCCAAGAGTTCACATCGACGACGGTGTTTGGCACCTCGCTGTCGGCTCATCACATCCTGGGGCTGGAGCAGGTCCCAAGGGTTTGGCTGTTCGCCAATTAAAGTGGTACGCGAGCTGGGTTCAGAACGTCGTGAGACAGTTCGGTTCCTATCCGTCGTGGGCGTTTGGGAAGTTGCAGGAACCTGACCTTAGTACGAGAGGACCGGGTTGGACGAACCCCTGGTGAACCAGTTGTCACGCCAGTGGCACAGCTGGGTAGCTATGTTCGGTTTGGGTAACCGCTGAAAGCATCTAAGCGGGAAACTATTCCTAAGATGAACTTCCTCGAGAGCAATCTCGCAGGGCACTTGAAGACGACAAGTTCGATAGGATGGATGTGTACGTGCTGTAAGGCATTGAGCTAACCATTACTAATCACCCTGACCACTTCCTTTTAAGACATCATTGGCATTGAGCCATCTTTCTCAATCACTCATCTCTTCAACACTCTCTTCTTACGCTTTATCTTCTCTGTCTGTTCTTGTTTACCTTTTTTTATACGTGAATCCCTTCTCTCCTAAAAACTGAGAACCTCACGTTCTAGTCTCGATTTGGCTGTGCTGATTGCGGCGGGGAAATACCGGATCCCATTCCGAACTCCGAAGTCAAGCCCGCCTGCGGCAATGGTACTGCACCTTTAGGTGTGGAAGAGTAGCTCGGTGCAGCCTTTAT
>QOVW01000036.1 GCA_003339605.1 Spirobacillus cienkowskii | reverse complement strand
AATCGAATTCGTGCGCACTCTGCCCTTGATTATCTTGCACCATTAGAGTATGAAAAAAATTATGATATTTAACCGTCCACTTTTCGGGGATCACACCATTGTAATAAATTATCAGATCATGAAGTTTATGCAACAGGTACATCTGGAAGATTAATTGAAAAAGAAACTGGATTAAAAGTAACATGTTTTGAAAGCGGTCCATTAGGTGGAGATATGCAGGCAGGAGCATTTATTACAGAAGGTAAATTAGATTTAATTCTATTTTTTTGGGATCCACTTGAATCACAGCCGCATGATCCCGATATTAGAGCATTGCTAAGAATTGCTGTTGTATGGAATGTTCCGCTTGCTTGCAACGTTGCAACAGCTGATTTTTTGGTTAGTTCAATTTATTTTTCAAACTCTTATACTAAAACAATAAAAGATTTTACAACATATAAAAAAAGAAAAATAATTAATAAAAATTAATTATTTTTTCATTATATTTATAAATATTAAGCTTTCCCAAGCGGTTTTTCTTGTATAATTAAATATTTTTTCTAAGTTTTCAAATGTGTTTTCGCATAATTCATATATTTCCTTGGGTAATTTTTTATAATCCTCACTACCGTGCATCATCATTGAGCTTTTAATCTTTTTTATTTCTCCTTCTTTACTTTCATATATTCTTTTAGAAATAGTTGATAATTCTGCTTCAAAAACTTTGGAGAAATTTAATTCATCAGTGGGTCTTTCTACTTTCCATGAGGCAATTTTAGCAACCAAACGTTCTCTTATTTCTCTTTTATTGCCACTTGCCCCCATTAAGGCTTCAATTTCTTCCATAGTTGTTTCGTTTGCTTCTTCCTGTCTTCCTGTTATCTCATTTTGTATTTTTTCTTTTTTGAGGTAGGCGCTGACGTGCCTCATATATCTTTGTAGGGCTTTGATATATTGATTTTCATCATATAAATTTAATGCTGATAAAAATTCTTTATGAAAGATTAAAGAATATTGTTGTTTAATATGTTTAATGAATTCTCTATAATCGTGATAGCCACCTCGCGGTTCAAACTGTAAATAATCGTATATTGTGCGATCTCTAGTAAGTTTTTCGATTTCATCGAATAAAGTTATTGCAGATAAAGAATCATGTCTTTCATTTTGTGCTGCAAAATAAAGAATCATTTTCATTTCTCTAGGACTTGCTCCAAATCTACCTTCGTATGCTACTGAACTTTGACTTTCTCTTAAAATCTCATCTACATTCTTTTTTAGCAAACCTTTTTCTGTTTCTGTAAATGTATTTGATGGTTCATTTCCATCATACAAAGCTTGCTTATCGTAAGGATCTAGCCTTGCGATTAAATTTCTTAAACTTGGATCGTAACAATCAGGATCCGGTTGTCGTAATCTAGTAAGTACTGCCCATTTCGCTAATAATGTAAGTGAGTGAGGGCCAATTTTTTTTGTTTTTTCTATTATTCTAATATCCTCTTCATAAATTTTTTGTTCGAGTTTTGCTGATAAAAGATAAGGAACTCTGACAAGTTCAAATCTACCTTTAAATGAAGGCCAATCTGGAGAATTTTTAAATGCATCCAAATGTTTTTCGTTTGTACTTGCCATCATTATCAAATCAAGATCAGCTATTCCACTTGGTAAACTTATATTCATTTTTTCAATTGTGGTTAATAAATATTTAAAGGCCTCTAATGGTCTTTTTAGTAAATCAGCAAATTCTATAAAACCTCTATTTGCGTCAATAAGCTCACCTTGTGGCTCAAAAATTCGAATATTTTGGAGTGCAGGTGGAATATTTTGAATATTTCTTTCCATCGTTATTTGTCTATCTTGTGCATCCATAGCCATTTGTGGTTCAACAGAGGCAATTCCAACACGGTATCTGCTACTATAAAAAAATCTTTCAACCTGTACATGTCGTAGTACTTTTTCAAGATCTCCTTTATATGCAACTAATAGTGAGTCAAAAATTTTTTTGCTTTTAGCGCTAATTGCTCCCTCTTCAAGGTATGTAGGAATATCTTCTGGGTAAATACTGTTTTCAGTAATTTTTTTATAATATTCTAGTCGTTCTTTTTTAGGTAAAATAAAAATTGGATTTTCTTTCATATCACTTATTATTTTACACATTATTTCATCGTCTTCTAAATGAGCAAAGCTTTTATTTCCATTTCTTGTAGGATTATCATCTCCAAATCCAATGTGTTTATTTAACTTGTCTCCTAACCCCTCGTAGCCAATTTTATCCGACGGAAAAATCCAATTAAATTTGTAAACTACCCCTTGCTCTGTTTTTGAATATTCTTCTAAACCGCTTGCTATTGCTTCTGCTGTTGAAGACTTACTAGATCCATTTGGACCATGGAGTAAAATAAGTTTGTCAATTTTTCCTTGTCTAACAAATTGCTCAAGCACACGATAAATGTTTTCATGAGCTTCTTCTTGTCCTGTAATGGCGGGTTTGTTTTTGCCACGCACCCTTTCAAATAATTTAAAATGTCTCTTAGTGAAATGATAACCATATTTAACTTCACTAACTCCAAAGTATTTAAACATGTCGAGCATGTATTCAGCGGAGTTGCGAATTAATTTTCTAGAATCTTTACTAAAAACATCTAAAAATTCATCATATGATAAAATGTATTTTTGGTCTTTAAATTCTCTTTTAACACTTTCTGAAACCGTGCATAACAGATCTTTGGAGTGCATAAGTGCCATTTCTTTTTTTCTCCTTCTTTTGATCTAAAAAAAAATGAGAGTATCTGTTAACCTATAATCGTTCTCATGGAATGATAGATTAAGATTTGATTTCTTGTAAGAGTGAACTCTCTTTTTAAAAGGGTAGGTTAATTGAAAGGGGTAATGGGTTGAAAAAAAAATTTGTAATTGACACAAATGTGTTGTTATCGAATCCGAGTGCCATTTTCTCTTTTGAAGATAATGATGTGTATATCCCCATTTCTGTCATAGAGGAACTAGACACGTTTAAAAAAGGATTAAGTGAAACAGGGAGAAACGCAAGACACTTTTCTAGAATTTTAGATGATTTAAGAGAAAAGGGTTCATTAAGTAACGGAATACCTCTTTTTAACGACAGAAGAGACAGTGGTAAAGTTTATGTTGTTTTAGAATCTGATATGGCATTACTTCCTGCTCATTTTGAAAGAAAACCTGATAACCTTATTTTAAGTGTAGCATTAATACTTAAAAAACAAGCTTTTGATATGCCGGTAATTCTTATAACTAAAGACTCTAATTTAAGAATTAAAGCAGATGCTCTTGGTGTAGATGTTTCAGATTTTGAAGCAGATAAAGTAAATATTGAAGAGCTTTATACTGGTATTGTAGAATATGAAGTAGAATCTGAAATTTTAAAGAAATATTTATCTTCGGGTTCTGTTTCGTTAGAAGATTATGATCTTATGCCAAATCAGTATGTAATATTAAGAGATATTAGAGAACCGTTACAATTTGTTTATGGTAAATTTGATCATGTTACTGGGCATCTTAAAAATTTAAATTTAGGTGGAAAAGATTTTGTGTGGGGTATTTATCCTAGAAATCTGGAGCAAAGTTTTGCACTAGATTTATTGTTGGATGATGATGTTAAGTTAGTCACTTTAGTTGGTACCGCAGGTACAGGTAAAACGCTTCTAGCGATTGCTGCAGGGCTAGAAAAAACAACAGATGAATCAAAATACCAAAAGCTGCTGGTAAGTAGACCAATTTTTCCGTTGGGTAGGGATGTAGGTTATTTGCCTGGTACTTTAGAAGAAAAATTAAACCCTTGGATGCAGCCTATTTTTGATAATTTGGAATTATTATTAGGTGGGGTCACTCAAGGAAGACAAAAAAGACTATCACAAAGTTATCATGAACTTATAAATCAGGGAATTTTAGAAGTAGAGCCTCTAACATATATTAGAGGAAGATCCATTCCTAATCAGTTTTTTATTGTTGATGAAGCGCAAAACTTAACTCCTCATGAAATTAAAACAATTTTGACTCGTGCTGGCGAAAACACTAAAGTTATACTTACTGGAGATCCTTATCAAATTGACAACCCATATGTTGATGCAGCATCAAATGGATTGACTTATGTTGTTGAAAAAATGAAGCAAGAAGCTATTGCGGGACATGTTTCTTTGGTTAAAGGAGAACGCTCACCATTGGCAACAATTGCAGCATCTTTATTATAATTTATTTATTATTAAAATTATTTGTTTTTTGGTGAAATAACATTTCCTAAAATAAGTTCTGATATTCGCTCTAAATCATCTAAAGTGTAGTAGCTTATTTCAATTTTACCTTTATTTGTATCTCCTGTAATTTTAACTTTAGTGCCTAAGTGTCCTTTATATTGATCGCAAATATATCTTAAATCAGGGGAGATTGAATCAATAAGCGCTTTTTGTGTTTTTTCTAATTTGATAGTTTTTACGAGTTCTTCTGTTTGTCTGACCGAAAGCTTTTTTTTAACTATTATTGAATGAGCTTTTAATTGCAATTTTTCATTTTCACAAGAGCATAACGCTCTTGCGTGGCCCGCTGATACAACTCTACTATGGAGATCATTAAGTATTTTTTCGGGTAGCGATAATAAACGAATTGTGTTTGTTATCGAAGTTCTACTTTTTCCAAGTCGTGATGCCAGATCATCTTGTGAGTAATTGTGGTCATCTAAGAGTTGTTTAAAAGATTTTGCTTCTTCTACAGGAGATAACGATTCTCGTTGGATATTTTCTATAAGCGCAAGTTCTAACTGTGAATGATCATGAAGTTCTCTTATAATACAAGGGACCTTATCGAGTCCCGCAATTTGAGCAGCGCGCCATCTTCTTTCTCCAGCAATGATTTTTATTTGATTATTATTTTCTAGAGAAACAATAATTGGCTGCAAAATTCCAAAAGTTCTAATACTTTGTGCTAAATCCTCTAAACCTTCTTGATTAAAAGAATATCTAGGCTGTTTTTCTAATGGGGTTAGTAAATTTACTGAAAGATATTCGACAATTTGATTTTGATAGTAGTTTTTTGAATCTTCCGAATACTTATGATTTATCGTCACTGGTTTTGGTGGCTCATAAGTTTGAGTATCATTTGTTATGTTTTGATTCATCCATATTTCTCCCAAGAACAAATTGAAATAGTAAATATATAATAATTTTTATTTCAACCTTTTTCACAATTAGTTCAATAATTACATTAATTCAATGAGTTATAAGAAAATGTTTCACGTGAAACATTTTCTTATGTAAATTTTTACATAGCAAGTTATAAAATAAAATTAAAAATTAGTAGGAAAGATTAACCTATATTAAACTATGACAACAAAATTGCTTAAATAATAAGCGATTTTGTTTGTGCGAGTCTCTAATAAAAAATAGGAAGTCATAAAACATATACAATCCAAGACAAAATTAAAGTAACAGGCTAGGGATTGTTTCAACAAAGC
>QOVW01000113.1 GCA_003339605.1 Spirobacillus cienkowskii | reverse complement strand
TTTTTAAAAATATTATAATTTTGATTATCCTCTGACACTTTGCAATTGTAAATCACTCGAGCGCAACCTATCCATTGAGAAAGTGTATGAGCTTGCTCAGCAGTTGGGTATGCTCTAAATTTTACACCACAATTTGCCATGGTTTCTCCTTCATGTTAATCTAGCTTTCGTTTATTTTAGAGTCAATATGGATCATAAAAATTACTAATGGAGAACAGGAAGAAGCCAAATATATAAAAATTACTATCATTTAGTATTTGTTACAAAATATAGACGTCATGTTTTTACAAAAGAAATTCTTGAACATACTAAAATTATTATTAAAAAACCCTGTGAACAGCTTGATTGCGAGCCGACTAATAGGTTTAAAAAAGCACTAACGTGTTTTTTTAAACCTCCGTCCACTTCACTGACAACAGTTTAGACGGCCTTAACTCGCACCTAAAGGAACAAGAATGCGGCCTTGTTTTTGTTCAATATCAGTTGGGCTTACAAACCCATGACCATCTTGCTCACGATTTAAAATAGATCTTTTCTTCAATTCTTTCGGTGCGTCGTGCAAAGATAATGTGTACTGCAAAATCGACTCCGTATTAAAAACTTCTGGTACATTTTTTTGTTGCTTAGTGATAATTGATTCTTTTAACATTTTGACTTTTTCTTTGCGAAATGGAGTAAAAGATCTCTTAAATTTGCTGGATACAAAATACACGCATCATAAATAACAACAAAATTATTACTGCTCATTTTTAGTCTTCATAACCAAGTTTGTCTTCTTGAGAAATCCTTGCCAACTTATCAAGTGCATCTTTACTTTTTTTATTCATCTTTTTCTTGAATGACATTAAATCTTTTGCTTGGATTCTTCTGTGTGCACCAACTTTATGAAATGGCATTTGTCCCGATTCAAGAATTTTAATAATAAATAGGCGTGATACATTTAAAATATCAGCTGCTTCTTGCGTTGTAAATTCCTTATTAAATGGCACAATAGTAACTGAATTTCCATGTGCAATTTCATTTAATATGTCCATTAAAAATGGCATAAAACTTAATGGAAGTTGTAAATTCTTAATATTACCTTGAAAATTTAACGCAAGCTCAAGATTTTTTATTTTTTTCTTTTCGCAGAAATTTGAGATATCCTTAATTACAATTTCAGCTTTCTTAGTATCCTCAACTGTTGGAATATATTCTTCTATTAATGTTAGGGCGCTTATTTTCATAATATCCTCTCCTTAACTCAGAGGTTACTTTACCGCATAAACGAAATATTAGAAGTATTCAAAAAATAATTCTTACTTTATGATTTTTAAACCACTTTTTGATTTCATCTATATTTTTAACGTTTGAAGCGCAGTCTTCGGCTAATTCAGCGAACTTATTACTTTTTTCAGAGATAGGATATTTTAAAGACCAACCGTTACTTTCTAAAAAAATAAGAGAACATATAAGAGCTGTTCTTTTATTTCCATCAAAAAAAGCATGCGCCTTAATAATATAAAAAAACATTGCAGCAGCCACATCGACTATTCCCCCATGGACAAAAGGAAATTGGCCAGGATAAATGGCTGCATAAAGAGCACTTTCTATTTTCTCAGGATGAGCACAGATATGTTTTTGACCAAAAGAAAAAGTAACTTTTTTATTAATTTCAAGAACAAAATCAGTTTTAATTTTTTTAATTTTCATTTAAGACGCTCTAAAGCATCTGCGTGGTCTAGTATTATTTTATCAAGTAGTTTTAAACTTTCTTCTTTATCAAGATTGATTAATTCTACAGGAATTGTTGAATAGTGAGAAAGGACAAATCTTCGAATTGCTTGGTTTGCAAGCTGCGAAATATTCCAACCTGGATTTTTCTCAAACCATTCTGCTACTAGTGGTTGTAAGTCATCATCCCAACGAACACTTGATTGTGATGGCAAACGTTTTCTAGGTTTAGTCATATTAAATACCTCCTAACCCATTGTAACCCAAATAATTACAATCTTCAAGCTTTTTAAATTTTTAATATAATTTCAAAAAACAAGAGAAGTCGGGGAGCCCCACTCCCACTCAAACCTCGCCAATTTCGCCCACAGATTGCTTATCGCGCTCGGTTTTTTGGGTGTAGGCATCTTTGAGTACAAGTTTTAAACTGGTTTTGAGGCCATTTTCATTGCAAGAAAAGCGAGTTTCTTCTATTAAAAAATCGCCCTCTAAGCCACAGGCAGGAGCCTTAATGGTAACAAGAGTATTGATTTCCCAAATTTGCTGACTACTGGGGTTTAGCCAATCGACGCACTCCACAGTAACCCGTAACGACTGCGCAACCCGTTGCGCCATTTCCCACTTGGCGCGCTCTTTGGCCTCGGCTTCGGTAATGGCTTTGTGGCTGACAATACTCTTAAGCCTTGGCCGCTTTACACTGCTATCACTCACCTCGCCCCGAGCGGTTTTGTGCGGCTCGTCGGCATTGCGGGTATTGCCCACCACCACATAGGTGGCAAACTTTTCGCTTTCGTTGTGCTCTACAGAACAGCTTAAAATATTTTCGCCTTCGCGTAAGGTTGCCGCCACAACGCTGCCCACATCGGCAAGCACCAAGCCGCCCTTGGCGTCGGGGTAAGCGAGCACTCCCTGAAACTTAACGTAGCGATCGATGCTTTCCCATACGGTTTCGTTATGCTGCACACTGATTTGCGGCAAACTTGCCTGTGCTGCAGCACTTTTGCCGTGCACCGCAATGCCAAACGGCGCTGCAAGCAGCTCAGCCAGTTGCTTTAACGATTTGCCCTTAAACTCTTTGGCCTCAGAAATATTGCAAGAGTCTACCAGGTCGCCCGTTTTATCGCGCCCCTGCACCGAGAGCGATCGCTCAGAGCTGCCATACTGACTGCTCACAGAATCAATGTAGCCACAAATTATCGGTTTGCCTTTGTAGCTCAGCTCACACAAATCGCCTGCTTTGAGTTGCCATTTTTCGCCTTGGCCACTCCATCTGTCGGTATACCCAATTTCAAACGCACCACTTACGGCAGCAAGCGATCGGGTAACCGAAGCCGTAAGCCACCCTTCAAAAATTTTGCCATTGGCTTTGAGCTGAATCATGCAATCACCTTAATCAGTTGCCCTTTGTACAAAAAATCGGGGTTTTTAATGTTATTCAAATACAAAATTTCGCTTTCTTTACTCAGATTGCCAAACTGCTCAAAGCAAAAATGCAATAGAGTTTGCGGATAACGCACCACAATTGACTTCATAACTGGCAGCTCGTTGGCAACGGAGTTTAAGTTTTCGTACACAACAGAGCGCAACTGGTAGAGAGTTAAATACAAGTTGTCATTGAGTAGCGGGCGGTTCATCAGGGCATCGAGGGCTTCGGCAATGTCGTCTCGGGATTTATTAATTTCGTTGACACTTAAAAACGTGGCACCCATAGCAAAATCACACCATGCGCAAATAATAAAAATTTGCAGCAAGGTTTCGAGCTCTAAAATATTGCGCTCAGCCCTACGGGCTTCGCTGGTGCGCCACACGCTGCGGCGTTTTTCGCTTAAGCGCAAATAAAACAAAATTTTAAACGCTAAAATTCTTTTTTGTGCGCGCTCGGCACGCTGAATTGCGGTAAAAAATCGCTCTTCTTCGGCAGTGGCCGCAGAGTGTTGCTGCACACAATAAAACATACCTGGCATGGCGTAATGTGGCATCAGCTTTGCCACCGCTTGTTTGTCGGCGGAGCTTGCTCTGCCACATATTGCAACTTTAAGTGCTGCAAAGCAGCCCCAAAGTACGCCCCCTAAGTCACCGCCAGACATGGTGGCACCGTTCATGTGTTTTTTTATTTTAGCAAACACATAGGCCATATCTGCACCCAAAATTGGAATAGAGGTCACAGCCCGTTCTGCTTTATGAAAGCCCTGCATTACACTATTTAACGCCTGCACCACTTGCTGGAGGTATTTAGAAGTGCCAGCAAGACTTGTAAAATTTTTTGCAAAGCTTTGCACTCCTGCACCATGCACCGCCGCAACCAACTCTTGCACTTTGGCCGCTTTGTTTTCGATCACTTTTAACGGATTGCTATTGCCACTTTCAATAAACGTAAAATTAAGGGTGCAATAACGCCCTTTGTTAAAGTTTTCGGAGACCGAAAGGGTAGCGCACTCCACCTGCATGGTACCCAAATACGGGTGCACCAGCTCCCCTTGTTTGCCTTTTTCGATGGCAGCAATAAGCTTATCGCGAACTGCAAAATAGTTATCACCCACCAAAAACCCAGTTATTTGAAAGGTACGCTGTTTTTTACCCAAGTCTTCGTTATAGGGCTTATCTCTAAATGGAAACGCATGACTCACAATGCGCCTGCCAAACTCGGCACTGTGCCCCTCAATTTCAAATGGAATGCCCTGAAAACTTGCTTGCTGTAAGTTGTCTTTCCAATTTTTTGTTACACTCATAAAAAATTCCTTAAATTCTTTAATTTGGCACGGCTTGAATTAAGAATTCGAGGTGCAAATCTCCAACCTGAGGCTTGCTGTACCCTTCTCCCGTAACAAGCAAATTTTCTCCTACAATAAAAAATTCGCTTAATGGCGTGCTCTCGTTATAAAGAGTGTGTTCTGCAATTTGTTTTAATTTACCCACAGTAAGCCGTGACGTGTGCTCAACGGGCTTTGTTATTTTTAGCTCTGCAATAAGCGCGTTGCATTGTGCTTGGGTAAGGCTATCGCTTAAAATACAGCCAAAAATTGTATAATTTTTAAGCTTATCTAAAATTCCCTCTACAAAATGCTCAAGCCCCTTGGTAAATGGATGCAAAGCATCTAGCCTGTAAGAAATAAAAATAGGCGTATTTGTTACTTTAATAGCAAGAGCTTCTTTAAGTTCTTTTATATTAAAAATTTTATATTCTGGAATTAAAACTTCTTCTGGCAAAAATGGGAGAGATCCAAAATCTGCAAGGTAACTTAAATAATTATTTTCGGTAAATTGCCTATAAAAAATAGGAGAGTATTTTTTATGCCCCATTAGCCAATCATTAAATTTACTGTGCGGCACATTGAGTAAAATATTTTTTAGGTTTAAATCTAACACATATTTTGTAGAACTATTAGGATGTTTTTGCGCACCGTATTCAAGATTTTCTTTATAAAAACCATTAAGCGCCGAATTTTCAAATTGAGGCGGAAAAGTATCGTCAAGCAATAAGCTTATTAACCGCAATCGTTCGGTATGCACTGTATTTGTATTGGCTTGTAAAGTGTCTTTGCTATTTTGCCGTTGCCAAGTAATTAAATTATTTTTATGCTCTGTTACGCCCCACCAATGGGTTAAGGTGTCTGTTTTCATTTCGCTCGTAATTGTATATTCTGGCAAAATTATATCATCTGGTAAAATTATATCATCTGGTAAAAATGGTGTCGATCCAAAGTTTGTAAGGTAACTGGAGTAATTGCTATCAGTAAAATTTCTAAAATAATTGCCTTTATGTTGTTTGTGCCCAATTACCCAATCATTAAATTTATTGTGCGGCACATTGAGTAAAATACCTTTTAAATGCGCATCTAAGGTATATTTTGTAGAACTATTAGGGTGTTTTTGCCAGCCGTAATCGTGGTTATCGTG
>QOVW01000065.1 GCA_003339605.1 Spirobacillus cienkowskii | reverse complement strand
GTGGTTGGAATCAATTAACACAAAAAATTGTCAAGTCAATTATGAATTCAAAACCTAAGGCAAGCTTATGTTAAAAACTTAGTGGACGGCGTATAATTACATCAGTAATTCTTATTAACATGTTTCTTTGAATGGAGGCATAATTTTTTCCATCAAAAACAATTCCTTCGCCAATGATATTTTCAATTTTACCAACTTCGTTTACATCTGCCCAAACAAACCGTATGGTTTTAAAATATAAAGCAAAAATTATTATAAAATATAACAAATATTTATATTTAAACATTTTTTCTCCAAATTATATCTTTACTTTATAATTTTAGCATTTAACAATTTTCTTCCCCGGTAAAAATTCACCTAAAGTCGATTTTTTGAACCAAACTTTACTCAGATTTTTAGTTTTTTTGTGGTGAGTGTTTTTCTCAAAATTTTGTGATGTCTACAAGGTATTTGGCTTTTTTTAATTTTTCGTCTTTAGAAAGTAGTGTTAAAAATTTAGGATGGAAGGGGATAGAATCACTTGAGCTTTCAAAAAATATTTTTTGTTTTGTTCCAGATAAAATAGGATGTATACGCCAATTTTCTTCTAAAGTAACTTTAATTTCTGGTTGTTCTTTTACTTTTTCAATAACAATATCTCGATAAAGTTGCGTTGTCTCAACAAGTGATTTTAATTTGTGTAAATTAGGAAAGTTACCTCCACCTGCTGCTCGATAATTGTTTGTTACTACTGAAAATTTTTGAGTAGATTTAATAGGTACTTTATTGTAACAAAGATTGATAATTCGCTTTCCATAAGGTTTTGTAATATCTATTTCATAAGTTATGCCATAAATACAATCAAAATTAAATGCGGGAAAATGTGGGCTTAAAATATTTATTTCTGTTGAAGAAGTAACATCAATTTGTGTAAAAATTTGCGCGCCAAATTCTAGCCATGTCTTTAATTGATCACCATTTGTAAGTAATATTTTTATTTCATTGTCGTATGAGTATAAGTTAGAAATATCTTTGATTGCAAGTGGTCCTTTAGGAATATTTATATAAAAACTTCCGTGAGAGCCAGTATTTAAAGGTGCAAATGCACATAAAATTGGAAGGTTTTCCCATTTTGTATTTTTTAATAAAATTTTTCCAAATTCTAACACGGTTTTTTGAATAAATTGAGATGCATAAGAAATTTGCAAAGTAGAAAACCATGAATTAAAATGCACACTACTTCTACCAACTTCTGACCGAATATAAGATAACACTTTATTATTTTCTTCAGAAACTAAAGCTAATGAATGAGAGTCTGGTTCAACATCTCTGACGTTATGCACTTCTGCAAAGCTTTGATTAATTTTCCATTTATCACGCTTTTTTGTGAGTTCTAATCGAATAACACCCAAATGGCTACCCAATGCACCAGGCATCACAACGGGTTTGCCATTAATTTTTCCAGTTTGATTAATAATTTTATATTTTTCAAGATTATTAAAAACCTTACCGCCAGGAAAAACATTATGTGCATGACCTGATAATACAACATCAACTTCTTTTATTTTAGTGAGTTCACAAACGGCATTTTCGCAGCCCGTGACATATTTAATTGGAAAGATGCCGCTATGAGCAAGTACCACAACAATGTCTGCGCCCATTTTTTTTAACAGCTTGGCTTGCTGTTTTGTTGCCAGCACCATATCAATGGCGGCTACTTTGTGATGCAGTATGTGTTTGTCCCAAATTAAAATTTGCGGTGGAGCAACCCCTATAAAGCCAATTTTTACAATTTCTTCATTATCAAGTTTTTTTTCTAATATAAAATTTTCAGGAAAAAGGCTTTTACCAAGATGATTTTTTAAATTTTTATTGTAGTGAAATAAATTAGAACAAATAAAAGGAAAGTTCGCTTGATTTGCAACTTTAAATAAAAAATCCAATCCATAATTAAAATCATGATTACCGACTGTTGCAAGATCAAACCGCAAGTAGTTCATAACTTTAATTATTGGATGAATTTGATTTTCTGCAAGCGGGGCTTTACGATTTATAAAATCGGATAGAGCGTTACCTTGGATAAGGTCGCCATTGTCAACTAAAACGGTGTTTGTACAATTATTTTTAAATTTTTTTATAATTGTTGCAGTTTTGGCTAATCCAAAAAACTCTGATTTTTTATCATTGTAATAATCGTACGGTACAATATTACAATGAAGATCAGATGTTTCCAAGATAACCAATTGGTAACACCGATTTGTTGTCATACCTTTTCGCTTTTTGGAAGAAGCGTCACAACAAGGCGGCGTCCTTCCATTCGCGGTACAGATTCCTGTACTACGATGTCTTCGATACCGGACATGAGCTCTTGGAGCGCTTTGTAGCCCAAATCAATGTGTGACATTTCACGACCCCTAAATTTAACTCCAACACGAACACGCGCTTTTTCGGCAATCCATCTTTTAATATGATTTTGTTTTGTTTCAATATCATGTTTATCGGTATTGGGTGTCAAGTTAATTTCTTTGACTTCTATGACAACCTGTTTCTTTTTAGCCTCTTGCGCTTTTTTGCTTTGTTGGTATTTGAATTTACCATAGTTAATTAGCCTACACACAGGGGGTTTGGCGTCAGGAGAAACTTCAACTAAGTCTAGCCCTAACTCTTCGGCTCTTAATAGAGCATCTCGGATGGGTAATACACCTACTTGTTCGCCGGTGTCAGATATAAGACGAACCTCAGGTGCTTTGATGCGTTCGTTGATTCTTGGGCCATCTTGTGCAGGGTTACGAGTTTGTTGGTTTCCCATTGGACGCATATTGTGTGCAATCTCCTTTAAAAATTGGTTATTGGTCAAGTATGGTTTATGCAATATTCACAACTGAAATGTACCATATCTTGGATAAAAAATAAAAAAGAGAAGAAAATCAGCACTTAACGCTACAGAGATAGATTGTATTTCTTTGTTCTCTGAGGCAGGGATGAAAATTTTTCTTCTCTAAAATTGTATAGCTGCGACGGTATATTAATTTTTGAGCTCATTTGATGTTGGCTTGTTCAAAGCAAACAAAACAGGGGTTGTGCCTGTTCTACGGAGCTTATTTTTTGCTTTTTTGCCCATTTTTGCTTTTTTAGCATCACGACAGCGATTTGTTTTGTCTGTAGGTGAAGTCATGTTTAACCCCTTGAATATATTAAAAAAAATATATAGAACGAACTAAAAAAGTAGTGATCGTCCTTTGAAACTGCAACCATGCCTTATTTTTTTTCATTTGACAAGGTAATTTCTTGTGAATCAGTGACTGAAGGATAAACTTTTTGAACAATCTGAGGACGTGTTCTGACAACGATAGAGGCTAGAGGTTGTGTCTCAATTTACAAATTTATTTTGTGGTCAAATGTTTTCATTTAAATGAGAAATGATTCATTTTTAACTTATTTGTCATTGGTATTAGACGATTTATAAATATTATTTTCCATTTTTATGTTTTAGTTTGGCTAATTACGACAAAAACAATTGAGCTGCAAAAGAAAAAAAGCGAATTGTTTTTGTGTTAAATAAAATTGTGGTGCTCCCGGGGAGAATCGAACTCCCACTTCCGGAGGAAACGCGATTTTGAGTCGCGCGCGTCTACCAGTTCCGCCACAAGAGCAATGCAAATTAGGAAAGTCTAACAGGTGAGTAGCACAAATGCGTGCTTAACCTAGCGTCAACCATAGCTCCTAATTAGTAATCGTTGCCTATAATGTCAAGAAACTTTCTAAAAAAAATTATTGCATTAAAAATTTGCTAAAATTTTACGAGAACCTTTACGTTCTAATTTATGGAGGAAAAACAATGGAATACTCCATTGTGCAAAAAGATGATGGAAAAATGGTGAATCTTGTTGGAGTGATAAACGAAGACTCGGAGTTATCATTTAAAAATCTTTCTGCAGAGCTCAAAGAAGAAAAAAAAATAAACTTTAATTTCTCGCAAGTTAAAAGTATTAACTCCTTAGGAGTGAGGGCATGGGTGAGTTTTTTACGCTCGCTTGAAGAAGGACGTTCTATTGTTTTTAGTGAATGTCCTCCCGATATTATTATGCAAATCAATATGATTCCAAGCTTTTTAGGAAAAGCAACGATATCTAGCTTTTATGTTAATTATATTTGTGAAACATGTAATAAAGAAGAAAAAAAACTTTTTGAAACTTCGACTCTGCCACCAAAAACATATCCCCCTGTTCCTAAATGTGAAAATGGTGATTGTGGGATGCAAACAGAAGAGTTGGAAGATGAGTACTTTGTGTTTTTAATGCGTTGAGGTGTTAATTGGAAAATCAAAACGTATACGATTCAAGACTAATAGAAAAGTTTGAAGCGCATCGTGATTTTACCAGGGTGTTTTTGGACGCATTTATTTTAATTAATTATGAGCAAAAAGTATTAAAATTTAACGCAGCATTTTGTCAGATAATGGAATTACGTTCAATCGATGTAAGACGTATTCAAAGTTTAAAAGAAATGTTAAGCACCAAATTGCCTGGAAGCGAAAAAAGTGCAATTGAGCAAATTTTAGAATCTTCTGTGCCTACACGAATTGATGAAGTTCCTGCAACTAATCTTACTAATAAAAAAGAACTTATATTGATAATGAGCAGTTATCCATATAGTGAAGCTGACGGAAAAATGCTAGGGACTTGTATTTTAATGCGTGATGTGACCGCAGAAACGAATTTACAATCTAAGTATAAAGATAAGTCTATACAGTCTATTACTGATCCTCTCACAGGTTTGTATACCCGTAGATATTTTGAAGAACAAATTGATAAAGAGTTTGAGCGTTGTCGCACCAATAATGTTCTTCCAAAACTTGCAGTGATTATGTTTGATCTCGATAAATTTAAGTCTGTAAATGATACCTACGGACATCAAGCAGGAGACTTTGTACTTGCTGAAACAGCGCGTATTCTCAGGCAACAAAGTCGCAGATCCGATGTGCTCGGTCGTTATGGTGGAGAAGAGTTATTGGTGCTAATTTTTGATACTACAGAAAAAGGTGCGGGTACGGCAGCAGAAAAGTTTCGACAAGCGATTCAGAATAATGAATATATTTTTAATGGGACACGCATTCCTGTTACAACAAGTGTAGGTGTTACGTTAATTAAAACTTTAGATGATTCAAAAGAAACTGCTGTGAAGCGGGCTGATGAATGCTTATATCATGCCAAAGAAAATGGACGAAATATTGTATTTGTAGATTTTGGTTCAGGTCAGATGTCATTCCAAAATTATATTGCAAGTATTGCAAATTCTTCAGTTCCAGAAAATGGATCTTAAGTATTAATCAATAATAAGATTTGGTAAATCTGTATTTTCTATTGATGAGGGTACGTTTTGTACCATTGCATACCCATACACATCATCTCTCCATGCATAGACTCTATTCACTTTACTTGAAGAAGTTCGAATACGTTTTAGAACTTTTTGTTTTGGAAAAGACTCTAAATTGTTTTTTGTCAGTTTTACAATATAAAGAGTTGCTGGGTGTGGTAGTAAGTTTGATTGGTTATTTGTATTAGAATGTAAGTTAATGCTTACTCCTTGTAAGCCTTTATATAAAAAAAATCGTCCCTCACTCGCTGAATAAAATTGTGATAGTTGGTTTGGGATATTAGGAGTAAAAGCCTGATTGGGTAGAGATTCTAAAGAGAGTTCGGGCAGACCAGAAGCATCACCAACTAAGTCAAAATCTGGTGGTAATGTGCGAGAATCTTGCACCGTTGCAACCATATCAATAATAAAGTCATGGCTCACATTTTCAAAAAATTTAATACTTCCCCACGTTGTTAATGCAGAAAAACATGCTGTTGTAAAATGTGTGAAAAATTTATTATTCTTTTTAAAATAAGAAAAATTTAATTTGTAAAAAAAGCTATGTTTTACTTTATGCAAAAAGCGCCTCTTTTGAGAAAATGTTGCGCTCGTTATGAGATGCTCAAGAGAATGTTTTTTTTGCATCGAAAGTGAGATATCGTGAAAATATTCGTTTACCTGTTGTTTCCATTTATTAGTGTTGTCTTGATTGTCTGGTTGATGTGGTACCATGTCAATAAACCTCAAAGCGAGAAACATACTTAATGATAATTACGTTTGTAAAGTGTTATTTATTCCAAATTGTTAGCAGTGGGTCTTAATTTTTTTATTGTACGAGATAAGTTGCTCATTACTGTGCCAATTGGGATGTCTAAAATTAAAGAAATTTCTTTGTAAGAATAGTTTTCTGCAGCAAGATAAAGAACGCTCCGTTGCTTTTCGTTTAAACTGCTTAAGCGACTTTTCCAGTTGTCATCAAGAGCTATTCTATAAAATTCTTGTTCTTGTTCTTTTAAATTATTGGTTAATTTTGGTGAGTTTAAATGATATGAATTTGCATCAGGTAGATTATTGTTTATTACTGCTTCATCCAAACTATCATAATTCCATTTTTTAGAAATTGCATGGTTATCAAGATACGTATTTTTTACAATGCGATATAACCAGTTTTTAAAATGATGTTGAATGTCTTGGCTTAAAAATAAATTATTAATATCATTTGTTGTGGAAATATTGTTACAATACTGAGTAACAAATTTTTGAAATGCTTGCAAAGATTTTAATAATGAAGTTTGTAAAATATCTTCAGCGGAACTTCTATCGTGACATAAGCTGTAGCTAAAACGTAACATAGGGTTCCAATATTTTTTAGAATGAAAAACAAATAATGAATTCCAATTGATTTCTACAGAAATAACAGAATCTAAATATTTGGTATTATTCATGCAGTGTCTTTTCTATTATGAACTTTTATTAATTTCTCTTAGTTTCATAAGGTCTTTATCTGTATCTTGAATATCTTGTATGATTTCATAAAGTTCAGTTTCTTTTAAAAAACGATCAATGTCTTCTGGTAAGCCATCTTGATAAGCATCGTAAAAGCTTCTTCCTAGCTCTGCAAAAAGTTCTTTGCGCTTTTGCAAAAGTTGCATTTTGCTAATTTGACGCTTAGCTTCATCAAGACCTCGTATCAATTCTCTTGAGCTTATTTTTGCTGCATCAGTAAGTGTTTCTTGTATTTTTTTCCAGTCAAACGAAAAGTTAGGGTGATTCATCAATTTTTTCTCCATTTTTTGTCATTCAATGCTCGTTAATTATAAGAGCTCCAAAACAGATAGCAAATAGGAAAAGCGAACAGTATGCAAGAGCGCTAGAAAACACAGAGAAAAATACAGAAAGCAACGCTAGCAAAAATGAAGCGACTATAAAAGGCAGAGAGCAATTTAAAACCAGTAAAATATTTCTTTCTGGCTTTATCACACCAAGATTCGATAATAAGCTTGTACGAGATTCGTTTTCGCCTTGGATTTTGCTTAGTCGCAGAGTTTCTCTTAAAAATACCAAGATTATTGCAATAACAATAATTTCTTGTGACTGAAAAATAAGGATTAGAGCAATTGGTAATAGATGGAATCCAATAAAAAAAAGTTGGTAAACATAAAATTTATTTATAAAATAAACAAATGCCGCTGTAATAAGTGCTGCAAAGCTTCCAATTAAGGAAATAGACAACTGATGCGCAGAAGATGCTACAATCGAAATCATCACTATTGCAATAAACATCCACAATGGTTTTTGAACATGGTAAAGAGATATTTTAATAGTGCACCTCTTTTAATAAGAACTTTTATACCACTTATCACTCTATCACAATTACTGTATTTAAACACAAAGGCCTTTGCCGAAGACAGCATTGCTATTGAAACAGATGAAGGTTATGTCCCTGTATTTCGCTCAGGACATAATCTATCAATATTTTATTCTGCTGAGTACTCAAAATGGGATGTCAGTCAGAAAATATCATCGAGTTCTAATCAGAAAATCAGCGCTTTTCAATCTCATGCAATAAATTCGGGATTATTTTTAAGATATTCTTATCATATCAATTTGATTTCACGATTTGGTTTTTTTGTAGGTACAACAACTGGTTTTTTAACTGATTTTAACCTTGGTAGTAATACAAGACTGCTTCAAAGTCACGGCTATCTGTTTCCTTCTATTTTAGGGGGACTTACATATAATCTAGCAAAAAGTCGAATACTTGCAGGAATAGAATATAGTGCTGTGTGGTATAAGTTTATGAACGTCAAAACAGATGCTGATATTGTTAAAAATATTTCACCAGTACCAGATATGATCTGCATTTTTTTAGGTTTAGATTACTTTTTCAAAAAAAACAAAGCATTTTCTTTTCAAAGTGGTTGGAGATTGCAGCAGATAACGCCATTAAATAACAATTCTTCTGCTACATATTTAAATACTCTCAGTATCAAAAATAATAGTTATTTTGCAGGTTTTGGTATAACTTTTCAGATTGGCGATATCAATTCAATTATTAATTAATTTAATCAGCAAATTGAATGTCTTTGACTTCATAGTATTTTTCTCCACGTGGAAGACTTACAGCAACAACATCCCCAACAGTTTTGTTAATGAGGGATTTTGCAAGTGGACTTGAAATTGAAATGGCATTATTTTTAATATCAGCTTCTAAATCACCAACAATTTTGTAGCTTTTTTCTTCGCCGTGTGAATCATCACTCACATCCATTAAAGAAACAACAGCACCAAAAACAACTCTATCTGTTTTTCCTTTACCAACTTGAATAATTTGAACTCTACCGAGTTTGTCTTCAAGTTCCATAATTCGGCCTTCAATGAAACCTTGTTTTTCGCGGGCAGCATGGTACTCTGCGTTTTCTGATAAATCACCTAGCGCACGTGCTTCTGCAATTTCAGAAATGACTTTTGGTCTATCAATTGTTTTTAGTTTTTTAAGCTCTTCTTTAAGCTTTTCATGTCCAATTGCAGTAATTGGAATGGGGGAATTTGAGTTAGCTGACATAGTTTAGTTACCTTTTATAGTTTGCATAAAAAAAGAAACAAACCGAACTTTTTTACCAATGTAATTGATATGAAAGATCGATTCGCTAGATTTGCGTGAATAGCAAAGCCATTGATCTTGTTATCAACGAGTATACGGACTGAGCGCGCTTTGCAATGCCCAGCCCGTTTACATAACATGCGAGTATCATGTAATAATCAATGATACATTAAGAAGATAGCATGCTTATTTCTTTGCTTCAACATACTTCAGTCGTAGGTCATAAAGCAAGTTTGCAAGCATTTCCTCTTCTGCGTTTGTTAAGTTACCCTTTGTTTTTTTTTGTAATGTTTCTAAAAGTTCAATATTGTATTTTGCGGATTCAATATCTTTTTGAATTGTTTTACTGTCTGGTTCTGGAACAATTCCAAGCCCCACAAGAGCTGCATTGCCCAATGATAAAACTAATATGTCAAATAAAGAATGTTCCTGCATAACGGCCTTCTCCAAAAAAGTCTCATTTGCTATTTATCATATATTGATATGTTTTGATATCTTTCTTTTTAATGGCAGAGCTTTTAATAAGAAGCTCAAAATATTATTATGATTTTTTATAATGTTCAGGAAGTTTTTCAAGAGATTTTCTTAAATTTCCGCTTGTTTTAGATAATATTTCTTCGGCCAACTCTTTAGATTGGCATTTAAGGTAAACACAAGCAAGCTTTACGTTGCCATGACACGTTAATAATGCTTGTTTTGCGGCCTCAGAGTCTGCTAGGCAGATTTCAGAAATAATATGAATAGCACGATGTTGTAGTTTCTCGTTGCTTGCAACAACATCAACCATATACCCATCATATGTTCTGTTGAGTTTGATCATTAAAGCTGTTGTAATCATATTTAAAATAACTTTTTGCGCGGTTCCTGCTTTCATACGCGTAGATCCTGCAATCACTTCGGAGCCAGTGTTGGTAAAAAGTTTAATTTTAGCTTCGTTAAGAATTGGGGCGTGTTCCAAAGAAGAAATACCGATTGTTAATGCACCAGCTTGGTTTGCAGTTCTTAAAACTCCAAGAGTGTATGGGGTTCGACCGCTCGCCGCAACACAAATTACGACATCTTTAGAAGTTGGCTTAATTTTTTTGCAATCATGTTCTCCTTTTTCAATAGAATCTTCTGCATTTTCAACAGATTGTGAAAGAGCTTTGTCGCCTCCAGCAATAAGATAGTGAGTTTTGTTTTTAGGCCATGCATAAGTTGGATACAATTCGGCACTTTCTTGAGCTGCAAGTCGTCCAGAAGTTCCTGCTCCAGCAAAAATTAACCGCCCACCGTGTTCTAGCAGTGTCGTTGCCTTTGTGACAGCAGAATCAATATCAGAAATAAGTTGTTTAATAGAACAAATAGCATTGAGTTGTGACTCTAAAATTGTTTCTAAAACTTCTTTATTGTCCCATAAATCAAGATTACTATATTTTTTAGATCTTTTTTCTGTATTCATTTTTATTACTTTACTATTTTTAATCTTGTTTTGTTAGTTAATCGCTCTTTTGAGCGTTTTAGTTGGTCTTTTAACATATCAATTTCACTCAATGAATTTAAAACAATGTCATTTTTGTTAAAGTAACATTCGGTTTGGGATAGATTATTTTGCACAGCCTCTTCTCCAAATACTCTTGATAATTGGTCAATAAACTCGTTTGCAAACATTGCTTGGGTCATAAGTATATCGGTAATTTGCTGGATAAATTGTTTTTCACTGACTTTGTAAGCTTTAATTGCTTTTTTGATATGTGTAGATGATAAAGTTTGTTTAGATGCCTGCTCGTTTATAGCAAACCAGATGCTCCAATTTTTTTTGTCTTGTTTTTTTGAATATAGCGCAACAACCTCTAAATTCTCTTCATTTTTAAAAGAGAAAAATGCTTTATCGTCGAAGCTTAATTCTTCAAAAATTTCAAGTACAGGTTGAATTTCTGGAAGCATAGAAGTTCTTCTTTGTTGCTGTGTTTAAGCTGTGGATAAGTGCTTCAAGAATTGTTTGTCTAATAAATTGTTTCGTAATTTCTATTGCATCTTGAATAACAAGAAGATCGTCTTTGGTATATGAATGAGAGTCAGAGGTTAAATTTATGCATCGAAAGCATTGTTCTTGAATATTTAATAAGTAAGTCATTTTACTCGTATAAAGCTCATAACGGAGATCAAATGTCATATTATTATCATCAATTGGAGCGCAAATTTCGCCAGCTAGCTCTCGGTAAAGCTCGTATGACACATCCACTTTGCTAGAATTTGCATTATTCTGTTTCATTTTAATGAAACCTCTAATTAAATCAATATCTTAGGTTTTTTTTGATCATAATTATCAAAAACCTATAACTCCTAGATAAGGTATCGGTGTTTATTAAATTTGCTTTAGAATAAGGTGGTTTTTTGGCAGTTTGTTAAGAAGCTCTTGCGATGCAGTGGACAGGAGCCAGCGTCTTTGATTAATGAGAGATGTTTTGCAGTGCCATAACCTTTGTGTTTTGAAAAACCAAATAATGGATATTCTTTATCCTGAGAAATCATAAAATTATCTCGTGAGACTTTGGCAATTACGCTTGAAAAACCAACACTCTTAAACACACTATCTGCTTGGGTTATTGTGATTTGAGGAATATTTATAAAATCTTTAGGCACATTTAAAAAATGTTTTCCATCCATTAAAATGATTGCGTCATTTAAGAAATTTAAAGTTAAATTCGATTGATTTTTAAATAATTGACATAACAGATTCAAAGCTCGCGCTGCTGCGAGTTGTACAGCTTGCCAAATATTGTAAGAATCGACCTCCTCTGCAGAAGACTCGCCTAAAGCAAAGTGAACACACATCATCTCTTTCTCTGTTATAAATTGAGAATGTTGTTTTAATTCTAAAAATTTGGCGGCATTCCAGTGAATTTGGGTTTGTGATGAGTTTAAACTACTAGGGTTATTTGGAATAAAGTGTGTGGTTGAAGTTGAAAATGTATCTGGCTTAGATTGGTAACTAGCAAGAATTGCTGCAAAACATTGGTTACGTTTTTTTTCAGTTAACTTTTTACTATCATCAATTAAGGGGAGCCATGTTTGCTGCTGTTGCGTTTGAAACGGAACTTCGGTGGCAGAAATCCAAAGACTCGCACAACACAACACAGGCCCAGCAACACACCCTCTGCCGACCTCATCGATAGCAATAATTATCTTTTTAGAAATGTGATGATGAGTAGAAAGTAAATTTAATAAGAAAAACTCATTTGGAAAGTAGGATTGCATTGAGGTGCTCATGGTTGTTTATCAAACAGCTATTTGAGTTGAGCAATTTGTTTTAAAATAGCATCTTCTGGTTGGTTGCCAATAAGCTCTGCCACCTTTTGACCATTTTTTATAAACGCCAGAAAAGGAATTTGGCGGATATTAAATTGCGTAGTGATTTCAGGATTTTCTTCTATATTGATTTTGCAAACCTTAATAGTGTCTGAATGTTTTTCAGCAACTCTTTCTACAGTTGGTGCGAGTGCTCTGCATGGTCCGCACCATTCTGCCCAAAAATCAACCAATACAAGGGAATTGCTTTCTAAAACTTCTGTTTTAAAATTTTTATCTGTCACTTCTAATACTAATTCTGACATAGGTTAATCCTTTCTAAAAATACCACTTGGTCTTGTATCTACCAAGAAAACATTAGTATGTTTGATCGAATTTTTAGAGAGGTCAAGTTGTCTCAAAGTTACTCTTCTTCAATATGACGATGCTCGATAGAAACATGAGAAAATTGATTACACAGTTGCTTAAAAAGTTCTTCAGATATTGCAACGCTCCTATGTTTTCCTCCGGTACAGCCGATTCCTATAGAAAAATGATGTTTTCCTTCTTCAAGATATAATGGGTAAAAAAATTGAATTAAATCTATAACTTTATTGATAAAGAGTGTGACATTCGGATCGCTAAACACATAATCTTTAATGAGTGAATTGAGACCATTGTGTTCTCGCAATTGACTTTCGTAATGCGGATTTTTAAAACAACGGACATCAAATAACGTATCCAAATCTGAGGGTACGCCATGTTTGAAACCAAAAGAAATAAAATGAAGTCTTAAATGTTTTGTTTCATTATTAATTGGGAAATGTTTATAAATATATTGTCTTAAATACTTAGAAGACATAGTAGAAGTATCTATAACGCGATGAGCAAGACTTTTAATAGGTTCTAAAGTTTTTTCATCAAGTTTAATCACTTCTTGAAGAGATAAAGAAGGAAAATTTACACTGAGTGGGTGCTGTCTTCTGGTTTCACTGTAGCGTCTTAATATAATATCTTCAGAAGCTTTAATATAAATAATTTGAATAGAGCAAATTTTAGAAAGAGCAGAATAAATGGTTTCAAATGCATTAGGGTTATCTTGATCGCGAGAATCGAGCGCTAGTGCAATATGAGACGATTTGATGTGATTGTTTTGAATGGCTGCTGCGAAAGAACTTAATAAAACAGCCGGCAAGTTGTCTATACAGTAAAATCCTAAATCTTCTAAAGCATGAATTGCTATTGTTTTTCCCGAACCAGCGAGTCCTGATATTATTATTAAGTTTTTTTTATGAGTGGTCATTGTATCTCCAAGATTAAAACCAAGAGAATACTTATTCTAACTTTTTTCTGTTAAAAAACAAAGAGGAGAGCCTTTTATAAGCTCTCCTCACTTTAAAGTTTATTATATTTTAGTAAACTAGCCTGTTTTACGAGAAAGATCTTCAAAATCTGAAATATAATTTGTTTCGTATTTATCAAAAACATTTTCATTTAAAGGAACAAATCTTTTATTCCTGCGTAAATTAGTTACATTATAAGCAGATTGATCACTGACAATCGAGAACTCGGCACGTTTGTGAATTCTTTTTTTAGTGAGTCGTCTTAATGACGAGTTTAATTTGTTTACGACTTTGTCAATAGAAAGGGCAATATTATTAGCACTTGCATTAACGCATGTATTAATTTTCCCAGAAACAACAGAAACTTTAACGTGATGCTCAAATCCGTCAAGAGTGAAAAATGCTCTTACAAAAGTTGTTTTATTAGAGAATTTTTCTACGCATTCCTTAATTTTGTGCTCAACTAAAGCACGAATATCCTTTGACTTTGGAAAGTTGATAAATTGAAATTCGACTTGCATAAAACCTCCTACGCAAAAAAAAGCTAAGGCAAATGAAATCAGAAATAACGCTATTCTTTCCTAAATATTACAGTATAAATGTAATATTTAATTAATTTATATCAAAATATATTCATGCTGTCAACGATATTTAAATAAGTAATTAGAATCTTTGAATTCTTTTTGTGGAAGACATTAAGCCTAATGATTCTCTGTATTTGGTGACTGTCCGGCGAGCGATTTTAATCCCTCTATTTAATTCAATTTTTTCTGATATTTCTTGATCAGAAAGAGGATTTTTCTTATCTTCAAGTTTAATTAATTCTGCAACAAATTGACGAATAGATTCATTTGCAAGCTCTTTTCCCGAATTATTTTCAATAGCAGAATTAAAAAAATATTTTAATTCAAATAATCCTCTCGGTGAATAAAGATATTTATCTGATGTTGCTCGAGAAATTGTGCTTTCATGTAAATTTAATTCCTGTGCGACAACTTTTAGAGTGAGTGGGGCTAAATATTCTATTCCTTTTTCAAAAAAATTTTCTTGGTATTTAATGATGCATTCAACAACTTTTAAAATAGTTTTATTTCTATCTTTAATGGATTTAACTAACCATTGTGCTGATTTTAAATTATCATTAATATATTTAAATGTATCTTTAGATTTTGGTTTATCAATTTCTTTTTTTAATACTTCTATTAGATTAGAATATTTTTTGGAAAGCTTAAGTCTTGGTAAACCATTATCATTCATACTGCAAAGCCATTTGTTATCTCTTTTAAAAACATAGACATCAGGTGTAACGTTATGATTTAATAAATTACCAAATTGTCTTGCTGGTTTGGGATCAAGCTGGGTTTTAATAAAACGAAAAGCAAGTTTTACTTCATCAATAGGAACTTTTTCAATACGAGAAATTTTGCTAAAATTTTGTTTTTGGAAATCAATCCAATAGTCATTTAATATTTTTTCTGTGAGTTTAGGCTTTTTTTCAATTCTGTTAATTTGCAACAAAAGGCATTCTTGCAGTGAGCGCGCTCCAACTCCTGAAGGTTCGCATTTTTGAATAGTTTCTAGAGCAAACTTAATATCATCGAGGTAAATTTTATGGTTTTCTGCAATAGAATTTATGTCTGAACCTAAAAATCCGTTATCATCAAGATATTGTAAAATAATTAAGCTACATTCTTTTTCATAATCACTCAATCGTAACATTGAAATTTGATTTTCTATGAATGAATGGAGAGAAGTAAATTGTGATACGTCCGCAATTTCTCGACGCGCATTGTTAGTAGAAATTAATTCTATACTTTTAATATCATTATATCTCTCTGTATAGTCAGAATTATTATAAGATTTTAGGATACTTTGTTTTAGATCTGCATAGTTTTGAATATTTTCTAATTCTTGCCGAGTCGGTAAACTCACAAGGCAAGGATTTTTTTCTAATTCTTCATTAATTAATTTTTCAAGTTCAAAACGTCCTAATGTTAATACAGTTATTGAATGTTTTAGTTCAGCTGATAAAGAAAGCTTTTGGGTTGTTTTTAAACCTTGTTTAATTTCTAAAGCCATTCAACAAGTACTCCCCTACCTTAAAAAAAGTAGCACATTTTCAGAAAAATGATTAGCTTGCGCCATAATTGCTGAGCCAGCGTTCACAAGAATTTTACTTTGAGCAAAGCGCGCAGATTCTGAAGCGTAATCAACATCTCTAATTCTGGATTGCGCTGCGCTTAAGTTTTCGCTTCCAATATCAATTGAGGTAATAGTTGAGTTTAGGCGACTTTGCAATGCTCCAAATGTTGCTCTTGTTTTTGTTACGTTTAGCATTGAATTGTCGAGCGTAGAAAAAATGTCTTCTACATTACCTCCTTCTAACTCTTCTCCGCTTTCTCCTTCGATACTGAGATCTGTGAGTTCTGCGAGAGATTCATTTAAATCCGCAAGGTCTTCAAAATTTAATGTAATTATTTCATTATCAGTATTTGTTTCACCATCGGCTGTGCGAAAATTAACTCCAACCTGAATATTAATGTTGTTTTCATCTTCATCAGAAAGAATTTTTCTACCATTAAACTCAGTTTGATCTTTTATTCGATTTATCTCTTGTGAAAGTTCTTGAAACTCTTTGTTTAAAAAAGATCTTTCTGTTGGACCTACAGTATCACTTGCCGCTTGCGTTGTGAGTTCGCGCATTCTAATAATAATGTTATTGAGTTCGCTCAATCCACCTTCACCAGTTTGTAATAAAGAGATACCATCAGAAGCATTGCGTTTGGCTTGAGAAAAGCTGCGTATTTTGGCTCGCATTGTTTCTGAAATGGCAAGTCCCGCCGCGTCGTCAGCTGATTTATTTATTCTCAATCCCGAGGATAATTTTTGTAAACTATCATTGAGCTCGTCTAAATTTTCGCTTAGCTTTCTTTGTGTCATAAGACTTTCAATGTTTGATTTAATTCTCATTCCCATGATAAACCTCTAATTACGTAATAGTGCTAAAGCCATTTCTGGTCTGAGATTTGCTTGAGCAAGAATAGCGAGACCACTTTGTGTTAAAATTTTGCTTTGAGAAAATTTCGCAGTTTCTTCTGCAAAATCTGTATCGCGAATACGGCTATTTGCTGCCATCATATTTTCTGTGTTAATTGAAATATTACTGATTGCGGAGTTGAGTCTTGATTGAGCTGCGCCTAATGTTGCACGAGTTGCTGCAATCATGTTTAAGCTTTCATCTATTTTATTTAAATTATCAGCGATTTCTTCTCTATCTGTGCCAGCTAAAGAGGTGTCGGTGAGGCCAAGTATTTCTGAGCTAATACCTGTTGCATCTTCTGCAAATTGTAACGTTAATATATCGTTTTCTGTTCCGTTATATCCAACTTGTAAAGTTATTGGTTCTTCATAAGTTTCTGCTGAAAGAAGTTTTCTGCCATTAAATTCTGTAGTTTCTGAAATTCTATCAATTTCTTGAGTCAGTTCTTGATATTCTTTATCAATATAAGAGCGTTCAATTTCTGAAACGGTATCGCTTGCAGACTGCATAGTCAGTTCGCGCATGCGAATTAAAATATTTGTTGTTTCGTTAAGTCCGCCTTCGGCAACTTGAACTAAAGAAATGCCATCATTTGCATTGCGTTTAGCTTGAAGCAAACTTCTTGTTTTTGCTCTCAAACCTTCTGAAATCGCAAGACCTGCTGCATCATCTGCGGATTTATTAATGCGACTTCCTGATGACAGTTTTTCCATGCTTGACGATAAATCTGAATTGTTATTAGAAAGAAAACGTTGTGCGGTGAGTGTTTCAACGTTTGTTTTAATACGTAATCCCATGATAAATTCCTCCGTGAAAACCCAACAATGTGGTTTGCTCATGTTGGGAAGTTTGCAGTACCAACCTTGATACTTTGCAAAAAATCTGGTCATTCTCCTTATTTCCTTAGAGGTTACATGACCATTAGAGGTTTTATCGAATTAAAAAATTGATAAATTAACAAATTTTTTATATTTTAAAAAATATTTTAAAAAAATTAATCATAATAAATAGTTATATTTTTGTTGGTGGAAAAATTGGAATTGTCTTTGTATTGACTAAAAAAAGTGTATTTATGTTAAGTTCTTATAAAACAAATATTTACAATGGCTTGAAAATATTTGCCTTGTTTCTTGACTTTTGTCTCGACTTCTGGTTGTCTCTGTTGGGTTACATTATTTTATTTTATAAAAACTAGGGGAATTATAATGAATCGTCTTGACTCAATTAGTTTTGGAAAAATCGTGCAAATTAGAGAAAGACTCCTCAAGCTTCAATCGACAGGTAAGCCAGTATTTCGGCTAGAATCAGGAGATCCTAGCTTTTCTATTGCTCCTCATATTTCTGAAGCAATGGAGAAGGCAATTCGTGATGGCAAAACGCATTATATTCCTAACAATGGTATTCCTGATCTGTTGTCTGCGTTAGCCCAAAAACTAAAATTACAAAATAAAATTAATGTGTCTGTGAATGATATTTTTGTAACAAACGGTGCAATGCACGCACTTTACGTTTTGTTTCAATGTCTGTTAGAAAATGGTGATGAAGTGATTACCCCCGAACCACTTTGGACAGAAATTGGTGAAAATATTCGTTTAGCAGGAGGGGTTACAGTTTCTGTTCCTTTAACAAGACAAAATAATTATCAATATCTTTGGGAAGATATTTCTCGTAAACTGACCTCTCGAACAAAAGCTATTTTTATTAATTCTCCACAAAATCCTACTGGAGCCATTGTTCCAAAAGAAGAGTTGCAAAGAATTGTTAATTTAGCTGCTGCAAGAGGTTTATGGATTATTTGCGATGAAGCCTATGAAGATCTTGTTTATGAAGGAGAACATTACTCTCCGGCAAGTGAACTATCAGGTTATAATAAAATTATTTCTATATATTCTTTTTCTAAAACCCACGCTATGAGTGGTTTAAGGGTTGGATATATTGTGACAACGAATCAATTGTTAAAAGAAAGAATACCAAAACTATTGCGTTGTACAGTAAATGGAATCAATAGCATTGCACAATGGGGAGCTCTTGCTGCTGTGACTGGGCCACGTGATCACCTAAATTTTATGCTTTCTGAGTACAAAGTCAGAAGGGATGCTTTGTTTGATTCTCTGAGTCATATTCCTGGTATTGTTCCTTTTAAGCCACAAGGGGCATTTTATATGTGGTGCGAAGTAGAACCATTTTTACTTGAAAATTTGCACCTAAAATCTGTTTCCCAACTATCTGACTTTTTAGCGGAACGTGGTATAGGCAGTGCCCCAGGAGATAGTTTTGGAGTTAGTTGTGCGAATGCAATACGTTTTGCATTTAGTTGCAGCACACAGAATGTTTTGGAAGGTGGAAAACTGTTAAGAAACGTTTTTTTAACTTAACTCAAAACAGTTTCCATAGTGAGTTATGGTTTTTGGTTTTCTTAAATTTTTGATACTTTTTACAAAGTGGATATAAGATTAAAAGTAAGCCTATCCAGCCTAAAATTGCTATAGATAATGAGCTCAAGCCAAAACCATTGTAAAAAATAATTCCAATTATTAATAAAATAGGTAAATGCAAAGCATAGAAAAAGAAAGTTGTTTTACCATAAACTTTGAAAATATTAAGCAGCGAAAATAGAAAACGATATTTTTTGGGATTTAAATTCTCTAATTTATTGAATACATAAAATATCAAAAAGAATGTACCTAAGGTAAATAATAAATACACTATTGAAGGCGGATACTTAACTACATAAAAAAAACTCCACCAATTAGCATCAGTCAGTGATAAATCTGGACGTAAATTAAAAGCAATTCCTCCAAAGTTACGAGCAATTACAAAAAGAGTTAAAAAAACGATACTTGATGGTAGAATTAATTTAAAAGCTAGTTTTTGATTTTTTATCAGAATTTTTCCAAATAATATACCTAGTAAACTGACACCTAGCCACGGGAAAATTGGATAAACTACGCTGGTCATGTCTGGGATAAAAAGAATTTTTAACAATAAATTACTGAGATCAAATTTAGGTGCATTGGTTATAAAAATTATAGACGAAATTAAACCAAAAATAACTGTTGCAAACGAAATGGACCAGTGTCTTTTAAGAAAAAAACTACAAATTATCATTGATGTCCCAAGCATTCCCAGGACACCAAATTCATATGAAATATTGTCTGATTTAAATGCATAGCTCCAAATTGGAGAAAATAAAATTACTTCTAAAATAATTAATACAATGCCACGTTTAAAAAAATATTTCCACATTTCCACTTCTTTTTTCCAAACAGTGGAATTACTTTTGCATAGTAATATCATGCTTAATCCCATCATAAATGCAAACGCAGGTGCGCAAAGATGGGTAATGAACCGTGAAAAAAATAATGAAAAATCATTATAGTAGGCATACTGACCAGACCATGATTCTGAGACAAAAATAAATTCTCGCATAATTAAGTCTTTAGCATGATCAAGAGCCATCATAATTAAAATAATACCTCGAGTACTATCTAATGAATTTAATCTCATAAACAATGACCCTTATTTTAAAGTGTGTTTTTTTGTTAATTTACTAAAAATAACAAGGTTATTTTGTAGATTAATATGTCTAAAAATCGAATAACTTTAATGAAATATTCGTCAAGTTAAAAAGGAAGTTAAATCATTTTATGAAGAAATATAATTTTATTATTTTAAATAATTATAAATTATCAATTAATTTGTATTGTTTAAAGAGCATTCTGAGCATTCAATAGAATGAATAATTGCAAATTCTGGATAAAAAGGAACATAATACATACCTTCTCTTTGTCCAATTTTTTGTTTCGCAATTTTTTGGACTATTTCTAGGCCAGAAGTAATTTTGCCAAATACTGCATATCCATGCTCATTTCTTTGATAATCTAAATTTTGATTATTTAATAAATTTATAAAAAACTGAGAAGTAGCAGAATCTGGAGCATTTGGTTTTCTTGCCATGGCAATAGTGCCTATAGTATTTTTTAATCCAAGATGGGACATGTTTTTAATTGAAGGTTGTTTATTTATTTTTTCGTTAAAATTTTTATCATAAGCGCCTCCTTGTATAATAAATCCATCTATTATTCTGTGGAATATTGTGCCATTATAAAAACCTGCTTTGACATAGCTTAAAAAATTATTTACTGTAAGTGGATCTTTTTCCTTAAATAGTTCGAGTTTTATTTTTCCTAAACTAGTATTCATAACAACCTGAATGTTGCCTTTTGTTGATAATTCCTCAGGAGAGGTTGAATGTTGTTTTTGCGATTTTTTTTTCAAATCAATTTTAGAGCTTATTTTTCTCTCGTTTTCGGCATAAATTGTTTGAATATAAAAGAAATTTGATAATAAAATTGTTGTTAAAATAATTTTAACTTTTTGATTCATAGGAGGCTCCTTTGTTTATCTCCGTTTAGAAGACGTAAAAGTGAGAGCTGTTATAACTCAAAAATTAAATTATTTAAAGAAAAATTTTATATAAATTTTAGAGGAATCCGTTATTGAAATACGTTGATAAGATTTTTTTAAAAACTCAAATAATTGCTTAAAATTAATTAATTATAGGATAAAGATCGTATTAAAATTAATACAGTTTAAATCATTATTATTTTAGTGGAGAAAAATATGTTTTTAATAAAAAATTTTTTAAAAATAACTTTTATTATATTTCTATTTTTGGGTTTTTATCGACGTGAAATTTATTCAATGGATCCTGGTATTGAAAATAACAATATTATTCCAAATAGAGTTTATCGTACAAGCCCTTCTGCGCCAAAAGAAAAATTTTTACTTGGATTTTCAAGAAGTACAAATTATCACACAGATTTGGGATTACATATTACAGGTGATCCAGGGCAGTTTAGTGGATTTATTAGCACGACATCGAATAGGCAATATGCGGTCAGCTTTGCTCAAGCTTATGCGATGGGTTGGTGGAATGTTCGAGAATTTTATCTGTATGAAATAGTGCCTCAAAATAACTTTGTGAGTGTTACGGACACCTATGAGCGTGCACTCAGAGAAACAGATAACCCCATAATTAGACAACAGCTAGAAAACTTGCGGCACATTTATACATGGGAAAATGAATATGCTGCTCTGTATGAAATACATCCAGAAACAATTATTTCTGCGACCCGCTATGAATTTGATATGAATTCGAGACGATTTGTAGAAAGAGAAGAAATTGTTAACACTGTAACCAGAGAAAGCAGAACAGAACCGCATGTGATTCCAATGCTGCATCCTGACACCTACTCGATAGGTACATATAGAAATGTATATTATTCATATAATGGCACATCCGCTGGGTTTGCGTGCGCAGAGGTTCCTTCTAATGCACATGCTATGAAAAAACGTAACGATAATTTACCAGAAAATAATTTATGTCCTAAAGAATCGCTAAGGGCTTTAGAAGTTGTTGAAAATCCTAATTATTTTTTACCAAAAACTCAATTTAAATTTAAATTGAGCGTTTTTAATAAAGGGAAATACTGTTTGAATCCAGCTTCGCAGTATTATGTTTATATTGATTTTTGTGAAGTTGCAGCGCATTGGAACTTTACAGAGTTTGGGCAAATTATTACAGAAGTTGACGATGGTCATAAGAAACAATATTATTGTCTTGTAGCAGGAAAATTACAAAAAGATTATATAAAATTAGAAATTTGTGATTTAAATGACTACAAACAATTTTGGAAGTTAGTAGATTTAGATAAAGATAATTTAACGATAGCGTCTTTAGATAATAGATATATTGCATCAAGCTATAATTATTATATTTATCTTGCTAATAATTATAAATCAGGGTCAGTGATTAAAATTCATAGAAGTGACGCATTAATGCTTCAAAATAAAACAAAAGCATTAGTGCAGTTTTCTGTTGATCCGTTAATGGTGGAAAATAAATATGTGTTATATCCCACATCAAAAGGATATATGTTTGTCGATTCTCCTTCTTCTTTAAATAAGTATGTCAATTTTTATAATGCACATAATAATTCATTATTTTCAAGCTATGGTCATGAGCGTAATGGTCCTCAGGTTTGCTACTTTTCTTCTTTATTAAAAAGTGGAGGAGGTGCTTGGGGATGGATCAATAGCGATTATTGTTCGAATCAAGGAAGTATGACTCATGAGTATAGATGGTTTTTTAAGTTGAATTCAAATAATACCGATTATAATATTTTTGATTTTGCAGGTAATATTTTAAGGGTGGATAATATTTCTGGTTCTACTAATCGTTACTTTGCTTATACAGCTTATTTTAGTTGGGCAGATAAAAATAAAAATATTGAAGCAGTAACGTTAAATTTTCCTGCTACACACTATGCGAGAACATTTTCTTTAACTTCCACAATTCAAGTTCAAAATAAATTATATAGAAATCAAATGAGTTATAATGCATTAAAAGAGGTTTATTCAAAGCTTTATTTTAATTTAAAACAAAAAATACAAACAAAAATGCTAGTTCCCAAAGAAAAACAAGAATAAGTTAAAAATTTAATTTTAGTGCTGCAGATTCTTCTATTTCGTTCGCCTTTTTTATATAAATTGAAGTTGTTGCAATATCTTTATGATTAAGTAAATTTTGAATTTCAATTAAAGGCACTCCTTGATTATGTAAAATTGTTGCTAATGTTGCTCTGCAACTGTGAGGACTCACTTTTTTATTAATTCCTAACTCTTTTGCGGTATTTGTGATCATATAATAAATTGCAACTTGAGTGAGTTTATTTTTTTTCTGAACATTGCGAGCTTGAACAAATAAAAATTCGTTTTCGTTTGCATTGTTTCTATTGGTAGATAAATATTCTTTTAGTAGTAGGGCTGTTTTAGGATTAATCACTGGTGAATGTTCTTTTTTTCCTTTGGCAATCATATGTAATTTGCAAAAGTTACTAGAAAATTCAATGTCTTTTATTTTTAATTCACACAGTTCATTAACTCTCATTCCAACAGCAAAAAGCGTGTGTATAACTGTATATTTAAGTAAGTATTTTTTGTAATTTAAATTGCTTTTATAGTTATGTTTATTTAAATCGCATTTTTCTTTTAAGTAATTTAATATTTGTTTAACTTCATCCAGAGTAAATGCATTTGTTTTACTTTCTTCATTGTATTTAGGTTTCTTAATAAAAGTCATAGGATTAAAGTCAATTAATTTTCTCTGTTTGCAAAATTCAAATAACGAAGACATGGTGTTTAGTTTGCGGCGGATACTTTTTTGAGTGAGTTCTGTTTCGTGATTTAAATATTGATTCCAAGAGATAAGTATTTTTTCTGAAATTTCGCTAATAATTTTAATAGAAGTATTATTTTTTTCTGTAAAATTAATAAAATCTTTTAGATCATTAAAATAACTTCTTCTAGTATGAAAACTACTAAAGCTCATTATAAAATGAATAATGATGTCTGTGATATTTTCTGATAAAGGAGTTTGCGTCCATTGAGCAAGAAATTCTTTTGATGGAATAAAATTTGATAAAAAATTATTATTTTTTTTTATTATTTGATTTTTATTCTGTGAGGTTAGATTTTTTATCATATTTGGGAACTCTCGTGATATAAATGCAATCATTCTCAAAAATATTATAAAGCTGATTGGGTTTGTTTTCAAATAAGCCTAACACCAATCCGCCGCCACCAGCTCCTGTTAATTTGGCCGCAAGAGCTCCAAATTGTTTTAATTTAGATATTGTTTCTAAAATTTTTGGTGTAGAAACGCCAATATTTTCTAGTTGAAATTGTGCTTGATTTAAAATATTGGCAAGTTTTTGTAATTCACCATTTTTGATCGCTATTTCTGTTTGTACTGCAAGAGAGCCTAAAGTATTTAAAGCAGTTTTTGTTTCTGTTGGATTAGTTTCAATTAACTGCGCTACATTTTGAACCATGCGTGCGGTATCGCTGCGTTCTTTTGTATCAACAAGTCCAAGCCAAAATTCTTTCCCATTTTTAATGTATTGATAAGGAGCTCCCTTTTTAAATTGGATAATCCCATCACTGGCTACAGCTGTAGCATCAAGTCCACTCGCTTTTCCGGAGTGAAAAAAACAATCAATTTCGTTTGCAAACTCAATTTGTTTTAACAACGATATCGATGTGTTGTGGCATTTTTTTTGGGCAATCTGCATTGCAATTTTTAAAAAACACGTGCTGATTGCAGCACTGCCGCCCATCCCTCCTCCTAAAGGAATGTCAGATTCCACTTCAATCTTTTGCGGAACAAAATCATAAATATTTTCTGTCATCCCACATAAAGATAACGCTTTTTGAAATGCTTTGAGTAATAACTGTTTCATTGTGATATTGGGTTCAAAATTTTTATTTTTAATTTTGGTATGCCAAACGTGTTCCCACGAAGAAATTTCTGTTGAATTTTGGGCAGTGTGCATCCGCATGACAAGACGCACATCGGGTAGCGCCATTGCCACTGCGGCGTGCCCATATACAACAGAATGTTCTCCTACTAAAATTGTTTTTCCTGAGGCTTCGGCAGTAAGCATTGATTCAAATAACTGAGGTTTTTCTGTTGTAAAAAGAGAAGTTGGCATTATCCTAAGTTTCCTTTGAGAGTTTTTAAATTAGATAAAGAATCAAATGCCTCTTTGCCAATTGAAAGTCCGTTATGTGATGCATTCACTAATATAGGAATATTTTTATTAAGATTTGTATTTAGTAAATGATGAAATTCTTTAAGCATTGAAATCGCGCTTGGCAAAAATAAAATATGAATGTTAGAGCCAGCATCTAAGGTCCAAAATGCTTTAGATTGAGTGTTGTTTCTGAGTTTAATAAATTCTGCGATAACCATACCCACCTCGTGGGTTAAATAGCATGCAGGAGGAGTTCCTGTTTGCATAATCGCATGCATCGCAAATGCATCATCTTCGGTTAAATAGGCGACAGAATTAAAATCAAAATCAATCAACGCTTTTTCGATTAATTTTAATTTACAAGGAATTCCTGCAACGCGCATAGCTTGCAACGGCGAGGTGCTTGCATAGCGATGTCCATTGGAGCTAGAAATTGTTTTTTCTTTATCGTCTAAAATAAAAACGCAATGTTGGAGATCTTTCCAATTTTCATGAAATGGGATTGCAGTTGTTGTGGTCGCGGTTAAATTTTTTTGCTGTGTTTTGTTCCATGTTACAAACAATGCCTCAGTGTTGGGAACGGCGCTGCGCGTCGCAGAGCCGCTTCCTAAGCGAGCCCATTCGGTAAGCCAAATTAACAGCTCTTGTTCTGAAAAATGCATTTGCAATTGTAATAAATCTGCAATTGCCGCAACAAGGGCTGCATAGCCTGATGCACTTGAAGCAATGCCGCACGCTGTGGGAAAATTGTTAAAACTTTTAACATGCAGAGCGATTTCTGTTCCGTAAGGAAACAAAATTGTTTTCAGAAAATGATCCATTTTTTCAGTAATTAAATTTTCTTCTATTTTGTTATTTAAAGTGAGTGAATTTTTAAAATTCGCTTTTGCTTCTGTATGAATCGGTAAAAAATGGCCAACTGCAGTCACTTTTGTATAAGAGCGAAAACCACCGAGTGTGTAACTTAAGCTTGAGTTAACAGGGATTTGATTTTGCTCAGGCTCTTTTCCCCAATATTTTAGTAACGCAATATTGCTTGGTGCTGAAGCGTAACCATCATCTCCATTTTGAATCACAATTTTGCCTTGATTTTTTAAATTTACAATTTTTTCTTGCAATAACTGTAAATGTTTAGGAATTGAATTATTAAAAACTTGTTGCATATTTTAAATCTCAATACTTTCAAAACTAAAAGGAATACAATTGGCGTCAACGAAACATTTTTTTATTAAAGTTTCTTTTGAAGCCAAAACCCAAAAGCAATCACCGTGTCCTGCACCCATTGTTTTATACGAAATTTTCTTTTCATTTAAAGCATAAATGATTAAATTTAATTGATTATTATTTTTTGGAATAATATTTTGTTCTTTAGAAAGTGCTAAAGAATTATCCAGTAATGCAGCAACCTCTTGTAAATTTTTGCAATCTTGAAATTTGTTGGCAATTGCTGAATGTTTTGTTGCATAATCAAGTTTTTTTGCATCTTGACTAAAAATTTTTAGGGCATGCGTTGTTTCTGAGTAAATTTGAGTTGCAATAAAACAACCCAAATTTTTAATAGGTATATTAATTGAAAACGGTTCAATTTTAGGAATGCAAGAGTTTTTTTGGTTTTGAAATAACCATAGTTTGGTTGGTTGTTTTGTCCTATTATTGTGAGATGCTGCAAGCTGCACTGCAACATCATAACAACTTCCCGATGTTTGAATATTTAATAGTGATTGTCGTACTTTTTCCCAAAATAAAGATGATTCAAGAAATTTTTCTGTATTATTATAAAATAATTGCCATAGTCCTTTGGAAACGCTTGCAATAATTGCTGATGACGAACCAAAGCCTAGTGCGGGGCTGTATGAATGCAAAATTTCAATTTCTAGTTGATAATTATTTAAATGCTCTTGCCAAGGTTGCAAAAGTTGAAAGAAAAAAAATAAATTTTTATTGTCTTTTATAGTGTTAAGAGAAGTTGATGAAGTTAAAGAAAATTGTAATATTTCGTTTTCAAAAAATTTACTTTTAACAATAATAGAATTTAAAGCAACTTGTTGTTTTAAAGTTAAAGAAACATGAAAATAAAAATCAAAAAAAGTAACAACAATTGCTTTGCCGCCCAAAAGTACGCCATATTCTCCAAATAATAATGCCTTAGCTGGGGTATAAATTTGTACGTTTTTCATGCTTACGCTTGGCTTTATGATTCTGAGTTTTGCGATTCAACAACAGAAATGCGAGGAAGGTGGTCGTAACGTCTCATCATTTCGAGATTTTTTTCGTGTAACGCCATATGTCCCTTTTGAATCCCCTCGCAGCCAAGTGCTCGTATTGCCGATAAGTTTTGTGCCAACCCAACGCTTGCAATAATTGCAGATAGTTGTGCCGCAGATGGAGCTCCTAATAATTTTAAACATGCAATTGCTGTGGGGTGTAACGCTGTCACCCCGCCAACGGTTCCTACAGCAATAGGAACGGCAATTTCGCCTTGTAAACGATTGTTCTCATTGACAAACCATTTGGTTAGTGGCTTGTAACTTCCAGTTAATGATGCATAGGCATGGCAACCAGCCTCTACGGCACGCCAGTCATTGCCCGTGGCAATAACAATTGGGTCAATGCCATTCATAATTCCTTTATTATGTGTGGCTGCACGAAATGGATCGAGATCGGCAAATTCCCACACTGAGCAAATTCTGTGTGCGGCCTCTTCGCCAGAGTAGCCGTCTCTTTCTAGGGCAGAAAACTCCACTTCACACTTTACGCGAGTGATACGATGCAGAGTGAGGTTTGTTAAAATTTTTGATCCCACTGTACAGGGCAAAAGACTTGGTAATTTTCGTCCCACTTCTTCTGCAATGGTATTGACGATGTTTGCTCCCATAGCTTCACAGGTGTTGACATTGATGTGCAGCACAAAGTAGCCTGGTTTGTTTAATTCGCGTAGTTCTACACTTTTTACCCCACCGCCACGCGTCTTTAAGCGAGGTTGGCAGAGTTCTGCAAGTTCATGAATTTTGTTTTTTAAGTTTTCATGAAATGCCTGATACGTATTAAATGAAGGTGGGACAATAAATTGCACTTGGCAGGTTGCAATGGTTTCGGTTGGTTCTGAAAAAAAGCCACCACAGGTTCTTGCCAGTTTTGCACCAAAGCTTGCTGCAGCCACTACGCTGGATTCTTCAACTGCCATAGGAATAAAAATTTCTTTACCATCAATTAAAAAATTGGTTGCAATGCCTAACGGCAAAGAAAAGCTTCCAACACAATTTTCAATAAATTTTTCTGCTTGTTCTATTTGTAAAGCGCCAGAAACGTTTAGGGCATGAGCTTCATCGGGTGTCAAAATATTTCGAGTTACTAAAGCTTGGCAACGTTGTTTTGAGTTCATTTGCGCAAAATTAGGAATGCGGCTTGAGGCCAACGCAGGTTGGTTTTGAGATACTTTGGAGCTCGTTTCTGATGAAGACACAGAAGTAGCACGCGAAAGAAGATGGTGTATTTCTTTTCCCATTTTTTAATACCCTTAAAATTATGGTGAGGCCCACACGATGCGGGAGCTCAGATCAGAAAGCTTACGTGCTCCTGTACAAAACATTGTAATAGAAAGAGCGTCTTGAAAAAAAGCAAGCTCTCTTTCAACAGCATCTTGCGGCGTTTCCCCTTTAAGAGGAGATAGCGCAGCACGGAATAAAGGTAAACCAATTCCTACCATAGTGGCTCCAAGAGAGACTGCTTTTGCAACGTGAACACCATTTCTAATGCCACCCGTTGCAATTAAAGGTATATTAGAATTTAGCGTATTTTTTAGCTTTGTACAGGCTATCAAAGATTCGTCTGTTGCTAAACCCCAGTTTTTAAAAAGGGCGCCAAGTCGTTTGCCATGAGAATTCGATCGTAGCCCTTCTATGTAACCCCAACTTGTGCCTCCCATGCCGCCAATATCAACTGCAGAAACTCCTGCTTCAATCAATTTTTTCAAAGTCGTAGGAGCAATACCAGAACCCACTTCTTTTATAATAAGTGGTACAGAAATATTTTTAGCAATCTGTTCAATTTTTGAGAGTAAGTTAGAAAAATTTCTTTCGCCTTCGGGTTGAATGCATTCTTGCAGGGCGTTGAGGTGCAGGGCAAATGCATTGAGTTCAAGGTTATCAATTAGTTTTTGGATGTCAGAGAGTGTAACACCGTAGTTAAGGCTAACAGCACCTAAGTTGCCAATTAAAAATACGTTTGGAGCTACTTTTCTAACATTAAAGAGTTTTTGATACTTATCATCTTTGAGCAGCATTTTTTGGGAGCCCAAGCCCATCGGAATTTGTAAACTTTGTGCTGCTAAGGCTAAAGCTTCATTAATTTCTTGACCTTTTTCAACTCCACCCGTCATGCCAGTGATAAGAATTGGAAGCTTAAATGTATTGTTGAGAAAGCTTTGGCTGGTTTCCACATCAGAAAAATGAAATTCTGGCAATGCTTCGGGAATGAAACGGATTTTTGCAAAGAGATCTGCTTGAGATTCGACGTCTTGCGTTTGGCAAATTTGAATGTGGTCATTTTTACGTGTTTCCATGAGACTTGGCGTATCTTCAATATAAGGTACCAATTTTTCATGTTTTTGAGTTTTTAAATGTGACAAAGTCAAATGCCCCCTGAAATGAGATATTCAATACACCTTTCAATGGCTTAACATAAAAAAGCAGACAATCAAGAAAAACAAATTTAAAATTCACTTTAACTGTTTATTTAATATGACGACATAGGTAAGAGAGGCGAATTTGACTATCGATTTCTCCTAAATTAGAATTTAAATAGTCAGATCATTGATATTATTGGAGGGAGCATGGGCTCCAAAACGGATGCAAATGTGTTATGGATGACCGAAGTGAATCCAACACAATTTTTCCGCGAAATGGTTGTTGAGGCACAACAGCGCCAAAAGCTAAAACTATCTGAAAATGTAGAGTATTATATTGTTAACTTGTTGTGTGGTTATTTACGCGCAACAGAAACGGAAGACTCGGATAATTGTTTGGCTTTAATTTTAAAAAAAGCCCTCGAAAGCCCTCCGGCCGAAAGAGTTGCCTTATATAAAAAAATTGCGGATACATCGCTCTATTTATCTGGATTTTTTCAGGAATATTTTAATAAAAAAAGTTTTGATATTAAGTATTATGTAACCATGGGTGAATCGGCATACCAAGAGCTTGCGCATTTATTAAAAGGGAAAAATTCTTATCAAATGACAATGTCTGCCATTTATCAAGAAATGAGCGAGAGCTTTTTGCATGCTGTTGATATTTTGCTTGATGTTTCGGAACAAACGTCGCAGCAAAATCAAGAGCGTTCTATTTTAAGTATTTATGACGCTTGGCTCAATACGAATAGCGCAAAATTAGAAAAGGAGCTTTTTTCTAGAGGGGTGCGTCCTGTTAAGATTCCAACCCGTAAGGTTCAGTAAATATGGCAATGCCAAACAACAACGTTGTTTTAAGTTGCATCCAAACTCTTAAAATTTTAGAAAAATATTATCATTTTTCTACGACCAATTCTATTCAAGAATTTTTAATACCTCCTTCAAGCTCAATTCCTGAGCACAGCGGACAAATTTTATTTGAAGAAGATAAAGAAAACGAAGAATTTTTTATTGGCGTGCAATTTGGGACAAAAATTATGAATGAGTTTGAAAATAATTTAACCATTTCTATTAACAGTTTGTCTGTTTTATCAGAAGAAATGAGTCATTTTAAATTACTGTTGGATACCGTGTTGAATAATACTTCTATTTCAATGCTAGAACTTGAGATGCTAGGAGAAATTGATAGATTTTTGTGCTTAATGCATTGGAATCAAGAATCTTCATTACAAAAATTAGCATTAACGTGGCAAAATTTACATGATATTTGTGATGCCGTATTTATTGGTGATCGTTTTTTTGGCGAAAATAAAAAATTATATATTGATGCCGAAGCCATGGCATTTAAACATTTAAAACTCGCATTTAAAGATAATTGGGATGCCACCTACTACGATTTTTCTAAAATAAATGGCAAGGCTAAAAATTACCTTGCCACTGTGCGCAAAAATTTATTGCGGGCTTAATTCAAGAGATCTTGTAAATCTTTAAGATCATTAATTATGTTTTTGACTGATTTTAAATCTTCCTCAGTTAAATGATTTGGAGAGGCTGAATCAATATTATTATGGTTAACTAAATCTCTAATTGCATCTATTAGTTCATTTATATTTTTGTAGTTATATCCATTGGTTGCATTGATTATTGCAGTAACATATGGTTTTTCATCTAATATAGATAACTTATTTAATAAATATGCAATTCTGTTGTTGATCAATGTTGTTAACTTATTTGTTAGTACTTCAAATTTACTATTTATAACATTATTTAATTCTTTGAGAGCTTCGACTTCTTCTTTTGCGGCTCCACTGTCAATGAGTGATTGTTTTATTTCATTAATTAAGCTTTCAATGCCAGGTTTTAAGATTGGAGTTGATGTGCCTTTAATTATAGCGGATAAGTTTTTTACTGCTAAAGATACTTCATTAAGAAAATCTGAATTTATTTGACTACTTAAAAAAATAAATTTACTTAATTTTTCATTAATTAAGTTTAATTGATTTCTAGTATCAGATATTTGGGCTTCTAGATTGTCTATTTTTGGAGATGTATTGTCTTTAAAGTCTTTAAAATGATTTTCTAAAGCACTTAGATTTTGTATTGTTTCAGTTAATTTAGATTTAATTGAATTAATTTGTTGTTGGAAAAAATAATTTAAACTATTTAAACTATTTAAATTATTTTTCAATTCTTGTGATAAAGTATCTTTTAATGCGGTAATTTCTGTTTTAGATTCACCCAATTTTTCAATGAAATTTTTTTCAAGCGCATCAATTCTTTTCATAAATAAACTTTCTCTGGTAGAAATTTCATTAGTAAAAAAAGAATCAGTATTGACATGATTTAATGATTTTTCTTTGGTATTGATAATGTATCTATTCGCAACAAAGCTGAATTTATGGCCAATCACAATACTGTGAATTTGATGATCAAAAGAATTGATTATCGTAAATTGAGTTGTGCCATCATCTAGGTTATGAACTGTACCAATTTTATTGTTATTGTAATCGCGAATTTCAAAAGATTCATCAGGAACAAAAGCAATTGTAGATCCTTTGTCTGATAGAAATTTAATATTATACAATTTAGGATTTAATGGTTGATTTTTGTTGTTAATATTAACAGAAAAATTGTAAATATTGTTTTTTACTTCCTTAGTAAAAGAATTTAAAATTATTTGAGGTAACGGGTATGATTGAACTTTAATATTAAATGTTTCAGAGACTTCATCACCAATTTTTAACACCAACTCTGCAAGGTCTGTTTTGTTAGGAATTAGTGTGGTGGTATGGCACAATGATTGGTCTTTAACATTTAGTCGAAAATTTTCTAATGCGCTAGAATATAAGTCAATATTTTCAAAAGTCAATTGTTTTTTAATGTTATTGATATTTGCAAAAGAATTTAAAATAACGCAACCACTTTCAGGAATAATAATTGTTTGTGCATCTGGTTGTGCTTCGTAGTTAGCAGAAGGTGCAGCATTCAAGCTAAAGCTTGCTTTTGATTTTTGATACGTGGCTTCTGGAATAGAAGTGTTTTTGCCACAGCTTGCAAGTAAAATTGAAAGCAAAGAAAATGGTATGCTAATTTTTCCTAAATTATTTTTTTTATTCATTGACTTATACCTTAAAAAAAAGTTTTTATTAGCTAAAAAAGACAAAATTGCTAACTTCTTTTACTTATATTTTTATTTAATTGTTGTCAAATAACAATTTTTTAAAGTATAATTAAAAATTAAAGATTTAAATTTAAAAATAACAATAATAATAAAAATTTATATTTTAAAAAATATTGTAAAATTTTTTATTATTAAAAAAATTAAGTTGTTAAATAATTTTTTGGGTTTTTAATTTTCTTCAAAATATCCTTCATCGTTTTCAAAAGAATGTATTGTTTTTTCTTGTGATTCTTTTCGCCATAAAAACCAAGATAAAGATTGTTCTTCAAGCCATGAATATTGTTCTTTAATATGAATTGGAATATGCAAATCACAAAATAATTTAGCTTCTTCATAGGTTGCGTGTTGATTGTGTTCAAGCCAAAAGCGAAATTTTTCTTTAAAATCATTTTTATCAAACATAATATTCACGCCTTTTAGCTGAATAGTTTTGCGATCTCTGTTTTTGTGCAGACATCTCCTTATTATTCGGAAAAAAAGAGGGTATCTTGAGTGTTTTTTTTTAGTTACTGTGTAATTATAACAGCGGTTTATAGCTTTTAGAGGAGTTTTGTATTTTTTAATTTTTAATTGAGGAGTGGGTGTATGCATCGAATTAGTCTTGAGTCTAAGTTTGTCACCAATGATATTTTATTTGAATTAAAACAAGCTGATGCATTGCATATTTCTCTAGAATTAAAATCTTTTTTATTAGAGTGTGAGTATCCTTGGAAGGCGTTGGGCAATACTCTAACTCAATTTATTCAAAAAAATATTCAACTTATAGAGCCACAGCATCGAATTTTAGGTCAAGTCAGTCCTGCAGCATTTTTAGAAAATTTAGAAAATATTGTCATTAAAGAAGGAGCTGTTGTCGAAGCGGGTGCTTATATTAGCGGTCCTTGTATTATTGAATCTAAGGCAGTGGTTCGTCATGGAGCCTACATTCGAGGTTCGGTATTTGTCGGCGAAGGCGCTGTTGTGGGTCATACCACTGAATGTAAGGGCTCTATTTTGCTGCCTTATGCGAAAGCTGCGCATTTTAATTATGTAGGGGATTCTATTTTAGGGTATGACTCTAACCTAGGAGCCGGAACTAAACTTGCAAATTTAAAAATTAATCACAGTTATGTATTAATTGTATTAGATAATAAAAAGGTTGATACGGGGCTTAAGAAATTTGGTGCCGTTCTGGGGAATAGAGCGCAAACCGGTTGCAATGCAGTGACAAACCCTGGAACCATTATGCTTCCCGAGGCGGTTTTGTTTCCAAATCAAACCGCCTTAGGAATTGTAAAGAGATAAGCTAATAAAATTATTGGCCTAGGTACTTGTTGTAAATTTTTGCAACAGTGCCATCGTCTCTCATTTTCTTTAATGTGGTATTGAGTTTTTTAATAAACTCATCGCTTGCTGATTTGTGAAACGCCGCATAGAGTTCTGTTTTTTCAAAAGTCAGAAGTGGAGTGAGCTGTCCTGCTTTGGCTCTTTTCGCAGTCCATGGCCCCAATACTGAGCCCGATGCCCAAAGGTCAATTCTTCCAGCTTCAAGTTTTAAGGCGCTTTGTTGGTCGTTTGTTGCAATATCTAAGTTTTTCTTAGGTTGAAAACCTTTTTTAATTAAATAATCTGTAATTGCGTTGCCATTATAAACACCAACAGTGTATTTTTTAGCATCTTCTAGGTTGTTCAGTTTAATTTTTGTCCCTTTTTTTCCAAACATGACCCAGTCATTTGAGGCAAGAGGTCCAACCCACTTGAATAGAGTTTCTCTTTCTGGAGTTCGTGTCGTTGAGTAGAGAGCCGTATTCGGTTCATTAAGAGCCATTTTATATCCCCGTGCCCATGGAAACACTTCAAGGGTAAATTCTATTTTTTCCCTTTTTAATAACTCTTTCATAATATCTGTTGAAATTCCAATGGTTTGCTTGTTTTCTACCATATTAAATGGAGGAACAAAATCTTCGGTAATAACTGTAATTTTATCTTTAGCATGCGTTACTTGTAACGTTAGAAAAGACGAGATAAATAACAAAATTTTTAATGAAATTGGGTTCTTCATGTTTTTCCTTTCTCTCTTTCTTAAATTAAATAAACCAAGTCATATGTTTATCTATCGGTAGAAAATTAAAATAAAGTAGAGATTTTTATAAAATAAGTTAACTTTGTGTAAATAAATAAATAAAAAAAATATGTAATAATTAAAAAAAAAATTTATAATCAGTACTTTTCGTCGATACAAAGGAACTTGTGTCTTTTTAATTTTTTAAAAAAAGGAGAAATTGTTTTAAATTTTAGTAGATAATCATTAGAATTTCTTTTTGCAACACTATATTTTTTAAAGGAGCAGTATGTATAAGAGTAAAATAAATTACATTTTTATATTTTTAGCAGCAACTTTTTTTGTTTCATGTAAAAATAATGATGACATTAAAACAGCTCAGGTTAAGTTAAAAAACTTAAACATGCTCAGTTCACAAAATAATAATGATGATGAATATTCTGAGGAAACCTTGATTAAAACCGGAGAAAGCGCTCCAGCGTCAATATTTCAAGGGTTTAATAAAATGGGATTTTCATTTACAGAATTTTGTCTTGAAAAGAAAAATGTAGAGTATCCAAAAGAAGTGGAAAGAACAGTTGTAAATTTAAGTGAAAACTTAAAAGAAAACGATTTTAAAAATGCGTTGCATGTTGGTAGCTCTGCAGAAATTTCAATTAAAGGTTTTGATATTTCACCAGAATTAAAATTTTCTAAAGAAGCCGCAGTGAGTCGTCTTAGTCGTTCAATAACATATTCTGTTTATGTAAAACTTGGCGAAGCAAAATTTGTAAATAATCCTAATGATAGTTTAAAAATTAACCCTTACTTAAATAAGTATTTTAACAATTCTGGAGAGCTGATTGATTCTTATCGGTTTGTTAAAAAATGCGGTGATGAGGTTGTGACATCGCAAAAGCTATCAGCAAAAGTATTAATCACATTAAAATTGAATTTTGACTCCATTAGTTTATTAAAAAGCTTTGAATCAAAAGTCGGTATTGCAAGTAATGTATTAAAAGTTGGAGAAAAAATTGGAGTTAATATCAATCTTAAAGAACTTGATGTAAATACAAAAAAAGGTGTGCATTTAAATTTATATGCAATTCAGTTGGGTGGTAAGCCAATTGAGCTAACAAGAATTGTTGGCGCAAAAAATTCTTGTAATTTAAATAAAATTGAAGAGTGTGTTAATACTATTAATAAATTAACACAATATGTTTCTGAATCATTCTATTCTCAACTTGATGCTAATAATATAGCGACATGGTTTGTAGAGACTTCAAATACGACGCCTTATGATGAATTGAATATTGTAAATCAAGAAGAAAATTTATTATCATTTAATTGGACTAAAAATTATGCAGAATCAACTAGCTATTCATCATTAAGAACAATAGTTAATCAAAAAATATCAAAAGAAGTTGATAATTATTTTGTAGCTAACAATATTTTAGAAAATTTAAGTCTAACAGACAAAGAAAGAGAATCAATTAATGATGTTATAAAAAATTCTCAGCAAAATATTGATTCACTACAAAATTTTTCCAAAGAGTGCTATAAAGATTTATCAAATTGTTTAGCAAATTCTGAAACTATGTTACAACAAATTTTATTAAAATATGACGATTCTGTATTGAATATAAAATTTGGTACTTTAATTGCTAGAGTTAAATCTAGTAAAATTCCTTTACCGGGTCAAAAAAATCGATCTTCCGAAGATTTTTTAGATATTAAGAGTATTATTGATAGTGGAAAATATCATAGTATTTTCTTTAGAACCAAAACAATAGACAATCAAGAAATCTCTGATAAAAAAGTAAGATTTAATTTAATGTGTAATAAGCCTTGGTTTAAGGGGCCAGATCCTGTGATTTTTAATGCTGTTTATGCTGGCTTTGAGTCTATGGTTGATGGACTTCAAAAGAGATATGACGCTTTATGTTCTGGTAATGAAATGGTGTATGTTGCCACTCCTCGTAATGTAGATTTCAATGATTTTATTATCGAAGTGTGGGGTAGAGAATAGCAAAGAGGCTGGACAAGCAAAATAAAAAAGGTGAGGTAGCTTAAAATAGACTACCCACCTCTTTTTATTTTGTTTATTTTAAAACAGTTTAGCGTAAAACAGCCAATAAATCTGATTTCAAAATGTTTTTAGCAACAAAACGCCCTTTATAAAAGCCGCATGACTCACACACTGAATGAGAAAGTCTCGGAGCAGAGCAGTTTGAGCAGCTGGAAAGATTGATAGCACTGAGTGCATGGTGAGCACGGCGCATGTTGCGGCGTGAGCGGGATACTTTTTTCTTTGGAGTTGGCATACTAGGTTATCCTCTTCTTGCAATTTCAAGTATTTAGTTTACTTTTAACTACATGACATTTGAGTCAAAAACGAATGTGATAATTTTCAGAGCTTTCCCCCGCATCACATTGCGTAAACAAAACGTTTCAACTTCATAATGGAGTCATTTGTTTATGTCAATCATTATCCTGTGCGTTTGAGCGCTGTTATGTTATTTTGCTGATTTTCTTCGTTTTCTGGATTTTCAAGGGTATCAGAGCGATGAGAAGGCTCCTCGTCCTCTTTTGTATTCAGTGTAAGGCTAATGCGTTTGGCAGATGCTCTGAGCGCTCCTGCTAAGGTTGATTCAATGATATCAGTTTCTTTTGGAATTGACTTGCGGATCATCGCTGCAAGGCGCAAACGTTCTTCGTCTCCAAGATTGGAATCCTCAATATAGTCATGAAAATTATGCAAAAACTCAAGAACATAATTGATGGCAACACCTTGTTCTGGATAAGCACCTGTTTTTTCATATTCTCGAACTCTCATTGATTCTGTGGCTTGTGCAGAATGCATCGAACTTTCTGGAATCATTGTTTTCGTGTCTTCTTTATTCAATTTGCTTCGCAAATTAATTTCAACTTCTCTTATTTCTTCTATAATTACAGATAGTTCTGTTCTGGCTTTTTGGGCAAGTCGGTATGCCGTCCAATTAAAACCTGCTCGAATCGCATTTTGCGCAAGAATATGAAGGCGTTCTGTATCTTGGGTATTGGCTTTATCAATTTTTAAGTTGTTAATAATTGCTTTATCTTCTCCCCAGTAGCGTGATGCTGTTTCTTTTTTGATTTTAAGGTGTTTTGCCCATTTGCGGACAGAATTGATAAAAGAAACTTTTTGTTTTGAATTGCTTCCTGTCACCAACCGGTTTTCGAGATTGCTAAATTCTATAATTTTTTGAGCAAATTTTTCTGGGATATATTCAATATGTGAGCTTGGATCAAAAAACCACTGTCTCAATTGTGCTTCTTTGGCTTCTTGAGAAATGATAGAGCTAGCATGCGCATGACCTTTTTCAAATAATAAAATTGTATAAAGTAAAATTTGATCTATTTTTTCGTCTAAAATATTTGCAGTAAATAAGTTATCGCTTTTAAATTTTTTAAGGTGAGGTTGACCTTGTTGTAAACCAAAAACAACAAGTCCAATTTCCCAGTGCGTTAAATTGTAGTCGGATAATTTTTTTAAATATTTTTGAGGATTGGTTAAATAGTTTTTAATGTTTTCAATAGTCATTGACTCAAATTCAATAAGCAGTTGTAGCTTTCGAGCGCACTGTTTTATGGTTAAAGGCAACTCTAATGAGTGATATGAATTAATTTTATCAATATTTTTTTTGCTTTCTGCAAGATTGCCATCGTAAAAAAAGGAGCACCATCCTTTCATAAGGTGGGCTTCAAGGATACTTAAATCATTACCAATTCTGCTTGAGAGATCGAGTACTGTTTCTAAAACTAGAGATCGAATTTTTGGGCTTAAATTTCTTTCTCCGCATAAAATAAGAGAAAGTAATAAACTAATTGTACTTTCTCCATCGTTGTTTTCAATTGTAAAAGATAAGACGTTAAGAATTTCTGGGAAAAGAATGCTATTGTCAATCCAGCCTATACTTGTTCTTAAAAATTGAGCGAGAACAATGCCGCGAATTGGTTTGACTTTGTGTAAATAAAGTGTTTTGTCAGCTTTTAAGTTACTGGTATCTATTGGTTCAACAATTTTTCTAAGTAATATTTTATTGTTTTTTATTTCTTCTTCGTTAGAGAAACTCACTTGTTCTAAAAGCTTTTTTTGAATTTTGTAAATTTCAGATTCAATTTCATTTGCCAGAGAGAGTTTAGTATCTTTAGAGTTTCTGATAACGAGTTCTGATTCTTCTGCTTGATGAATAAGTTTATAAAATTCATCTGTTCTTCGTTCTCTTTTTTTAATCTGAGAAGGAAAAAAACTTTTCATCAAAAGGATAATTTTGCGTTTAGGATTTGTAATATTCCAACCTACTGCTTGGTAGTATTTATCAGCTTGGTCAAATTGGCTTAAAGAAAGAGACAGATCTGCAATGTGCTCGCGAATTTTTGGGATTAAAACCGGAGCTTCTTCTGGACACTCTTTTTCGATGCTTTCTCCAAGCATTTGTAATTTTGCAATGATAAACTCTGTTGAAGTTATGTCGCACAATTCTTCTGTCGCCATAATTAACGCAGCATAGGCGCTATAAGAATATATTTTAAGATTTGAGCGAGCGAGATATTCTGAAATATGGATAATATCACTTAATGTTGTTTTTTCATTGGAATTTTTACATAAAAATTCTGCAAGAATAAAATATACTTTTGATTTTATTTCTTTATTAAGTAATAACGAGAGGCTAAGCAAAATATACTGGTGTTCCCAATAATAACAAATAAGTTGTCCAGTGTGGACGTCTCGGTTTTCAGAGAATAATCCTATTTTAATCGCAATATTTAGCGCTTCATAAGCCAAGTGTAAGGGGTCTTTTCTTTTTTTATCAGCTAATTCTTCTAGATCATTGTCTTCGTTTTCTGATAATGTTGTATTTTCTGTTGTTGTTTCTTCATTTAATATGAGATCTTCTGCAGATTGTTGCAAATTTCTAGCTTGCTCTTTTCCCTCGTGGTAGTGATCAGAAAATATTTCTTGCATTACAGAAACTTTATTGCTTAAATTTTCTATAATATCTGAGTTTAATTGTAAATCCACCATTGCCCATGTAGCAAGAAACCGTGCTTGCTGACTTGTTAATTTATTTAGTTTTGTTATCCAATAGCTTTTTGTTCTTGCGTCTTTTAGGTTTGAATATGATAAATCTTGTTGTTTTAATTGTAAAATTGATTTTTTAATTTCTTCATCATAAATTTCTTCTTCAGAGCGAATTCCTAAAATCCATTTTATTGAATTTTGTTTCTTTTTGAATATTTCAATTAAAATTTTAAGTGAAGAATGATCGGATCTATTAAGATCATCTACAATTAATAAATTTATTTTTGAAGCTGTAAGAATTTTATCAAATAGTTTTTCAATACTATTGTATAACCACTGATGTTTAATTTGTACAAATGAGCTTTGTTTAGATATTTTAATAGAATTTTTAGACTCACCATATTTTCTTAAAAAAGGTAAAACGTAATAAAGAGAATCGACTTGATTTCCAAGATTAAACAAGAATGATTTCATCTCTTGTAAAAACGTAGGATTTAAAAAAACGGTATGATTTAATAAACCATGGCATAAAGCATCAAGAGAAGAAAATGGAACTTTCATTGCACTAAATTTAACACTATGATAAAATGAGTTGACTTTAATAATACTCATACCCATGTTTAAACTACGCATTAATTGATGTTTGCTAGCAGATGTTGTTCTTGCATCTACCCAAATTCTGCTTGCATCTTGTTTGTTTTTACTCAAAGAAAACTCACATAGAATTTCTGGAATTTTAAATTGTTTTTTTAAAATTTTTTCATTTATGCTGTCATTATTTTCAGGTTGAAATGTGCTGTATAATGATGTTAAATTTTGAATATCAACATTGTCAGCAAGTCGATTTGAAATCATCATTATTTCAAATGCGAGTTCTTTGGCGTCACTAATTCTATTTTCTGGTAATGGATCGACTGCCTTTAACAAAACAGTTTTTAATCGCTTCATTGTATCAAATATAGCATGTTTTCCCGTCCATTTATGCCATTCTTTGCCAAGAATAAATACATTTTGATCTAAGGAAACATAGAGAGGCCAAAGAGCATTAAGAACAGAGGGGCCTTCAATGGTAATTAAACCAAAATCCCAAGCCATAATAGCTGCTAAGCTAAAAATATCAGAACATTCTCCAAAAGAACCTTCTATAAAACCACGTGCTTCTGGAGCTATCCAAAAATTTCTTTCTGTGATTTTTTTTGAAATTGTAATTCTTTCTTCAATATTTTCAATTTCTTCATGATGAGGTATAAAGTGAAAATATCCTCCATCAAGTAAAACAATATGTGGAACTTCTTCTTTTTTTTCAAAAAAATCAGATTCATATGTTTGTTTGATATCAACAGATGCGCGATCGCGAATTAAAATGTTTTGTGGTTTGATATTGCCATGAATAATACCTTTTGAATGATAAAAATAAAGATTTTCAAAAATTCTTACCCATAACCTAAGTCGATTTTTTATGCGTGAAATTTCATGAATTTTTATAGGAGTTTCTTTTTTATTTGCATCAAATAAAGTAACTCCTTCAATCCAACGAGAAAAGACTTCAAAATCGTTAGTTCTAAAAAACAGCTCCATGTTTTCGCCATATTCGAATTGAAGCGCTTTTTTTATATTTTCAAAACTCTCTTGTATTTTAAGTTTGAAAAATCGTGATTTATTAATTCCTTCCACTTTTACAGTTTTTTTTCTTAATTCATCAGCTCGTTGCATACGAGAAATAATTGGGCTGCTAATCTTGCGACTCGCAACTTTTTCGACACTTGCATCTTCTCTTATTGAAATTTGAGCAATCAGCCTATCGTTATCCATGTTTCTCCGAAGCAGTATTAGATATGTCTTCCCATTATCTATATCGGTGTAAAGTTTTTGTTCCATAGCGTTGTTATTAAAATTTGAAAACTATTATAATTGTAATTATGTTCAATGCTTCAATTGAATTTGAAACTCTTTGATACAAGTTGGAGGAGTTGGAGGAGTTGGAAATGGTTGAATCTACTCATTTAATTGAGTTTGCAGAAAATTCGTCATGGCTCGAGTTGAGTCGGTCAGCTTTTGTCAATAATATCAATACTTTTAGAAGAGTTTTGCCGCCTCACATCCTTTTAGGATGCGTATTAAAGGGTAATGCCTATGGGCACGGCTTTTTACAAAGTCTTGAAATTTTACATGATTATGTTGATCTTATTTTTGTGATTAGCCCAGTTGACGCATTTAAAATTAGAAAATTTGAAAAAGACAATGAGCTTGTACAAAAAAGAGTGGTTGTCTTGGGCAGTATCACTGCTGAAGAAGCTGCTATTTGCGCAATGAAAGTGATAGAAGTGACAATTACAGACGCAGGATGGGAGAATTTTATTCCTCGTTTACTGCGGTCTGAGAAAGAGCGAGGGCATATATACAGACCGTTAAAAGTTCATGTTCATGTTGACACAGGTTTGACGCGTGAAGGATTTTTACTTTCTGAGCTTGGGTCTAAGCTTGAATTTTTAGTAAAGCATGCTTCTTTGTTTCATGCGCAAGGGGTGATGTCGCATTTTGCAAACACGGAAGATGTGACAGATCAATCCTATGCGATAGAACAAATGGCCAAATTAGATAAAGCATTCGAAATTATTACTAAAAAACTAAATTTATCGTATAAACTTGAAAAGCATATTGCCCAGAGCTCTGCGACTATGATCATTCCTGCTTCACGATATGATTTAACCAGAGTTGGAATTTCAATCTACGGTTTGTGGCCTTCTCCTGAAACAAAATTGTCTACAAAAATTATTTTACCAGAATTACCAAGGTTAATCCCCGCCCTTACATGGAAATGTCAGAGTCAAAGTATAAAAAAAGTAGAATCGGGCAGTTATATTGGGTATGGGTGTACCTGTCGTGCTGAACGAGATCTGATTGCAGCGCTTTTTCCAGTTGGATATTTTGATGGTTATCCTCGATTGCTTTCTAATAAAGGCTATGTTTTGGTTGATGGAGTTCGTTGCAAAATATTAGGACGTGTGATGATGAATCATATTGTTGTTGACGTAACTGATGTAACGCAAGATGACTCTCGCCAGGTTATTGCAACATTAATTGGAAAAAGCGGCAAAGAATCGATTACAGTCGATCAAATTGCTGAATGGGCACAAACAATTAATTACGAAATTGTGACCCGTATAGGTGCTCATCTTAAAAGAATGGTTGTAGATTCGTGAAAAAAGAATTGTTTAATTATGATTTGCCAGAAGAGCTTATTGCTCAAACTCCCTTAGCAAATCGCGATGAAAGTCGACTTCTTGTTTGTAATGCAAAAAATAAATCTATTGCTGATTGTATGTTTAAAAACTTAGATGAAGTTTTAAATTATGAGTTTCAGTTACAAAAAAATAATGCAAAACTTCTACTAATTGCTAATAATTCTCGAGTTTATCCTGCGCGAGTGAGAATCAAACGAAGCTCGGGTGGTCGGGGGGAAGTGTTTTTTTTAGAAAGAGGAGAAAAAACGCATTATAGTTGTTTATTAAGGCCGCAAAGTAAATTAAAAATTGGCGAAATTTTGTATGCTGATCTTAAAGAAGATATTGCTTTATTTGAAATAAGTCATTTAAATCCGCCAAAAGTTTCTATAATTGCTAATATGTCTCTTGATAAAATTCTTGATTTATATGGAGAAATGCCACTACCTCCTTATATTCAAAGAGATCCTAAGAAAATTATTAATTATAGTAAGCTTGATAAAGAGCGTTATCAAACAGTCTATTCTAACATAAATCATGTGGGAAGTTCTGCTTCTCCTACAGCAGGGCTGCATTTTTCACCAAGTATATTAAAAAAATGTGAAGAAAATAGAATTGAACTTTCTTATGTTACTTTGCACGTGGGTTTAGGAACATTTTTGCCTGTAAAATCTGAAGATATTGAATCTCATGAAATGCATCAAGAATATTATTTTATATCTCAAGAAACAATTAAAAAAATATCCGAATATTTAAGTAACGGTTGGCCTATTGTTTTTGTAGGTACAACTTCATTAAGAGCTGTAGAAAGTTATTTTCAATTGTTAAACTTAGAATTGGGTAAAAATTTTATTTTAAATAATAAAAATATAAATCAGTTAGAAAATAACTTAAACAAATTTTCTGATAAATGGCATACAACAAATATATTTATTCACCCAAAAAATGAAAATTCAATTTTTGTTCCTACAATTGGTAATGCAATTATTACAAATTTTCATCAGCCAGAAAGCACTCTTGCAATGCTGATTGCAGCATTAATGGGAATGAAATTTTGGAAGCAATTTTATAGTTACGCGATTACAAATAAATATCGTTTTTTTAGTTATGGTGATTCTAGCCTTCTTATTTTTGGAGAACAAAATTAGTGATGTTTTCTCAACGCAATCTTATCAATTTTAAAAAAATCAAATCTCTTCCCTTATCTCCAGAATTTTGGTCTGGTCACTTTGATACCGAAAATCTAAAATCATCTGATTTTGAGCAAGAATTTAATCAGGTTTTGTCTAAAGGTATTGCTCGCAATGAAGATCTTCAGCGTGTTAAGCAAGTTGGACCTAGAATCACAAAAATGACTTTTGGAGATATTGAAATTGAAACACCTATTTTTATGCCAGTTGGCACTTTAGGAAGTGTCAAATCTCTTTCGCCAGAAGATGTTTATGGAATAGGTTATAAAATTATATTAGGTAATACATATCATCTAAATTTAAGGCCAGGGATGGAGCTCATGAAAGAATTTAATGGGCTGCACGAATTTATGCGTTGGCCTGGAGCCATTCTTACCGATAGTGGTGGTTTTCAGGTTATGAGTTTAGCAAAAATTAGAAAGTTAACAGAAGAAGGTGTTACGTTTGCAAATCATATTAATGGCGCAAAAGTAACATTAACTCCTGAAAAGGTTGTTGCTATTCAAGAAGATATAGACTCTGATATACAAATGGTTTTGGATGAATGCACTCCTTATCCAGCAACTTACGAAGAAGCATTATCAAGCATGCAACGATCAATGCGCTGGGCAAAAAGAGCCCGCCTCGCTCGCAGCAAACAAAATCGTGCGCAATTTGGTATTGTGCAGGGTGGGATGTATGGCGATCTCCGCGTTCAAAGTGTTTTGCAGTTAATTGAAAATGATTTTGAAGGGTATGCGATTGGCGGACTTTCTGTAGGCGAATCAAAACGAGAAATGAGGCGGTTGCTGTCTGCTACGATACCTTGGATGCCCGATAACAAACCGCGATATTTAATGGGAGTGGGTGCGCCAGACGATTTGATTGACGCAATTTTATTGGGTGTTGATATGTTTGATTGTGTCATGCCAACACGCAATGCACGCAATGGGAGTGTTTTTGTTCGTTCATCTGCTTCTGCTACAGGGAAAATTCAAATAAAAAATGCAATTCATAAAATGAGCAAAGCCCCCTTAGATTCTTTATGTTCCTGTTATACGTGTAAAAATTATTCTAGAGCTTATTTGCGTCATCTTTTTGTTGCAGAAGAACTTTTAGTTTTTCGCTTATTGTCGATTCATAACTTACAGTTTCTTTATGATCTGACGTCTGAGCTAAGAGAAGCTATTCGTTCTGGGGATATCTTTGATCAAGTAAAGAGAATTAGAGGCGATTATGCACCTGGGAGCTAGCCAGTCATGGGAAACGCTAAGCAAAATAATGAATCAAAACAAGGTTATGAGAAACCTTTGCGTGTTTTTGTAGGTGCTCATGAAACTCAAGATTTTTTAAATGACATTATTAAAACCTCAAAAAATAAAAATGAAATAAAACCTTGGTGGTTTTGGCTAGGATTTTTGGGTGGGGTGCTTATTTCTGGTTTAGGAATTTTTTTTACATTTACAACTGTTTATTTTATTCAAAATTCAATCCTTGAAAAACCCAATCTTATTTATGAAAAAGCTATTTGCGAAAAGCATTAAATAAAGTTACAATCCCTCCTAGTTTAAAATTTTGATGAGGTTTAATTATGAAGGTTAATTTTTTTAATAACAGCAAATATGCTGCTGCATCTTTACTTTTGATTATACAATCGTGTACGTCTTCTAGTTTTGTAAAAAAAGAAGTCATTGCAAATTCAATTAATAACCTAAAAACTCCAGAATGGGTTTTAAACTCAAATATTTTATTAGAAGAACAAAGCAATGTTGTATTTATTCATAAAGTTAATTTAACTGGTTCTGCAAGGCCTGATTCATGTGTTTCAATTGCACGTACCCAAGCTTTAGCAGAAATGATGAAGTACATTAAAAACTCTGTAACGAGTTCTGGGCAAGTTGAAGATTTAAATGCAAGTTCAGATTCTTCTTATTCATCTTTAACCGCTTTTTTGTCTCAAGGTAATATTTCTGGAGCAAAAGTAACCACAACTTACTGGGAACAAACTATGGAATCTGATGATTCTGGTGTGCGTCCAGTTAAAAAACTAATGTGTGCAGTAAAAGTTAATATAGATAAAGGTGTTCTTGATAAACAAATGCGAGATGCTATTAATGGAGCTCCTGATGGTAATCCAGAAATACGCAAAAAACTTCTCGAAGCGCAAAAAACTTTTATTGATAGCGTAGGTAAAAAAGATTCTGATTCTTCTTCTAAAGGAGAATGAGTAAATGCTATCTAAAGTTACAGAACGTGTATTTATGTTTTTTTGTTTTGTTGTATTTCATGGGCAGCTGTATTCGCAAACGGATGCATGTTCTAGTTTAGCTGATTTGCAGACAAAAAATAACAATTCTTTTGTTGGTTATGGTTCTGGTCAGACGCAGTTTGAAGCAGATCAAAATGCTCAAATAGATTTAGCAAGACAAATTAGACAAAAAGTAACTGCGACTGCTACTGTTGAAGAAAATAATTTTAATTCTAATTTATCTTCAAATACCAAATCTGTTGTTCAAGAAATATTAATAGGCGCAAAAATTTTGAAAAGATGCTCTGGTGAAAATAAATTTTCAACCGTTGTTACCTTGGATAAAGATTTTTTTATTAATTCACTTGCACAAAAATTGACAATAACTTTTAATAAGGCAAATTCTCTTAAAAAATCTATTGAAAATGCCAAAGCCGAAGAGGTGTTGGCAAATGCTATTGAAACTGCTAAAGATTTTATTAATAATTATCAACAAAGTTGTGAATCGGATTTAGAATTGTGTAAAATTTATAAAGGCTGCTCGAATATAACTTTTGATAATTCTTTTCGAGATCTTATAAATGCTGTGGCGAAAAATGCAGAAAAAGATCAATATGTATTAATTATTGAAGATCAAGTATTAACCAATGAATTTCAAGAAGATTTGCTACGACTTTTAGAAGAAGATAATGTGAAAATTATGAATTCTAAAGTAGCAGAAAAGGGCAATAATACTTCTCGTAAAATTTTGGCTAATTGCAAGTTTAAAGCAGGATTAAAAATCCCAGGAACTGAGGATAAAATTGCTGAAATACGCTGTCTTGCTGATGCGTATTCTGGAAAGCAAAAGAAATTTCAAAAAATTTATAGTTGTAAAGCAATTATGGACACTCAAATGACTTCGCAAGACGCAATTTCTTCGTGTGTTGGCCGTTTGCAAAAAGATTAACTATTTAAATTCTAAGTATTTTATCAAAATTGTATATCAATGTTTCATGCCCAGGAAATTTATTTCCGTCTTTATCTGTAAATACTGTCCAGTTTGAAAATGAATGAAGGCTTGGTTGTGGGTAAATAAAATCATTGCCAAATTGATTTTTACATTCTTCTCGTAAAAATTTATAATATTCTATTCCTTCATCTAAAACAAAATATCTTGAAAAATAATTACCTTTAACATGTTTTTTTATCCAAATACCATCTACAATAAAACCTTCTAGCCAATTCCAGTTTTTATGTTTATCTGCACAAATAATGTATGTATAACTGGCGAATGAAGGTTTATTATTGCAAAACAAAACGAAAGATATTAATATTATTAAATAAAATTTTTTTATCATGATTTTACCATTTTTATCCAGGATTTAAACAAATTATTAAACATTTATTAATAATTTCTAATACATAAGTTTCCCTTCTGTTAACTAACTTTCAATCGGACTTTTGCGGTAAAATCATGATACTGAAGTTGGTTTTATTAACAAAAGTCTTAATGCATTCAAGGTAACAAGCAAAGTTGCTCCTGTGTCTGCTAAAATAGCTAACCATAGTGGAGTATTAGCAAATATCGTTATTATCAAAAAAAACATTTTTAAACCTATTGCAATAGAGATATTTTGTTTTATATTATAAATTGTTTTTTTTGATATTATAATCGTATCGATAATTGCATTCATATTATTATTCATTATAACAATTTCTGCAGTGTCAATTGCCACATTAGCCCCGCTATTCATGGCTATTCCTACATTTGCTGCAGCAAGTGCAGGAGCATCGTTAATACCATCTCCCACCATAATAATTGGTTCTTGGGAACTTATATTTCGCACATATTTCATTTTATCTTCTGGAAGTAGTTCTGCTAACACTTCTGTTTGTAGTTCTTGTTTTAGTATATTTGCAGAATCTTTGCTATCTCCTGTTAGAATAATTGAGTTGTACCCGAGAGTTTTTAATTTTTTAATTGTAAAAGGCGCTTCGGGTTTTAATTTATCAATTAAAACTATTACTCCAGATAATTCTTTGTTTTCAAGAATAATAACAATTTTATTTCCTTCATTTTGTAGAGTTTTAATTTCATCAAAATTATGATTATTTTTTAAATCCAAAAAATAATTAAAGGAACAAAGTAAATAAGAATTATTTGCAATATTAGCTGTTGCGCCAATTCCTGCAATATTTTTTGCATCACTAACAGAAAGTATTTCAATATTTTTAGTATTTGCTGCAGTTACAATTGATTGGGCTATGGGATGAGTAAATTTATTTTCGACTGAAGCTGCAAGTTGTAAAATTTTATTTTCATCGTACTTATATGCGACTATTTTTTTTATACTTAATTTTCCATACGTAACAGTTCCTGTTTTGTCAAATGCGATCTGTTTGGTTTCTGCAATGGCTTCTAATGATGCAGCGCTTTTGATAAAAATACCAAGTTTAGAAGCAATTGTGATTGCCGCAGAAATAGCAGACGGAGTAGAAATCACTAAGGCACAGGGACAACCAATTAGTAGGACAGCGAGACCTTTGTAAATCCATGTTATAAAGTCTTCACCAAATATAATTGGTGGAATAATTGCAGTTAAAACTGAAATTAAAAGAATGATAGGTGTATAGATCCTACTAAAAGCTTCGATATTTCTAACTATTCTTGTTTTTGAAGCTTGAGCATTTTCGATGAGCCGAACAAGTTGCGTGACGGTGTTATCGAATCCTGTTGATGTGGCTTTAACCAATAGATTTCCATCTACAGGGTATGAACCGGCGCTTACTTTATCAGAAGTTTTTTTAAAAACGGGGACTGGCTCTCCGGTTAACTGAGATTCATCAATGTAACTTGTTCCAGAAATAATAATGCCATCGGTGGGCAATTTTTCTCCTGGTTTAATGTCAATGAGATCGCCAATTTTAATTTGGTTTGTAGCAATTGTTTCAATTTTTCCATTTTCTTTTTTTATAGTTGATTTATCAGGTAGTAGTAAATGAAGAGAGCGAACACTTTTCCGTGCGCGGTTGGTTGTATGTGATTCGAGTGTTTCGCCAATTAAATATAAAATAATAACAGTTGCAGCTTCTTTGGCTGCACCAATAAATATAGCGCCAAGAGATGAAATACTTATAAGTGTTTCTACGCTAAAAATATAATTATATTTAATTTGGTTTAATGCTTTTTTTAAAGTTGGAAAAAGTCCATATAATGTAATACAAATAAAAGAAATATAACCAAATTTATTGTTAAATTGTTCTAAAATAAATGCAAATAATAATAAAGTAAATAGTATTAAAATCCCTTTCCAGTGTGAATGTTCACTATGATTTGAATGGTCGTGCAAATGTAATTTTTGGTTGTCAGAATTTTGATTATAATTGTTAATTTTTATAATTTTGTGTAACAATTTTTTGTGTATTTTTTTTCTAAAAATTAAGCCGATTTTTTTTAAATTATTTTTACTATTATTTGATATTTTAACTTCAGAAATTGTATATCCTAAAGATATTAGAATTTTTTTAACTTCTGTTAATGAATTTGTATTTTTTATAATAAAAATTGTGAGCTCTGATTTATTAAAATTAAATAAAACTGTTTTTATCCCATCAATTTTTTTACATACAGTTTCAATTTTTTTTGTGCAATCAATACAGTGAGCGCCAGAAATTATAAATGTATATGTCGATAATTCATTTTGGTTCATAAAAAACCTCAAGAATATAATTTATAAAAATTAAAAGTTAACTTGAAATTAATTTTTATGCAAGAATACACATATTGAAGTGGAGTAAAGAAAAGTGATTAATAATAAAAAAAATTACCCAATAAGTTTTTTTACGGCTTCAACCAAAATTTCTGGTTTAAAAGGTTTCACAATCCAGCCACTTGCGCCAGCTTGTTTTGCTTTAAGAATCATATCGTTGGCGCCTTCAGTGGTTAAAATTAGAATTGGAGGTTGTGCTAGTGAAGAATCCCCTTTTATTGAGGCAACCATTTGAAAGCCATCCATGTTTGGCATATTGATATCACTAATAATTGCTTTAATATCTTTATTTTCTTTTAATTTGGCGATTCCATCAACACCGTCAACCGCTTCAATGACTTCAAATCCGGCTTTTACCAACGTAAAATTGACTTGTTGACGTATTGTTTTTGCGTCATCGACAATCAGAATCTTATTACTGGTCATATGCCCACCTTGATTGAAGTAAATATGCAAAACTTAGGATAGTATTGTTTTTTACAAACGCACCTACTATTATAAATCATAAACTACATGAAATTCAAAAAATATACAAAAATATTTGACATTAGATTTATCAATATTGACTTCATAAAAAATGAGGATGAAAATAATAATGCATATATTATATAAGGATGTGATTTATAATTTTTACTTTGCGATATAATTTTTGAGACATAAATAAGCTGAGCTAATTTATAGATGACAATAAAGAAATACTGGATAGTAAACTCACATTTGATGAGTTTTTTGGAATAGCGGAAAACTCTCCAATAAGTCTTCTTTATTGTGATTTGAGTTTTACTATTCGCTACATGAATGCAGCAAGTCGTGAAACACTATTAAAAATAGAAAAACTTCTACCTGTAAGAGTGAATTCAATTGTGGGGTCATCCATAGATATATTTCATAAAGTATCAGCTCAACAGCGAAGAATTTTATCGAATGATAAAAATTTACCACACAAAGCAAAAATTACACTTGGGCCAGAAAAACTAGAACTGCAAGTTAATGCTATCTATGATAAAAAAAATAATTACTGGTGTGATCCCCGAAAAGTGGACGGTTAAATATCATAATTTTTTTCATACTCTAATGGTGCAAGATAATCAAGGGCAGAGTGCGCACGAATTCGAT
>QOVW01000035.1 GCA_003339605.1 Spirobacillus cienkowskii | reverse complement strand
AAACAATTTAGAAGCATTGCTACCCGTTATGATAAAAGTAAAAATAACTATGCTTCTTTCATTTATATTGGATGTTCACTCATTTGGGGAAAAATTTGATTACACTCCCTAGTAAAGAACCATAATTATAATTTTATAATGATAAATTTAATCTAAAAAAATTTTTTTAGATTAAAATTTCGGTAATCTATTTAAAATAAATAAATTTTGGGTTTCTAACTTTCTTGTTTTTGTTAATTTTTAAAATTATAAATACGTTTCATCTACTAATGGAGGTTCTCTTGAAATTTATATATTCTTTATCTTTTTTAAGCATATTTAGCACAGCTCTTGCAAATACAGATAATTTAGAATCATCACCAGTTTGTTATAATACATAGACATATGAAACAGAGATAACAACATGTAATTTTGATGAATTTGATCTAAACCATGTCTATAAAAATAGTACTAAAATTGATATTGAATATTACAAAAATAAACAATTGATTACTTCTGAAACATCAAATGGATTAACATCAAATATATTGAAACTTATCTTTGTTTGTGATGATTCAATATGTAAACAGTATAAAGAATATGAAGAGGCAAAAAATCATTTAATGGATGAAACGATTTCTAGAAATAAACGTCAAATTGATCTAGAAAGTAAATTTGGAAGACCAATCCCAAACCCGAATAGACAAAATCCTTACGAATTAGATGAAAGACAAAAAAAACAAATAATGAGTGTAATAAAATATATAAAAGCAAAAGCGGCGTTTGTACATAAACTTATTAAAGAGCATAAAGAACAAGAACAAAGAAAAAAGGAAGAAGAAAGAAAAGCACAAGAAATGAGAATATCAAGAACTGGAGACAGAGACAGTCGATCTGATCGTGGTGGATACGGAGGATTGGGAAGAGCGGCAGATAGACCAGGTAATACACCTGGTAGTGCTGGAGAAAGATTGGGCAGAACTGCAAGATAATTAAATTAAAAATTTAAATAAATTATTAATGCCAGTTAATAGTTGATGTATTTCAACTATTAACTGGCATTAATTTTAAATTTATTATTTTTTAAAATAAAATGAGTGAGTTCGGAAAAGAGCTTACTTAAGCTATTAAGCCTTGATAAAAATCCTTCATAAGAAGGCAAGCGAGGAAGCCAATTTGGAATAAAATTTTTAGTAAATCTAAAGACAAATTTTATATTTTTTTGTTTCATTAAAACCCCAAAGATGTAAATATTTTATTTTTTATTAATTTTGTAAAAATAGTAAATTAAAGATATATTTAATAATAAATATGTAAATAAATACGGAGATAAAAAAATTCTTAGTAACCAATCTACATAAAATATGTTAAAAAAATCTTTATCATAATTTTCTAAAAATGATTGAATTTCTAATCCAATAAAGTAAAATATAAAAGAAATGCAAAAAGAAATAATAGATAAAACTGTTTTTAAACTTACATATCTTAGAAAAATATCTTTTACGCCATTAATACATAAAACATATATCAAACAAACTAATTCAATAGCATATGAGATTTCTTCTTCATAAGAAATATAATTATAATTATGATAATCTTTATAAGATTCGTCAAAACTGATTAAATAAACTATAAATGATATAAAAAAATTAAAAGAAAAAAATAAGAGAAAATATTTGATTTTTGCTTCATCTTTTAAACTTTCATTTTTTAAAGCTACAATTAACTTATTTGGATTAAAAAACAAATTTTCACCTCTATTTTTCTTTTAAAAATCATTTTATCATTTTTATCCGTATATCTTTTCCAAGTTGAATAAAAATTTATTTCACCTTTTGAAGGTTCTCCATAAGTATAAGCACTTCTATTGCCGTGAATGTACCTGTTATATTTTGTTAAAAATTGTGCAGTAAAAATTTCATCTAAATTCGATGGCGCACCAAACTGTTGAAATTCTATGCTAGTTAACACCTTTCTACCATTAATCCCAATTCACATTACATTCAAGGATAATGTTTGTTATTATAATTATTTACAAATTCACCTCTTACTTTTTTATAATAAAGTTGTAATAAACATAAATTTTAAATAATGATTCATGATTTTCCCTATTAAAAAAAAATACATAAGAAAAATAAAAATATTATTATCTAATTAAAATTAAAACAAGTAATAAAGAATACCAAAATATATTAATTTTTTGATTTTTTCAAAAAATTATTTAAAATGCTTTTATTTTCCTTTTCTTCCTTTAAGAAGAGGTCTCCGATTAGAGGTATAGTATGAAAGAATTTTTTAGATATATTTCATTTCTTATTTTATTTTCAATTCTCATTTGTATTGGAGCTATGCTCTCTAATCGCTTTGATGGAAGAAGCGCCATAGACTACCTAGAATTAAATAAAAAAGTAGAATACATATGGAATAAAACTATATCATTTTTAAACAATTATTATAAAAAAAATATCACTTTTTAAAAATTAGTCCAAACTCAAATCTTTATCACTTAGGCCTACGCCCGTACAAAGCTGGTTTAATGATTTAAATCATGAAAACCTATATTAAAATGATCACACCTCTAGATGACTATTATTAATATGACTAAACTCACCCCAGAAGAAGTGGAAAATCTTTAAATTCAATAAATCTTGACTTCCACATCTATTTACCCCGATATTATAATTATAAGTGGATTGGGGTAGCCCAGTCGGCGTAATAGCCTCGGTTCAACCGGGGCTTTAAGCTTTTTTGAGGGAGGGGTATAGCTAAAAAATATTTTTAATTCAAACCACTTACTCCAGTGTGCGTGAGAAGAAAGCATACAATTAAAAACTCTCCTAGGATTTTTGTAATGATTACCACTAAAAATCAGCTTCCCATTGATTCTCTTTTAGATAAAATTGTAAATTTAATTCAAAATTCAAATTCTCTTATTATTCAGGCTGCACCAGGAGCTGGTAAAACAACCCGTGTGCCACAAGCACTGCTCAATATTTTCAAACAACAAATTATTGTGTTAGAGCCACGCCGCATTGCTGCAAGGCTTTCTGCAATGCGCGTGAGTGAAGAACTTGGTGAGCCATGTGGCAATACCGTGGGGTATCAAATTCGTTTTACAAAATTAGAAAACGAACACACTAAAATTAAATATATTACCGAAGGGTTATTTACCCGCCTGGTGTTTGCAGACCTTTATTTAAAAAATATTTCATGCGTTATTATTGATGAATTTCATGAAAGACATTTGCACACAGACATTGCATTAATGCTTGTTAAGTTATTGCAAAAAACGTTACGACCAGATTTAAAACTAATTATCATGTCTGCTACTCTTGACGTTACCGAATTAAAAAAATATCTCCCCGAAGCCAGTACAATTGTTTCCGAAGGCAAAAACTATCCTGTTACAATAAATTTTTCTACGGCAGAAGAATGCAATAAACCCCTGCCTCTTCAAGTTTTAAATGCAGTGAATAAGTTACTCAATCACCAAGAATGCCCTGGAGATATTCTTGTTTTTTTACCAGGTTTGTTTGAAATCAAACGCTGCGCAGAAACTTTAAAAGAGCACGTATCAAACTCTCTGATTGAAATTTTTACTTTAAATGCCGATACCCCAATTTCTGAACAAGAAAAAATTTTTTCTAAATTAAATAAAAAGAAAATTATTTTAGCAACCAACGTTGCCGAAACTTCCGTTACCATTGATGGGATAACAGGTGTTATTGACTCTGGTTTAGCAAGAATTGCTGGGCATGCAAATTGGAGCGGACTCCCAACACTCGATGTGCAAAAAATCAGTCAAGCTTCGTGCATTCAACGTGCTGGGCGCGCAGGCAGAACCCAAGCAGGCATCGCGATTCGACTGTTTTCCGAATACGATTACACCATGCGGCCGCAGTTTCATAAACCCGAAATTCAGCGCACAGACATTGCACAACAAATTCTTGAATTAAAAATATTAGAACTTAAATTTAAAGAACATTACAATTTTTCATCTTATGAAAAAGATAATTTTTTTCCATGGTTTGACCCTCCTCCGCCAAATAATATTCAATCCAGCGTTTTATTATTAAAAAGACTCAAAGCACTTGATGACGAAGAAAACATCACAGAAATAGGAAAAAAAATTGCACAATATCCTTTGCACCCACGTTTAGGTTGTTTACTTGTAACAGGTAAACAAAAAAATTTACTACCACAAACAATTGCAGTAGTTTCTTTAATTAATGAACGGATGATTCTTAAAAAAGGCACTGAGGCTCCAGATATTGGACACTCTGATATTGAATTTCAGCTTAATTTATTAAATAAAATTTATAATAAAGAAAAGCTTTCAGAAAACATTAAAAATAAAATTGATTTTTCTGCAGTTAAAAGAGTAGAAGCATTAATAAATTATCTTTGTTCTATGTTTAAAGTTTCGTTTTATTTATGTTATCAAGAAATTGATCATGAGTCATTAAGCCTTATCTTACTTTCTGGATATTGCGATCGCGTTGCGCAATTTCGCAAACAAAGTAGCAAAAATACTTTAAATAAAAAAGAATTAAATCTTTGCTTAGGTGGCGGCGCATTGCTAAGCTCATCGAGCGTAACACACAACACCGAATTTTTACTTGCCATTGATGCAGAAGAGTCGTCACTTGCGCTGTCTCAAGCGGAAGCGAGTCAAATAAGAATATGTCATGGAATCGAACCAGAAATATTGATTGCAGCACCCGATGAATTTTTATCACAAACCGAAGAGTATTCTTGGGATTCTGCAAACCAAAGAGTACGCGGTTATAATAAAACCCTTTATGGCAAACTCGTGTTAGAAGAACAGCCAATTAAAAAATACAATAGTCATTTTGAGGATCTTCTGAAAAAGCAACTCACCACGCAGTGGCCCAAACCTTTTGACAACGATGATGATTTGCAGTTTTTAAAAAATCGTATTCATTTAGCAGAGCAATTAGGGTATAATCTTACAATTAAACAATTTACTGATGACGATTTTAAAACATTAATTGAGTTTATTTGTGAAAATAAAAAAAGTTTTGCCGAAATTTTAGAAAAAGACTTGCAACAGTATTTAGACGATTTTTTAAATGAAGACGATAAAAAAATACTTTCAGAACTTTTTCCAAGCTATATTAAAATTGGCAAAGGCCGAAAAGTAAAAGTACATTACGAAACCAACAAAACCCCGTGGATAGCATCTCGGCTGCAAGATTTTTTTGGCACAGTTGAAACCCCTAAAATTGGCAAAGGCACCATTCCTGTGGTTGTGCATTTACTTGCTCCCAACATGCAAGCGATTCAAGTGACTCAAGACTTAAAAGGATTTTGGGAGAGGGCGTATTTTGATGTTAAAAAAGAACTTTCGCGCAAATACCCCCGTCATTTGTGGCCAGATAATCCCAAAACCGCAGAGCCACCAGAGTTGCATCATAAAAAACAGAAAAAAATTTAACTTTACAACAAAAAAATTAATGATTACAAAAGAATTTAAGACAATTTTAAATAATAATGACAAAATTTAAAAGTTTATTATTACAATATTTAAAAATATAATAAAATAATTTTTCTTTATAATTATAAATGTATTAATAAATTGATATTAAAAATAATACATAATAAAGTGATTCCTTTTAGTGGACAATATGCTATGAACTTAGGCGTTCATATAGAAGGGTTGTCCAATGGTAAAGAAGAAATCAGTTAAAAGTCAATAT
>QOVW01000112.1 GCA_003339605.1 Spirobacillus cienkowskii | reverse complement strand
TATTGACTTTTAACTGATTTCTTCTTTACCATTGGACAACCCTTCTATATGAACGCCTAAGTTCATAGCATATTGTCCACTAAAAGGAATCACTTTACACTGCAGATAAAAGAGCTTTAGTATATGGATGCTTTGGATTATTATATATTTCGTCTCTTAAACCAATTTCAACGGGTTTACCTAAATACATCACCATCACTTTATCGCTAATATGTTTAACAATACTCAAGTTATGAGAGATAAAAACTAAGGTTAAACCAAATTCTTTTTGTAGTTTTTTTAATAAGTTTACAATTTGCCCTTGAATAGAAACATCAAGAGCACTTACTGGTTCGTCGCAAACAATGATTCTTGGATTTAATATCAATGCTCTTGCAATTCCAATGCGCTGACATTGTCCACCAGAAAATTCATGGGGATATCGATTTATTTGTTCTGGCATTAAACCTACTAAAATCATCATATGGATGATTTGATTTTGAATTTCTTGTTTAGTAAGTGCTGGAAAATACGTTTTAAAAGGTTCTGCAATAATTTCTCCAGCAGTCATTTTGGGATTGAGAGAAGCAAGAGGATCTTGAAAGATCATTTGAATATTTTTTCTGGCTTCTTGGAGTCTTTTTTTATTTAAAGATAAAAAATCCTGTCCTAATAATGTAATCGTTCCGTCTGTGATTGGAAGTAATCGCAAAATTGCACGTGCTAAAGTTGATTTGCCACAACCGGATTCTCCAACAATTCCCAATGTTTCTCCTTCTTTGATTTCAAAACTCACCCCATCAACGGCTTTAAGAATTTTATTTTTAAAAAAAGAATCTTTATCTGGTATTGAAAAATATACTTTCAAATCATGAAGTGATAAAATTGTTTCTTTCATTTGCTTAGCTCCAGAAAGCATGTATTTTGAATTTGTTCACTTATATTGTTTAAAGGTGGCATATGATTTTTGCATACATCCATTACAAATTCACATCTATCCGCAAATGAACATCCTTTTGGCAATTGTAAAAGATTTGGAGGATGACCTGTAATTGTTGGTAGATTGTCATAATTTTCACTTTTTAAATTTGGAATTGAACGTAATAAAGCTTTTGTATATGGGTGTTTTGGTGTGTAAAATATGTGATTAACAGAGCCACGTTCCATTATATTTCCTGCATACATCACCATGACTTGATTACAAATTCCAGCAACAACCCCAAGATCGTGAGTAATAATAATAATTGCAGAACCTAATTCTTGTTTTAATTCTTTTAATAAGTTTACAATTTGTGCTTGTACTGTAACATCTAGCGCTGTAGTTGGTTCATCTGCTATCAGTATGTCTGGCTTGCAAAGAAGACTCATTGCGATCAAGACCCGTTGACGCATACCTCCAGAAAACTCATGAGGATACATATCGATGCGATTTTTTGCATCAGAAATTTTTACCAAATCTAACATTTTAAGAGCTTCATTTTTGGCCTCTTTGTAGTTCATATTTTTATGATATTTTAAAACTTCAATCATTTGTGTTGAAATTTTTAAATATGGATTTAATGCCGTCATTGGATCTTGAAAAACGATAGAAATTTTATTTCCTCGAATTTTGTTTAATGCCTTTTGTGATAGTCCAATTAGTTCAGTGTTATGAAATTTAACACTTCCTGACACATTACTATTTGAGGCAAGTAATCCCATGATTCCTAATACAAGCTGAGTTTTTCCTGATCCAGATTCACCAACTATTCCCAGTGCTTCTCCTGGGTTTAACTTTAAATTTAATTGATTAACTGCTTTAATGTATCCATCTGGAGTATTAAAAGAGATTGTTAAATTTGTAACGTTTAATAATGTCATTTCTAGGTTCCAATTTTTTATCGATCTTTAGGATCAAGGGCATCACGCAATCCATCGCCTATAAAATTAAAGCAAAATAACGTGACAACAAGAAAGCTCGCTGGAAAAACTAAACGCCACCAAGCAATTGTTAAATTTTGGACACCATCATTAATTAACACTCCCCAACTTGTTGCAGGCTCTTGAACTCCTAGTCCTAAAAAACTTAAAAAAGATTCGGTTAATATAACTTGTGGAATAGTTAATGTAAAATAAATAATAACTATACCTGAAATGTTTGGAACAATGTGTCGTAGGATAATAATAGGGGTTGATAGGCCACAAACGTATGCATTTTCAATAAATTCTTTGCGTTTGAGACTGAGTGTTTGCCCTCTAACAATTCGAGCCATGTCTAGCCAGTTTACTGCTCCAATGGCAATAAAAATTAAGAAAATATTTCTTCCAAAAAACGTCATTAATAAGATAACAAAAAACATAAAAGGAAGTGAATATATAATATCAACAGTTCGCATCATGATTTCGTCAGTTTTTCCTCCTAAAAAACCAGCTGTTGCACCATAAGTAATACCAATTAAAATACTAATTAAGCTAGAAATTATGCCTATAAATAATGACATTCTTCCACCATATAATGTTCTTGCAAAAACATCTCTTCCTAGATCATCTGTGCCAAAATAATGATAATTTGTAATATTTGGAGGATTAGAAATTGCTAACCAGTCGGTATCTTGAATTTCATAATGAGTGATAAATGGATATAAAGTAACAATTAATATAATTATAAAAAGAATAATAAAACTTATTATTGCAGCTTTATTTTTTAGTAATCGATTAAAAGCATCTCTGTATATGTTTTTTCTTTTAATGTATGAATTATCTTCTAGTAAATTTGGGATTAAAATATTCTTGTTTATATTTGTTCTTTTTAATATAACGGACATGATATTTTATCCTTGCTAAAGTCTAATTTTTGGATCTATTAACATATAAATAAGATCGACTATAAAATTAAAAATAATAATAATAGTGCCAACTAAAATTACAGTTCCTAAAACAAGAGTGTAGTCTCGGTTAAGTGCTCCTTTAATTAAGTAGCTGCCGAGTCCGGGTAAACTAAAAATTTGTTCTACTACCACAGATCCTGTAATGATCCCCCCTGAAGCTGGACCTAGATATGAAATTACGGGTAAAATAGCTGGTTTTAAAGCATGTTTTAAAAGAATAACTCTACTAGGAATTCCATTGGCTTTAGCAGTGCGAATAAAATTGCTTTTTAAAACCTCAATCATACTGCTGCGCATCATTTTGCTGATAATTGCAATTTGTGGGAGTGCTAAGGTTGTAATTGGTAAAATTAAATTTTTAACAGATCCTTCATTCCAACCTCCTGCTGGCAGCCATCCTAATATGACTGCAAATAGTAATGTAAACATAGGAGCAGTAACAAAGTTTGGAATTGAAATTCCTGTCATAGAAATACTTGATGCCATGTAATCAATCCACGAGTTTTGTTTGTAGGCTGCAAGTAAACCGATTGATATACCAATTATTATTGCAATTGTCATAGCCCAAGCACCAATTATTAAAGAAACAGGGAATCCTTGTGAAATTAATTGATTTACAGTCCAGTCTGGATATTTAAATGAAGGTCCAAAATCGCCTTGTGCAATTGAGCATAAGTAATCAAAATATTGTTTGTAAAGAGGATCGTTTAAATGATATTTGGCATCCAAATTTGCTTGTACTGCGGGATTTAATGTTTTTTCTCCAGAAAATGGACCACCAGGAATTGAGTGCATCAAAAAAAAAGAAAGAGAAATTAAAATCAATAATGTTGGCCATGCTATTAAAAATCTTTTTAGTGTATATTTTAGCATATTTTAGTATAACCTTAAAAAAGTGTTATTTAAACATCACAAAAATTAGGCGTATTTACATAATATGATTTTTAAAAAATAATTTTATACTTTTAGTTATTTTTATTTTCAATAATATAGAAATTTCTTGAGTAAATATTATCTAAAGGGTTTTGACCTGTATAGCCTCCAATATAGCTTTTTACAAGATGCGTTGAAACATAGGTGTATAGTGGGATAATTGGATAATCTTCTAACATTAATGCCGATGCTTTTTCGAGCAGTTTTTTTCGATTTGTTTCGTTAGTTTCATGAGATGCTTGCTTTAAAAGTTCATCAAATTGAAAATTCTTATATCTTGAGCTATTTTGAGGGTTTGATGACTTAAAGAGGTCAAGAAATGTAGATGCATCATTGTAATCTGCATACCAATTATCTCGAGACGTCACGTAACGTCCTTCCATTCTTTCGGTAAGAAAAACTTTCCATTCTTGATTGATTAAATTAACTTTAACGCCTAGAGTTTTTTCCCACATTGATGAAATTGCAATCGCAATTTTTTTAAATAAATGATTTGTATTATAAGAATAAGATATTTCTAAAGGATTGTCTTTTGAAAATCCTGCTTCTTTATATAATTTTTGTGCTTCTGCTATAAGTTGTTCTTTACTTAATTTTGACCATGCATAACTATTTTGTTTATAGTTTGATATTCCATAAGGAACAATATCGTATATCGATTTTTCACCACGTCCGATGATTTTTTCAACGAGTACGTCCCTGTCTATTGCCATACTTAACGCTTGACGTAATTTAATATTATTTTTAAAAGGTTCTATGCTATTGTTTAAATTTATATAAAAAATTGCTAAAATTGGGCTGGTATAAAGTTGCGAAGCATAATTTTTTTTAAGAAAATCATATTTATCTGAAGGAATATCATACGTAAAGTCAATTTGTCCTGTTTGATACATTTGTAATTCTGTATTGACGTCTGTTATTGGGTAGTAATTCACTGTTTCAATAATTGTTTTATCGTTATTCCAATAGTTTTTATTTCTGACAGTTGTGAGCTTATCACCAATTTTCCAATATTTTAATACAAATGCGCCGCTTGAAACTAAGTTTCCAGGAAGCGTAAATTGGTCACCATGTTTTTCAACATTGGCTTTTTGAACAATCGCTAAATTTGTTAAAGCTGTAATTTTAATAAAATATACAGTTGGAACGTTTAATGAAATTTCAACTTTAGATGTAGTTACTGCTTTTACTCCGAGTGATGATACAGGAGAAAGTCCTGTTGCAATCTGTTTTGCATTTTTGACCATGGAAATAATGTCTGAATACGGTGAGGCTGTTTTGGGATCCACAAGTCTTTGAAACGAAAACACAACGTCTTCGGCAGTAATCGGAGAGCCATCAGAAAATTTCGCGCCATTGCGAATATGGAAAGTATAAATTAAGCTATTTTTACTCACTTCCCATTTATCAGCAATGCCAGGAACTATGTCTCCTTTTTCGTTTTCGGTGGTTAGACCTTCAAATAAATCGTATGTGAGTCGGTAGCTAATCACATCTTGCACTTTTTGCGGATCGAGTGTTGAAATTTCTGATCCAATTCCTACATTTAAAATTTGTTGGTTTGAGAGCTTTGTTCCCGGTGGTACTTCAGCAGCAAAGCTTTTTTGTATCGATATTTTAAACTGTATTAAAGAAAAAATAACAATAAATATGAATTGAGTTAATGTGTTTTTAAACATAAAACTTTCCCGATCGTTGAGCAAGTAGGAGCTAATAATTTTTTATCTTACGACTTACTAAGTGAATTTTTTGTATCTGTCAATGTAAACAGTTAAATTTAAAAACAAAATTAATTAATTAATTGTAATTATAGAGGTTTTTTAACAAGTTGAAAGCAAAGTTGAAAAATTGTTATTTGTGGTAAATGGTTAGACTGTACAGTCTTGTTTCTTTTGATATAAGTTTAAAAGAAAAATTAATATTGAAGTTCTACAACAGCTAGATGTTTTATTTTATAATCCAAAAGACATTCATTAAATTTATAGAATAGAAGGGCATCATCTATTGCTTCTTTGTGATTATAAATAATAATTCCATAATTATACGCCGTCCACTAAGTTTGTTGGCAACATAGATAACCAAAAATAAATATTTATACGGAAATTGATGAATATTGAAAACAGGATATGCTGCA
>QOVW01000034.1 GCA_003339605.1 Spirobacillus cienkowskii | reverse complement strand
AAAGCTGGACGAGGAATATGTAAGACGATATTAGAGCAATCTAATCCGCTGATTCCTATGACTTCAGAAGCTCGCTCCCTATAGGGGCGAGTGGTTCACTTTGCAAGAGCAATTAAAGAAATAAAACCAAAGGTTTTTTTGGGGGAAAATGTTAGAGGCTTGTTAGAGCATGATGAAGGTAGAACCCTTGCCTCTATGAAATCAATAATACACGAATTGGGTTATACATTAATTGAACCACACGTGTTGAAAGCTATCTTTTATCAAGTTCCTCAAAAAAGGGAACGTTTATTTTTAGTTGGAATTAGGAATGATCTTTTTAAATATTCAAAATTTTCTTGGCCAGCACCTTATAAAAAAATTTTTACATTAAAAGATGCGCTAAAAGCAGGTGAATTATTTGATTCTGATGTGCCCAACTCAGAAGGACAAGTTTATGTGAAAAGAAAAAAAGAAATAATGTCTTTAGTTCCTCAAGGAGGATATTGGAAAGATTTACCAGATAAAATACAACGAGAGTACATGAAAAAAAGTTATTTTCTTGGAGGAGGTAAAACTGGTATGGCTCGTAGGCTTTCTTGGGATGAGCCGAGTTTAACTCTTACCTGTGCTCCTGCTCAGAATCAGACTGAACGTTGTCATCCTGAAGAAACTAGACCATTAACAGTCAGAGAATATGCTAGAATTCAAACTTTTCCTGATGCTTGGAGTTTTGTTGGATCTATAAATAGTCAATATAAACAAATTGGTAATGCTGTACCAGTGAATTTATCCCATGCAGTTGGAAGAAGCTTAATTGCGTTAATGAATAGTATTGAAGAAAAAAAAATCTATAAAAAATCTATTTCCTTTGACTAATTTTGAGTGATTACTTTGCAAATGAAATATTGAATGAAAAACTATAATAGTTTTTGAAGTGAATTTATTGATTCAGAGATTTAAAATAGTTATATCTTAACAGAAACTCTATATTAGGTAAAAAGATTAATTATTTAACAAAAAACAGAGAAAGTAAAAATACATCTAAATGGCAGACCCAGCAAGAATCGAACTGGCTTTGTTTCATTTTTTCTTTTTGCTTCAAATTTCTTTGATTTAAATAGTTTAATAATATCAAATTGTACACCTCATACGAGTAACAAACCTACCAAACTGTAAAGCAATGAATTTGGGATAACAAAATTTTTTTGTGGCTATAGCAATTCTTCTCGGCTTCATCGGCAAATTAATACTTATATATATAAAATATATATGAGTATGTGCCGGTAAGAGCAAAAACTCTTCTCGGCATCATCGGCATGGCCGGCAAAATTTGAAGGAATCCATAACTTTCACGTTTCATAACTAATTTAGACATTCTGCTCACTTATCAACATAGTTATTTCAGAAGAGAAATTTTTCTCTTTTGAAACATATTAGGAGATTTTATGGAATTAACAATTCGTCATCTGAATAAAAAACTTTCCAATGAAAAATTTAAAGAATTAGCCTCAGTGGCTTTAAAGAAAGGGGTTAGAATGTGTGGTAGTATTTGTGCGTTAGAACGGAAATCTGGAATATCAAGACAAACTCTTACAAATATTGCTAAGGGAAAGTCATGCTCTCATACCACACGTTTAAAGTTAGAAGCATTTGTTGAAGAAGTAGAACAAAAGAAAATAAAACCATTCAAAGGAGCAAAGTTATGAATTTTGCTTCATTTGCTTCCCCTGAATGGGTTAAGGCTCTTCAAATTTGTAATATTGATTTAGGCTATGGTATTAAAGAAGGAAATGAAATTGTCTTTAAAAATATTTTCACTAGTAGCCAAAAATATCATTCCTTAAGATACCTAATAAATAAACAAATTTTCATGAACCATTGCGCTAGTGGTTCAGAAATGCGTTTGACTCCTGTTAAATTGATTTCTAAAATACTTCAAATTTCAGAAAAAGAAGCTTGGATATTATTGCAGAAAGAACTAGGGAAGTGGCAAGACTTCCGTAGCCCTACTCTCATAAGCTTAAATAAAAAAGAAAATGTATCATATAAATTGTCAAATTATTCTGATTTAAGAGTTTTTTCCGAATGTATGCAAAATACATGGTATCAAATACGTTGTGAAATTTTGACTTTAATTGCTAAAGAATTAGAACTTACAAAGAATAAAAATGCATCAAAACAAGTTTTAGACTGGTGGAAAAAAAGAGGATTTAATTTAGAATGTGCATTTTATGGTATAAAATCTTTTGTTTTGCTTCATTCTCCTGAACAATTAGAAAAATTAAAATGTGTTCAAAAGTTAACGATTGAAGAAAAATATTTAACAGGAATTTGGAAACCGCATGCCATAACAAATAAACCTTGCTTGCAATGGATAAGCAAAGACTATTTAGCATTATTCTTTTGCTGGAATTATTTAAAAGATTCTAATGGCAATGTAATAGAATATGTTACAGGAATAAGAGCACGCTATACAAATTTACAACAAATAAACCAACCAAAAGAAGTTACATTAGGAATAAAACATATTCCTGAATTAGAAGGATTTCCTGCTAGTATTGGCTATTATGGCTTACTTATTCCAAAATATTTAGATCATCAAAATACATCTTGGTTGCAATATAATGGTTGTGAAAATTTTACAATTATTTTAACTGAAGGCTGTACAGATATGCTTGCTGGCAGACATTTATTAAAAAGAAATGATGTTATTTGGGTTACTTCTGGGCAAATTCAAAGTGCAATGTGGAAAGATAATTTAAAATTAATTCGTAATTGTAAAAGACTAATTATTGCTTTTAATAACGACAACAAATCGAAATTAAACACAGGACAAGATCTAGCATTCAAAACAAAAAAAACTGCAGAACAATTTGGAATAAAAAATGTAGAAATTTTTTCCATTGAATTATTAGAAAATTGCAATGATTTAAATGATTTACTCAAAAAAAAGAAAGCCTCTAACAGCAACTTAGAAGCTTTCATAAACTACTTTTAGGAGGTTTTCATCACTATGAAGCAGTATAATATAGGTTTTGAAAATAATCAAGTTGAGAATATTAAAAAATATAGACAAGAAAAAAACAATAATTTAAAAAATATTGTTACAGCTAAATCTATCGATGAATTATTAAGAAAAGAAGTTTTAAAATATAAACAAAAAGGTTTTAGTCAATTAAGAATAACGGAATATATTTTTCAAAACTCTTTAAAAAACTTATATTACTATGAAAGTAATAAAGAACACCCAACAAAACGCATTCGTTTTCATAAAGAACATATTTTAAATACAATTAGTGTTATGGATTATGAAATTGCTTTTCAAAATTTAGAAGAGATTAAAAAGAAAATTAATTATAAAGGTTCAAGTTATCAAAATACTATATCTATATTTACTAAGTTTATTTTACCAGCATTAAATTGCGACAGTCAAAATCATCCTGAAATAATAGCTAAAGTTTTAATGCATTTTATTTGGCAAGTAAAAAGAAAATTGAATAATTTAAAAGTTCAAAATCATTTATGCCCAGTATTTATCAACGTTCATCAGGGTGTGGGTAAAACCGAATTTGTAAAAAATTTTTGCAAACCATTTAGTCAATTTGATTCTTTCTTTTTAAATAAAAGTGTTGGTGAAATTGTTGACTCGAGAGAAATTGCTTCTAATTTAGAACGTAATATTCTATTTTTAGATGAACTTGCCCAAGCTGAAAAAAGTGACATTAGTTATTTAAAGAATATTATTACAACGGAAACCTTATCACCTAGAATTTTAGGTTCTAATAAAACCATACATGTTGAAAACAAATCTACTTTTATTGCAACAGCAAATGTTTTAAATTTAGCAGAAAAAATAAAAGATGATACAGGAAATAGACGTTTCTTTCCTGTTGAAGTAAAATCTTTTAAAGAAATAAGCGTTCTTTATTGCGCATTAGAAAATTTAAATTATTTAACTGAAAATGAAAAAAAACAAGGATATTTATACCCATTAAATTTTGATGGCACTTGGCTATGGACTTTAGTTGATGAAAATTGGAAATGCTTCTTATCTCTAGAAGAAATTGCGGCCATTCAAAAAAAGCACACCATTTTAGCAGACGTTGATGAATTTATTGAAATGTTTAGCATAACAATAGATAAAAATAGTTCAGCAATTTTAATTTCAGATTTATTTTATGTTTTTAAAAAATTATTTCCTAAAAGTAAATTTGACCAAATTAAAAGCTTTTCAAATGAAATGACAAAACGGTTTAGTGAGGCTAAAGTCTATAACGCAGGACAAAGAAAAAAAAATACTGGCTTTCATTTATCTATAAATGAAACATTTAGACTCTATTTCTAAAAATAAATTTAATTAAAAAACTTAAGTAAAAGGAATTACAAAGTATGCTTCAAAACACAAACAAATTAGCAGGCATCCGTTTTTTACAACGCATCAATAAATGGGAAGCGAGGGTTTCTATTCAGGGGGAGCACTATTCCAAAACCTTTTTTAAACAAGAGGAAGCCATACAATGGCGAGAGCATATGTTAAAACCTTCTGTTAATTTATCCCTAATCTGTGAAACTTTGTTTACACAATGGCTTGAAAATCCGTTTGGTGCATATTCACCACAAACGCTTTTTATCTATCAACAAAATGTAAGATTATACTTGGATAAAGCTTTTGGACATTTGAAACCTGAAGAAATAACAGAACAGGGCATTTTAGCGTTCGTTTTAAATTTAGCTGAGTCTACTACCAACCGAGGTAAAAAACGCTCTCTAAAGTCTATTAAAAACATTATAGGTTGTTTTAATTCATTTTTGGATTGGTGTTGTTTTAAAAGCTATTTAGAAGATAACCCTCTGAAACGTTCTAAAGTTAAAAATAACTTAAGCATCTTTTATAAGAAAAATCGTTTAGAAAATAATCAAGCAAACACAATTAAGAAAAAAGCTCTTACCAAAGAAGAAGCTAAATTGCTCATTGCCCAAGCTTACAAACGGGGACTTCAAACAGGACTTATTATAGAATTTTTAATATACACTGGACTGAGAATAGGAGAAGCAGCAGCTCTTACTTGGGGCGATCTTAATTATTTAAACATAGACAACCTTGGTACTGTTTCTTTATTCATCACAATTGATAAAACTATGGATCACCGTACTAAAAGCATTCAATGTTCTGCAAAATGTGGTTCCAATGGTCAAGTTGAAATTTCTTATTCCATTGCGCAAAAATTAGAACAATGGAAAAAAACAGCTCATGAATATGGTTATTCTACTTCTAACTTAGATTTTCTGTTTCCTTTTGTTTCTCAAAGCCCTAAAGACTTTTCTGCTCTTATTTCTTCTTTAGCTAGAAAAGCAAATATCAAACATGTATCAGCTCATGGACTCAGACATACAACAATTACATTTTTGGCTAGTTCAGGTCATTCTATGCAAGTAGTTCAAAAAATAGCTCGCCACAAAACTTCTGATATGACAACAGCATATTTTGATGCAACTCAACTTCCTGTTACTGGTGTGACTGAAAGTATTGAAAGGTTTTTGGCTTGAAATTTGATAAATTAACTGGTATTCAGAATTTTGATGTTATTTAGTAAAATTTAATTTTTTGCAATGGATATTAGAAATGTTATATAACGAAAATAAAAATTATTTTTTAGAAGAAAAAAAAGTTATTAAACAAATACAAGATTGGAAATATTTTTTAAATAATACGATTGGTTTATTCTCATTTACATTTGCTATTTCATGTGCTGGTTTAGAACCTAAAAATTCAATATTATGGAATTTTCTATCAATAGCAGTTATTATTGTTTTACTCGTAAAAAATAAAAATATATTTCCCGAAGTTATTATATTAATCAGAAATAAGAAAGAAAAAACAGAAGATGATATGAGATTATTAAGATTGTATAAAGAAGAACTATTGAAAATGAAAAAATTTGAGCCTACCAAAAAAAAATATAAATTAAGTAATATTAAGAATAGTATGATAGCTATTTATCACAGTTTTAAAGAAACCCCTCTGTATTGGATTGGTTTTTTATCATTATTTATTCTTTTATATTATAATTTTATGAGTTTTATGATTTTTAAATAGAATTATATTTTTAAAAATTATAGATATTAATTGATAATATTGTTTTGTTAAGTAAAAAAATAAGAATTTTGAAATTCTCATATTCAAATATATATAGGTTTTTTATGGGAAAGTTATAAGTGATTATTTTACTGTATAGAAAGGCCTTTTGAGCTTGCAGCTGTTATCAGACGTCATCTCTTACCCCCTGTATCAGGTTCAATTTGTTTAAACAAATCATCTATAATATCAAATATTTTTTCAATTTCAGAGGCAAAAAGAGTTTTAAAATATTCTTCGGCAGAAGATAAATTATTTTCTTTTGCACGTTGTTCAAAATTTCCATGTAATATTGCGTTCCTAAAATCAACAATTTTTTTTAAAAAATGTTCTTTATCTTTTAAAACTAGAATATTTTTTGAAGTAGCTCTTTCCAAAAGATTATGTAAAGAATCTTTATCTGTTGCTTTAACATCTGGTAGTATTCGTAGAAATCTTTCACCTTCTTGTGAGTCACCTTCTTGTGAGTCACCTTCT
>QOVW01000111.1 GCA_003339605.1 Spirobacillus cienkowskii | reverse complement strand
AGTTTTAATGAAACAAAAAAATATAAAAGCTATTTTTAACTTCACTAAAAATTTTATTCCAAACTGGTTTCCTCACTTGCCTTCTTATGAAGGATTTTTATCTCGGCTTAATAGCTTAAGTAAACTCTTTCCCGAACTTGCAAACTTTATTTTAAAAAATAATAAATTTAAAATCACTAAAACAAAAACGCAACCTTTTATTCTGATTGACTCTTTACCTATTATGCTCACAACTGGTTTTCGGGCGCACAAGTGCAATACTGCAAATGATATCTCTGCTATTGGCTATTGCTCTTCAAAAGATAAGTTTTACTATGGTTTAAAACTTCATCTCGCCGCTTTGTTTCAAAATAAAAAACTTGCTTCCCCTATTGATTTTAAAGTCACCCCAGCCGCAATACACGACTTAACTGCTGTTAAGAACGATCTTTTAAACTTTAAACATTCTCAAATCTTTGCCGATCGTGCTTACTGTGATCAATCTACCAAAAAAAACTTGAGTCAAATAAACTCTAAATTACATACCCCAATTAAACTCTCTCGAAGTAAAAAAATTCTTTCCAGTGATGAAAAAGTTTATTCTCAATCTGTCAGTTCTATTCGGCAGTCCATTGAAATCCTTTTTAACTGGTTAATTGAATCTAGTGGAATTCAAATCGCATCAAAAGTTCGATCAACTAAAGGCCTTATAGTCCATGTTTTCGGACGATTTTCCGCCTGCCTGTTTAACTACTTATTCAAATTCTAATTGATTTTTCTCAATTATTAACTGGCATATTCTTATTCAAATGATAATTTAAAGTCAAGTACTCCTTATGCGATACAGAATCGATAGAGTTTAATTTTTTTCTTGACCATAGTGATTACCTATATTGTAATATTTCCAACCAAGATCTTTTAAATTAAAATGAGCAAATATATTTCTTCCATCAAATATTGTTTTTTCCTTTAATAATTTTTCAATCTTATCAAAATCTGGATTTTTATATATTTGCCAATCTGTAGCAATTATTAAAGCATCAGCATTTTCAAGAGTTTGGTACATATCTTCGCATGCTGAAACTTGTTGAACGTTTGAAAGACAATGATCTACAAATTTTAAAGCTTTAGGGTCATTCACATTAACATATGCACCTGCATTAGTTAACATATTTATTAAATATGCTGCTGGAGATTCTCTAACATCATCAGTATTTGCTTTAAATGCCAATCCCCATAAACATAAAACCTTATTCTTAATATCATTGTTAAAGTGAGTTAATATTTTATTAAAAAATAGTATTCTTTGATTTTGATTTACCTCTTCAACTGCAGTTAAAATTTTGGAAGTTAACTTATTTTCTTTCATGGAGCTTATTAATGCTTTAATATCTTTTGGAAAACAGCTACCTCCATAACCAAGACCACATTGTAAAAACTCTGTACCAATTCTTTTATCTAAACCCATACCATTTTTAACATGATCTATATTTGCACCTAAAACTTCACAAAAAGAAGCTAGCTCATTCATAAAGCTGATTCTTAATGCAAGCATTGAATTTGAAGCGTATTTAGTTAATTCCGCAGATTTTAAATCCATAAATAGAATTGGATGATCATTTAATATTAATTTTTCATACAATTGTAAAATTAATTCCTTTGATTTATTATTTTCTAAACCAATCACAATTCTATCAGGACACATAAAATCGTTGATTGCAGACCCTTCCCTTAAAAATTCTGGATTAAAAACAACATCAATTGACACGTTGTAAATATTTCTTTTTGCTAGTTCTTTTTCAATTTTATTTTTAATAAGTAAATTAGTTCCAACGGGTACTGTTGATTTGATAATTACAACTTTATCATTTTCTATGTGTTGCCCGATAATTTCTGCTACTGATACAACATGTTTTAAATCAGAAGAACCATCTTCATTTGAAGGAGTTCCAACAGCGATGAGTATCAAAGGATTATTTTTAATTGAAGCAATTAAATCATTAGAAAAATCTAATCTTTCCAACATCATATTATTTTTTATTAAATCACTCAAACCTGGTTCATATATTGGAATTTCATAGTTTTTTAGTAATTTAATTTTATCCAAATCTTTATCAATACAAACAACATTATGCCCCAGTTCTGCAAAGCATGTGGCGCTTACCAATCCAACATACCCAGCACCAATTACACATAAATCCATTAGTTAAACCTTTCCTTAAAATCTAATATCATGCTTGAAATTCCATCTTCAAGAGAAACTTCAGGAGACCAATTTAAAAGCATTTTAGCTTTTGAAATATCGGGCATTCGTTGCTTTGGATCGTCTTCTGGTAAAGGATTAAAAATAATTTTGAGATTAGAATTAAGCAACTTAATTACTAATTTAGCAATATCTATAACTTTTAATTCAAACTGACTTCCCAAATTTATAGGAAAGTTTATATTTGAATTCATAAGCTTAATTAAACCATTAATAAGATCTGTACAATAACAAAGAGAACGAGTTTGTTCTCCATCACCATAAACAGTAAGATCTTGTTTTTTTAAGCCTTGAATAATAAAATTAGTCAATAATCTACCATCTTGGGAAGACATTCTTGGTCCATAAGTGTTAAATATTCTAGCAATTTTAACATCAACCTTCATTTGTAAATAAATAAAACCCAATGTTTCCATTGCTCTTTTGCCTTCATCATAGCACGCTCTTATTCCGTAAGTATTAACATTTCCTTTATAGTCTTCTGACTGAGGATGAACTAGGGGGTCTCCATAAACTTCACTTGTTGAAGCAAGCAAAATTTTTGCATTATATAATTTAGCAAGATCAAGCATATTTTTTGAACCGAGATAGCAGATATCTAAAGTATTAAGAGGATTTCTTTGGTAAATTGGCGGAGATGCTGGGCATGCTAAGTGAAAAATTTGATCAATCTTAGTTTCACCCAAGAAGCTAAGAATATCGTTAAAATTTAACACATCAATTTCTTTAAATATAAAATTTTTTGGAAACTTCTTTTGTAATAGTAATATATTTTCTTTCTGTCCACTTAGAAAATTATCTATACTATAAACTGTGTTATTGTTCATTAATAATTCATATGCGACATGATATCCTATAAAGCCTGCACCGCCTGTAATTAAAATGTTCATTGTAAATCCATTTTCAAAACAATTAATATTACACGAATTAAGATTTAAAAAAGTCGTTGTGACATTTGAAAAACAGTTCCAAGTTAATGGCTGAAAAATTAACTAACAACTTGGAACTATCAATGGTCAGGTAAATCCAACTCTTCACTATATGCCATACATACTAACTGCAGCTACTTTTCTCAACTTTTTCTCTATTCTTTTTTAAAATTAAAATGCTAAATCAATATTATCTCTTTACATCTTTAAGAAGACTGAAAATTGCAAAATCATATACTTCATCCCCATATTGTTTCGCTTGGTTTTACTGTAAAATACTTTCATTTTGTGCTAATTGCAATCAAATGCAAGCTTTAGTTATTGACAAAGCAAAATGCTGCTATATAGATACTTTCTTTCTAAAAGCTGCAATTAACTGGATGTATTCTCAAATATCAGAGAACACGTGATTTTTTGAATGTTTCCTACAAAAATTAGATTACCAAGTCTAACGAAAGCGTGATAACATGAAAAAAATCAAATTATTTTCAACACTTGAGTACACTACCTAATTAATTAATAGTTACGAGCTTGTCCTTGCCTTCTTGTCATTTTAAAGATTTTTTTTGTTAGTTTTCAAACAGCAAAGCTTTACACCGTTCTTTGTGTTTGTTATGTTTTTCAAGTATACGCTATATAATGCAAAATCACAGCAGTACAAAAGGCTAATAGCAATGACAAAACAAATATACCGTATGCCAGTATTAAAAGCATACAAATATTTCAAACTAATAGTTAGAGAATGCACTTATCTCTTTAAAATCTACGCCCCACTTTTTGTTTTTATTGCTTTTTTTTCAAGCATACGCAAAAATATTAGAATTAGAAGGCAATACATAAAGGAAAGCAAAGACTTTGAGCTTTCAAAGCAATCTTTACAGCTTTCGAATGATTGGTTTGGAAGCAACGTTCCATTTTGGTTGTCTATTATTGACGAGCATCAATTTCAAAACAAGCACATAAAAGCCCTTGAGATAGGAAGTTGGGAAGGACTATCAAGTCATTTCATTTTATCAAAAATGCCAAAAGCTCACCTTACCTGTGTTGATACTTGGGAAGGTGCTGATGAGCATAAAAATGGATCATTGTCTTCAACCTCTATCCTTAACCAGATTGAGCTGACATTCGATAATAATCTTTCAGATTTTAAAGATCGTTTAACAAAATACAAAGGATCTTCATTCTCGTTTTTTAATAATCACTATGCAAGATCTGTCTATGACTTTATATATGTTGACGGATCACATCACCGCGACGACGTGATTGTTGACGCCGTGAAATGCTTTGAGATGCTGAAAGTTGGTGGAGTTATGATATTCGATGACTATTTTTGGCGATACTACGAAAAAACTATTGACAATCCAGGTGCTGCCATAAATTTATTTTTAAAGTTAAAAAAAGATTCTCTTAAAATTAACCAGCTACATTATCAAGTAGCAATCGTAAAAACAGCAGATCGTTATGCAAAATAACACAGTTTTTAACACACTAAACCAACCAAATAGCACTTTCAAGTAGCAGCTGTAGTAGTTTGTTACTAATCCACTTCTTTAAAAACCTTCCGAAAATGAAATTGTGAGTTAGTTAAAATTTAATCCAATTTTTTAAGCAATTCTTCGTTACCCATTGTTCATAAAAACAAGATTCTTTACTTTGCAATTTTCTTTAGTCTTGATTTTAACAAATCTTTAACGTTCAAAATCCTCCAGAGCAGTCTATAAAATTTAAATCTAACTTTTATATGGATAGAGTGTTCATTAAAATTACCATTTATCAAGCAGGGATTGATAAAGATCTTTGCAACTTTTTTTCATTATTTGATGAACAAACGTGTGCACGCCACTTTCTGTTAGTCCGCAGTAAGAAATATCCTTGAATAATTCTTTTTTATATATAGCTCAATGGTGTGGCTATTTGCTCCATTTTAATTACAAAAACTTCAACGCTTATAAATACTATTCATTCACCGCTCTTCACATGTTATGACTCCAAAATAGTATACAGAGTTAACTATAAATTTTTCATATTCAAAAGGCGACTTAAAGTCAAGTTTTGAATGGATGCGAACTCGATTATAAAACACCTCAATAAATTCAAAAATAGAGGCTCTAGCTTGTTTTCACGATAAAAAATTGCATTTATGAATCAATTCAGTCTTTAAAGTGGCAAAAAAAGATTCAGAAATAGCATTATCGTAACAGTTACCAGCATTACTCATACATTGATGAAATTCATGCTGTTTTAATAATTTAATAACAGAGGAACTTGCGTATTGGCTGCCTCTATCGCTATGAAAAATCACACCTTTGCCAGGTTTTCTAAAGCTGATTGTATGCTGAATTGCAGACGTAACAAGCTCAGAATTTATTTTGTCGGAACATACACCCCATCCAACAATAGTCCTCGCAAAACAATCTAAAACCACGCATAAATAAAGCCAATCTTTTTTTGTAGGCAACATATGTAATGTCAGAAGTCATAAAGAATTGGGGTAAACAAGCTCTAAAATCTTGGGTAATGAGGTTTGGAAAAACCTTTTGATTGTGTTTGGAATCGGTCGTTTTTACAAATTTAGGCTTTCCTCTGCCCTGCAATTTCATTTGTTTCATAAGCTTTCTGATCTTATTTCTATCGCATGAGATCCCTTGCATTTTGCAGGTTTGAAAAACCCTGACCTGCCATAGTTTTACCTAGAGAAGTTGTGGATTTTAGCTATAACTTCTTTTAACTTTTCGTTTTTTTGAGTTTTAGGATTGAATACTGTTTTGCGCCATTTGTAGTAACCTTGTCGAGAGGCGCTCATCAAAGAGCGTATTGTTGTTATAGGAAAATTACCTTTCTCCACGTGAATAAATTGATATCTTAGTCGTTTTCTTTCGCGAAGAAAGCTGTAGCCTTTTTTAAGTTTTCATTCTCCATTTTTAGGCGTTCATTTTTTTTAAGCTATATAGTCTCATGATCCTTAGGCTTTTTATAAGATTCTGGCTTTATAACTCCATGTTGTAGATATTGATTCTGCCACTTACATAGATTTGTGAAACCAATGCCAAGCTCATCGACAATTTCTTGGAGTGATTTCTGACTGTTATTGGATAGATTAACTGCTTTCCTTTTGAATTCTTCGGAAAATACTTTCTTCTTGTTCTTCATTTGAGAACCCTTCCTTCCTCATAATTATCTATATTAGATTGTCTACTATTTGGGTACCATTTTACTGTTTTCTCACTGGAATTGAAAAGTATTAACAATTAAGTAATGGGAGCGGAGTGAATCAAGAGGTTCAAACTCATGTTCTGCGAGAGGGTGGAGGTGAAATTCCTTTACTCTCCTACTTTTAACTGGTTAATTGAATCTAGTGGAATTCAAATTGCATCAAAAGTCCATTCTACTAAAGATGTCTTCGGACGTTTTTCTGCCTCTCTATTTAAGTATTTGTCTATATTCAGTACTTATCTTGGTGTGATCCCCGAAAAGTGGACGGTTAAATATCATAATTTTTTTCATACTCTAATGGTGCAAGATAATCAAGGGCAGAGTGCGCACGAATTCGAT
>QOVW01000110.1 GCA_003339605.1 Spirobacillus cienkowskii | reverse complement strand
TAGTGGTTGGAATCAATTAACACAAAAAATTGTCAAGTCAATTATGAATTCAAAACCTAAGGCAAGCTTATGTTAAAAACTTAGTGGACGGCGTATTACATATTTGGATACAATCAAAAATGAAGGGATATTTTGAAATTTTATATTATTGATTATTTAAACTTGAGGTCCGGCGTGATGAAGGAAATTAATATCTTGAATATTTTTAAAGTTTTCTATAAATAATTTAGCTAATTTAAGGCAATTATCGTCGTAATTTAGCTTGTTTTTCCAGGTCTCCTTTGGATTTAAAATATGGTTTGGTATGCGATTTGCGTTTTTGGGTATCTTAAGGTTAAAAATTTCAAAATTTATAAATTCTTCTTTTATTAAAGTACCATCATGAATTGCATCGATAATTGCTCTGGTATATTTTAAAGAAATGCGTTCTCCAACACCATAGGCGCCACCAATCCATCCTGTATTGATAAGCCAGGTATTGATATTTTTGTCTTGTTGTAGCTTTTGTTTTAATAAATCGGCATATTTAATAGGAGAAAAAACCATAAATGGAGCGCCAAAGCAGGCAGAAAACGTGGCAACTGGTTCTTTGATACCAACTTCGGTACCAGAAATTTTGGCGGTATATCCACTAATAAAATAGTATAACGCTTGCTCTGGAGTTAATAAACTTACAGCAGGCAATACGCCAAAAGCATCGCAGGTTAGAAAAATAATGTTGTTAGCATGTGTTGTTATTGCAGGTATTTTAGAGCTAGGGATAGATTCTAGCTTATAAGAGGCTCTCGTGTTTTCTGTAATACTTAAATCATTGTAGTTTGGTATACGAGTTGTTGGATGAAGCACTACATTTTCGAGTAAACTCCCAAAACCAATTGCCGCAAAAATTTCTGGTTCTTTTTCTTTAGACAGGTTATCACATTTGGCATAACAACCACCTTCAATATTAAAAATACCATTATCATGCCAGCAATGTTCATCATCTCCAATCAGTTTTCTGTTGGGATCGGCCGATAACGTAGTTTTCCCTGTACCAGATAATCCTAAAAATATACTCACATCACCTTTATGGCCTTCTGTCACAGAACAATGCATTGATAAAACATTTTGTTTTGGCATAAGGTAATTCATTAATGTAAATATCCCTTTTTTCATTTCTCCTGCATACTCTGTTCCTAAAATGATCATTTCTTTTGTTTCTAAATTAAGACTGATATTTGTTTTAGAATCTATTTCTTGCAAAGATATTTGCGGTAAATAACAGCCTGCATTATAAATGACACAGTCTGGATTATTGAATTCTTTTAGTTCTTCTGCGTTAGGTATAATAAACATATTATTAACAAAAAGTGCATGATATGGACGCGTGCAAATAACTCTAACTTTTAATCTAAATTTTTTTTCCCAGCCTGCAAACACATCACAAATATATAAATGAGGTTGTTTATTTAAAAATTCTAGAGCATTTTTTTTTAGTGAGCTAAAACACTCTTGTGTAATTGGAATATTAATATTACCCCAGTTTACATCCCGCTCGCTATCAGAATTTTTAACAATTCTTTTATCTTTTGGACTTCTTCCTGTTTTTATCCCAGATAATGAGGATAATGCCCCAGAATTTGTAATCATGTTACTTTCTTCAAACTTTAAGGCATGTTCATAAAGTATTGCTGGAGTTAAATTATAAAAAATTTTTTCTACAAATATGTTAGGGATTTCTTTTTGTACCATAAGAGGATGACTCCTTTTTAAACAATATTTAAATTCTAAATAATTAAATGAACAAAAAAGAAACTTAAGGTTTTTTACTAAAATCTTTAATAATATAAAATGCTACAGCTTGTTTTTGAATTGCGCTTAAAGTAGTTCGATAGTCTGGCATGACGCCAATTTTTCCACTTTTTAAAATGTCTTCAATTTGTTTTTGAGAAATCATTTTAAGCGGAGGGAGTTTTTTAGTTAAATTATTTCCAACAGGTCCGTCGCCCATCCCCTTATTCCCATGGCACATTAAGCAATGGGTCGTGTAAAGGCTTTTACCTTCGGTAAAGAGTTGATCATTTTTATCAGCATAAACTCTCTCAGAATAAAGGTAAGAGAGAATTAAAGTGAAGATTAATTTAAATTTCATCTTATTCCCTCGTTGGGATAAAATCACTGCGGCAACAAAATAATTATACGAGATTATTATATGCCAAGAATCTTCTCTTGTAAATTTTTTGGTAGAATTTCATAATGAGAAAAGTGCATGGAGCTGCTTGCCCTTCCTTGAGATAATGAGCGAATATCAGTTTCGTAACCAAATAACTCTGATAATGGAATATAGGCATTCACAACTTGTAAGTGACCTCGGAGCTCGAGACCAAGCACTTGCCCGCGTCTTCCGTTCATGTCAGATACAATTGTTCCGCTATATTCAACAGGAACTACCACTTCTACTTTCATTAATGGTTCCATCATCACAGGTTTTGCAGCATTTAAAGCTGCACGCAGTGTATTGTTTGCGGCAACTTTATAAACGACTTCATCAACAGCTTGGGGATCAAAAGAGTAATCAGTAACAGTTACTTTTAAGTTCACAAGAGGATAGCCACATAACGTACCGCTTCCAACCGAACCTTGTAGCGACTCTTTTATAGCATTGATTACATTTAATGGCACCATTGGTTTAGTTGGTACGTTGATTTCAACGTCAGTTTTATCTTTGTTTGGTTCAACGCTAAGAGATACTTTTGCTGTGTAATTTTTATTTTGAAAGGTTCTAGAAAACGTGTCACTTGCTTTAGCAGAAATTGAAATACATTCTCTATAAGATACCTGAGGTTTTCCTACATTTGCATTAACTTTAAATTCACGTAACAAGCGATCTGCTATAATTTGCAGATGCAATTCTCCCATTCCAGAGATAATAACTTGACCAGTTTCCTCGCTGGTTGAAATTTTTAACGAAGGATCTTCTTGAGCAAGTTTTTGCAAACTTTGTTGCAATTTATCTAAATCTCCAGAGCTTTTAGGCTCAATGGCAAGAGAAATAACGGGATCTGGAAATTTCATGGATTCGTAAGCAATAGGGGCGTTGGTATCGCACAACGTGTCACCTGTGGTGGCAAACTTTAAGCCTACAACTGCGACAATATCACCAGCCGTTGCGGACTGCAGTTCTTCTCGATCGTTAGCGTGCATTTGTAAAATTTTAGTGATGCGCTCTTTTTTATTTTTTAAAGTGTTTAAAACCGCATCACCAACTTTTAATGTGCCCGAGTAAATGCGCATAAAAAACAATGCACCAACAAATGGATCGCTCATGATTTTAAATACGATGCCAGAAAAAGGTTTTTCTGCGCTTGACTCGCGTTTGTTTGACGAGACAACTCCTTCTAACTCAATTCCTTCTGCAGGAGGCAAATCAAGTGGAGAAGGGAGATAATCAATAACAGCATCTAAAAGAGGCTGAATTCCTTTATTTTTAAATGATGATCCCAAAAAAATAGGCACAACTTTAATTGCAATCACCGCTTGTCGTAATGCATCTATAATCTGTTCATTTGTAACTGGGGAGTCTGATAACACTGCTTCAGCAAGAGTATCATCAAAATCTGCTAGATTTTCTATTAGAGCTTGTCTGTATAATAACGCGTCATCGAGGTATTCTTTGGGAATTTCATTAACAACTGGAGGGGTGTCTTTATTATCGGTTGGCCACGAATAAGCAACTAAACGAACTAAGTCAATAACTCCAGTAAAGTTATTTTCAAGACCAATTGGAATTTGTGCAAAAACAGCGTTGGCATTTAATTTTTGTTGCATTGATTTAAGACACATTTCATGATCCGCACCAATTTTATCCATTTTATTTAAAAACGCGATTCTTGGTACATGGTATCTTTCAGCTTGTCTCCATACGGTTTCTGACTGAGGTTCAACGCCGTTTGCGGCATCAAAAACTGCAATTGCGCCATCTAACACGCGAAGAGAGCGTTCGACTTCAACGGTAAAATCAACATGGCCAGGAGTGTCAATCAAATTAATGCGATGATCTTTCCAAAAAGTTGTTGTTGCAGCCGATGTAATGGTGATTCCGCGTTCTTGTTCTTGAACCATCCAATCCATTGTTGCCGTGCCTTCATGAACTTCACCAAGCTTGTGACTTCTGCCTGTGTAGTAAAGAATTCTTTCTGACGTGGTGGTTTTACCCGCGTCAATATGTGCCATAATGCCAATGTTTCTATACTTTTTAAGATGTTGATTCGTGGCCATAAAAGTGCTCTTTCAAGAAATTTAAATAAAGGAGACAGATAGCTCCGAGTCTATTTGAAATCCTAGACTTGGTGTTGGTATACAATTTTTCTAGAGAAATCAATTATTCTGACTAGAGGAATATCGACCAATTTTAGGATTGTAAGTCGAAAATTTTGTAGTAATTTTATCAAAAAATGATCCTAGTTTATTATTAGAAGTTTCTATTAAAGCATGTTTCATATCTTTTTCATTATAAACCATACCATAAATATATCGATAAAAAGTGCCATCAGGTTTTATAAAAAAAAGCGCTGTTGTATGTGCAAATTCATCTGTTTCACGATCTTTTTCAAAATAAAAGTTTAGATTTTCTGCAAGAGCTTTTATTTGGCTGGGTTCTCCCAGATAAAAATTCCATTTTGCGTTATTTTGTCCTGTTTTGGGTATCCAGGTGTTTTGTAATTTTTTTGCGCTTTCAAAAGTGTCATTAGGGTCAAAGCTTATAGAAACAACTTGAAAATCTTTTCCAATTGGCCAGTTTATTTGTTTGAGCGTTTGAGCTAAGTTTGCATACTGAAAAACACACATAGTTGTACATTTATAGTAATTTAATGTTAAAATTGTTACTTTTTGGCGAGAAAAAATTTCTTGCAAAGTTTCTGTTTTTCCATCACCATCTGTAAATTTTAAATTTAGATTAATTTTATAGTTCAGTTTCTCGTAAACTTCTTTATTTGTTATATGACTGTTGTCAGTCTCTTCAAGAGAGTAGCCGCTAGTAACGTTAGAAATACATATTAATAATGTTAATATTTTATACCCTTGTATTTTTTTGCTTTTAAAAAATGTAATTAAGCTTAACATAAATCAATTCCTTTAACGCAATGAGTCATATATACCTTGTAATATCTAAAACTTAACGTTTGTAAGAGGGCTTAAAAGTAAGGTTCGCATTATAATACGAACAACCAATGGATACTAAAACAAAAAGTTGACAAGTGAAAAATATATTTTAAAAAAATAGATAAAATTTCCCCTTTTTAATAATGCTTTTGGTTATGATGCTTAATAATATGGATTGAATTCCTTTTTTAGGCTAACGTTTTATAAACTATGGAGTTTTAAAAAATGAATATACTTGTTATCAATAGTGGAAGTTCTTCACTAAAATTTCAAATTATCGAAACTGATAAAAATTTTATTGAAAATTCAACAGATAAGGTCAAGGTTAAAGGGCTTATTGATAGAATTGGCACTCAAGCTTTGGCAAAAATTTCTGTAACAAATGGAGTTGAAATTAAAGAATCTATTGCAATTCGCGATCATGCAGCAGCTCTCGATTATATTTTTCGTAAAATTACATCAGGAGTCCTAAATATTGAAGGTATTTTTTCTTTATCTGACATTGATGCAGTTGGGCATCGCGTTGTTCATGGAGGCGAAAAATTTTCAAAATCTGTTCTTGTTGATAAAACTGTGTTAAAGCAAATAGAAGATTGTATTGATTTAGCACCATTACATAATCCTGCAAATTTAAAAGGTATACAAGCGACGCTTGCATTATTTGGAGAAAAAGTGCCACATGCTGTTGTTTTTGATACAGCATTTCATTCAACTATTCCCGAATCAAATTACTTGTACGCCATTCCATATCAATACTATCGTCGTTACGGAATTAGAAAATACGGATTTCATGGATTATCGCATCGCTATGTGAGTTATCGATATCGTAAATTGGTCTCTTTAGAACGAGAACAACTTAATATAATTACAATTCATCTTGGAAACGGTTGCTCCATCTGCTCAATTAAAGAAGGAAAATCTTATAATACGTCTATGGGATTCACTCCATTGGCAGGGCTAATTATGGGAACTCGTGCTGGCGATCTTGACGCCTCAATTCCTGAATTCATTGCCCATAAAGAAGGAATAACGCTTTCTGATATTGATATTTTATTAAATAAGGCTTCAGGATTACTTGGAATTTCTGGTCTTACAAACGATATGCGAGAGCTGCTAGCCGAAGAAAAAGAACATCACGATCGCAGAGCATCGTTAGCTATAGATATGTTTAATAATAGAATTAAACATTATATTGGCGCATATCTCGCAGAAATGGGCGGTGCTGATGCTATTTTATTTACTGGTGGTATTGGTGAAAATTCTGCAGAAATTCGTAAAAGAATTTGTCATGGTTTAGAGTTTTTAGGTATAGGGCTGGATGATAAACTCAATGAACAAAAATGTTTTGGTGCAGAAGGAGACATTTCATCAGCAAATAGCAAAATAAAGACATGGGTTATCCCTACCAATGAAGAACTTATGATTGCTAGGGATACATTTCGTTGTGTTAAGGGGCTGCCTTCTTTTTAACGCATTAAATTTTATAAATTAAACTTAATGAAGTGTTAACATCAACGTAATTTATGCCAGTTAATAGTTGAGAAAGTTATTGTGAGGCTTGAAGAAATAGCTCCAATTTGTTAAATAATTTTTTCTAAAACAAAATTAACAAAGGAGCTACC
>QOVW01000109.1 GCA_003339605.1 Spirobacillus cienkowskii | reverse complement strand
AACTGCAGCATATCCTGTTTTCAATATTCATCAATTTCCGTATAAATATTTATTTTTGGTTATCTATGTTGCCAACAAACTTAGTGGACGGCGTATAACTATATCAAACATAACAGCGCTTGTTGAAATTATTTTAATATCATTTTTTGTTACGTTTACTTTTGTATGCTCTTCGAGTAATAATCCAAAAGCGTCTTTAATCATTTCATAAGATTCTTCTAGGGTTGAGCCTTGGCTATGTATTTCTAGCTCAGGAATTCCAACGTAATAAGGTATTTTTTCGCTCGAGTCGTAAATAGTGTGAAAGAATAAATTTTCGAATAGCTTGGTTTGCAAGTTGCGAAATGTTCCAATCCGGATTTTTTTCCAACCATTCTAATACCAGTGGCTGCAAGTCATCATCCCAACGAACACTTGATTGTGAGGGTAAACGTTTTCTAGATTTAGTCATAAAATATAACTCCCAACCCATTGCAACCCAAATTATTACAATTTTCAAGTTTTTTTAATTTTTAATAATTTTGATGTATTATGTAAATTTACAAAAATTACAGAAATATCCTATTTTTTATGATGTATCTTTATGGTGAACTGATAGAAGGGATTCATGGCTTGCGAAAGTTAAGGGTTTCTTACGGCAGCAAAGGAAAAAGTGGCGGTATCCGATTGCTTTACTTAGACATAAAGTTAAAAGATCGCATTTATGCGATTGCTTTTTTTCTAAAAAATGAGAAAGAAAATTTGACCAAGTCTGAAAAAAATTCAATCGGTGAAGTTGTTTTAAAAATCAAAAAGGAGGCTGAAAATGAAAACACAAAAAAGAAAAAATAAATTTTTTGATGAAATCATGGCAGGATTAAATGATGCCTTAGAACATACAAAAGGAAATAAAAAACTAAAGACAACAATTGTTAAAATTCACCCAGTTCAAGATATGAGCGCAAAAGAAATAAGTAAATTAAGAGAAAAGTTATGTTTTTCGCAAGCTATTTTTGCAGAATTTTTGGGTGTATCAAAAAAAACAGTAGAATCTTGGGAATATGGAAAAAGTCATCCAAACGGTGCGGCACTTCGTTTATTGAATTTGATTGATTTAGATCCTCAATATTTTGAAGAAAAAGCAATATATAGAAGTAAATTTTCGGAAAAATTAAAGAATGGTTTGAAAAATAATTAAAAATTGTTGTTCAAACCATTCTGCTACAGCGGTTCGCATCTAAAATTTCACCCTTCACGCTCCACCCCCTCCATTATTGCAAATTTTGCCACACAATTTTTTAAAATGTTTATGCTTCTTTTTAAGCTGCGGCAAGCGGTTATAAATAATAAAAATAAATCTATGGCAATAAAGGAGAGTTTTAACTCAATTCATTAATAACGTGCATCTGTATTACTTTTAAATTTTAAATAAAATTAAGTATAACCTTAGCTCAAAACTTAACAACACAAAAACACCGCACTTAAAAAATGCGGTGGGTATTCCTTAAAGGAACAACTTTATGAAAATTAGCAACTATATTTCTGCAGGAAATATTATTTTAGCAAAACCGCCACGCAACGTAAATGCTGGAGAGCTATTTCATGTTAATAAATTGGTTTTGGTTGCCATTACTAACGGAACACACAAATGGCCTATTAGCGCGTATACGCAAGGGTGTTTTGAATTTCCTGTTATTGGAAATGTTGATCCAGGTATGCCCGTTTTTTATTTAGACGGTTATTTAACCGCAGACAGTAGCGACCCTAATGCCATTGCGTGTGGTTTTGCGTATGCGCAAGTGAGTGGCTCTATATGGGAAATTATGCTTGTTAATAATGTTGTAAAATAACAAAATATAATAACGTTACAAAATAACATTATTAAAAAATTGTTAAAAATAATTAACAAAAATTTATTAACAAAAAAATCATTAAACTATTAACAAAAAAAATTTTAATAATTACATTGTTAAAAAAGTACTAACAACAAAATAATTTTTATTTTTAAAAATTTATAAAATTATTTTGTTTAAATTTTAGAAAGCTGACTATGCCACACAGACGTGACGAAATTATAACTACAGTTTACAACTTACTGCTTCATAAAACAATTGCTTTAGATAAAGTTTATACCCATCCTAAAACAGAATATCAATCGGTGGGAGAAAATAATTCTATTTTTATTTTTTGCCCCAAAGAAGTGGTTGTCAATTTTTTTGGCAACATAAATTATGCGCGCGAAACCCACTTGCATATTACAGTTATAAGTAATTTTTTAGCGCAGCAAGAAAATCCTACTCATGCAATTGCTAAAATTATTGAAGCAGAAATTGCAAATTTTAGCACAAAAGAATTTTTGTTCACGTATGTTGGCATAGAATGCGAAGGAAAATGCATTTCGCATAACCTTTATCAAACAACAACAACTCTTTTATATAACGTAGCGTACACAACTAACGAAACAAAATTAAGAGAGCTTGATAACTTAACAAACCCAGCTATTGAGGTAAAAAATGGTATCATTTAATACAATTCAACACTCTCGTCTTCCTTGGATGTGGGTTGAGTTTGACAATTCTGCAGCAAGCGCATCTGTTCCAAAATGGAAAACATTAATTTTAGGAACTAAAAAACAAAGCGGCAAAGCCGACTTAGAAAAACCATATTTGGTTTCTTCGTCTACCGCAGCCATGGAAATGTTTGGCGAAAATTCTTTGTTGCACAGACAAATTGACGCGTACAAATTAAACGACAGCATGAACGAAACATGGGCATACGCATTTGCTCGCACTGCCTCGGCATCAACAGCAAGCATCGATTTTTTAGATAAAACTGGTAGCCGCACGGCCTCCCAAGCAAACGAGCAGTTTGTGTTAAACATGGGCGGAAAAATAGTGACGATTGAGCTCGACGCAGCCGATAACGCAAGCCGCAAAGAAACTTGGGCACAAAAACTTGTAGAAGCGCTTCGCAAAAACTCTGCACTTGGCGTTTCGGCCGAAGTCGAAGTGGCCGAAAACTCAGTTACTGTAAAAATTTCTGCTCTTAGCAAAGACGATTCTTTTGACGACATGTACCTTGCTGTCGAAAAAAGTCCTGCAGCATTTGATGTTGTGGTCTCGCAATTTCAAAGTGGCCGCCAAGAGTACAATTTTAGCAAACTGTTTGCAGCCCTTGGTGACGAAAAATTTAACTGCATTGTGTGCCCTTTTACCGATGCCGAAAGCTTAAAAGCATTATCAGACGAAATGGATACCCGTTGGGGCGGCCATACGCAAAATGACGGTTTTGTGTGCTTAACCACAAACGCCGCACATCAAAACGCCATCACTCTTTCGCAATCAGTCAACTCCCAATGCCTCACACTGTTTAGTGCCTACGGCATTCCAGATAGCACGGCACGCATTAATGCAGCCATTGCCGCACAAATTTCACGCAGTGCTGCCATCGACCCTGCAATGCCTTTGCAAACATTGCCTCTAAAAGGCATTAATGCACCGCGCATTGAGCAAAAAACTCGTTTTGAAGAACGCAATGTGTTGTTAAACAACGGCATTTCTACGCTTAATTGCACTGCAAACACCGTGCACATTGAACGCGCACTCACAACGTACAAACGCAATCCTTCTGGGCAAAACGACGAAAGTTATTTGTCATTAGAAAACGTGCTCACGCTCTCTTACATTCGTAACGATTTTAGAACGTATTTTTGGAACAAATACTCCCGTTACAAACTTGCAGACGATGGCACAAGCTTTCGCTCCGGACAAAAGGTCATGACTCCCAAGCTTGCTAAGGCCGAAGCCATTGCCCGCTTTAACCAATGGGAACTCGATGGCTTGGTGCAAAACGCCAGTGACTTTACCAAACAACTTATTGTCGAACGCAACGCGCAAAACCGCAGCCGTTTAGACTTTTTATTACCTCCAACAATTATGAATCAACTTGTCCAAGTGGCAACGCAAATTCAATTTAGAATATAAGGACACTCCATGAGCAACATTAAAGGCGGCAGAATTACGTTTAAAATTGATGGAAAATCTTACGACTGCCTTGGCGATTTTAAATACGGCATTGGCGCCGACAAACGCGAAGCCATTGTAGGCACAAGCGGTGTGATTGGCTACTCCACCATTGCCCAAGTGCCTTTTATTGAAGGCGACATTGTAAAAGGCCATTTGCTCAGCGGTATCGATTTATCGCAAGTTGATGGCTCCACCATTACCCTCGATCTCGCTGATGGCACCACTTTTGCGCTTTACGACGCTTGGTGCGTTAACGACAAAGGCATGGAACTCGAAACCAAACAAGGCAAAATTACATTACGTTTTGAAGGCCGCAAAGGCTTGGAGATTGGCGCATGAGTGAAATAAAATCAGAAAAAAAACCAAAAGTTAAATACGCAAAAGTGATTAAGCTCACTAAGCCCCTTAAAGACTTAGACGAAACCATCACCGAGCTTAAGTTTGTAGAAATGACCATTGAAGACATTATGGACTACAGCATTACAGACCTACAAAAAAACAAAGTGATTTTAGCGTTAACGGCAAGTCTTACAGGCAACCGCCTCGAAGTTGTTAAAAAACTCAGCTTTGCCGACTACTTTAAATGCGTTGAGGTGATTACTGATTTTTTTACCAATTCCCAAGTAACTTTAGACAACTAGTCATTGGGCTGGCCGTGCATTTGCACTGGCCTCCCCAAACCCTCACCCACTTTACAGCCAAAGAGCTGAAATTTTGGGTGACAGAGCTGCACGAGTATTACGGGGACGATTCTTAAACCAACAACACAACCAAACATCGTTAAACCAACCAACCCCTGCAAGGAGTGGAATATTTTTATGTCCAACGCAAACCTCAAAGTGACCGAAGGCATGGTGCTCACAAGCAGCACGTTGCAAGCGGTGCACAACGAAATTTTACAAGGCCGCACCCTTGATACCTTGCCCGAAATTTCAGAAACCGCTCTCAAAACAGAAATGGAACCCAAGGTTCAAAACCTTTTAATTTCTAGCAAAAACAGCATTGCAGAGCTTAAAAAAGAAGTGGAGCGCATGAAAATAAACATCAATTTATTTTCTAAAAACCTCGACCTCGAAAAACGTTTTCGCAAACTCGAAACCATTAACCCCACCGAGCGCGACCACGTGCTCAACGCCGTGCAAACCTTTAACGAACAAAACAACGCCCATATTTTAAATTTTCATGCAGAGCTTACTAAACTCGAACAACAATACCTCCAGCAAGATCAAAAATTCACTCAAATTTTTAATGCCTATTGTTTGTATGTTTTGCAGCAACAGCAAGCGCATAAGCAAGATATTAAAACAGCTATTGATACCATGGAAGCACAACAAACGGTGTTAAACGCTAAAAAAAGCGTAACGCAGCATTTTAGTAGGTTGGCAGCAGATAGCGATACATATAACTCAGAACAATATGTAAAGCTTGGTGGAGCAATGTTACAAAATGGAGATTCTCCATGGAATTCAGAACTTAATACCTACACTTGCCCAGAAACTGGAATTTATGAATTTCATTTTAATTTTACTGGAATGGGAGATAGCTATCATTTTGATGTTTGGAAAAATAACAAAAAAGAAATTGATTTATGCTTTCAGGTGAGTAAAGAATTTTCTCAGCTACATTGGATGGTAAATTTAGTTCTCCAAAAAAACGATTTTATTAACATAAAACCAAATAAAGATCCCGCTAATAACGGCGGTACATTAACAATTTGTGGGGGCACTCCACTCAACACCACCGTCACCTACTGGCCAACTTAAAGGATATTCTTATGGATAAAATTCAAGGCGCAACGGCCACCCCCGATCGCAAATTTACCCTAGGGGTTCCAGAAGTTGGCACCCATGGAACCATTGTTACGGCAGAGTGGCTCAACCACGTGCAAGACGAAATTTGTAACGTAATTTTAAGCGAAAACATGAGCCTCGATGACAGCGCTTCCAACCAACTGTCTGCGGCAATAAAACAAAAACTCAATGCCTTAAAAGAGGGCTGCGAGCAGGATATTGTGGGCTTTAAAACCGAAGTGGAGCAATGGAAAAAACAAATTCAAAGCACTATTTTAACTCTCGCTAAAGAAAGCGAGCTAAAAAGGCTGCAAGCCATCACCGATACCGATAAAACCAATTTGCTGCAATGCTTTGAGATACTCAATAACTTTAATAACGAATTTGTCGAAAAGGTGCTACAATTTTTAAAAACCTTAGAGCAAAATTATTTTATTCAAGATTCGCGCTTTACCGAAGTGTTTAATGCCTATGGCACATACGTGTTAAAGCATGTGGGCGCAAAATTAAACGAAAGTGCGTTTCAAAGGTTTTTGGATACCAACTATAATCCTTTTATAAATACCACCTTTAAAAATCACACGCACCCTCAGTACGAAATTAAGCAAGCCTATTACACTGGCTTTATACCGCAATTTCAAAATAAGGCCAACACGAGCCTTGTGCCATGTAATAATTTAATGCATTCAAATAGTAAAAATATTACTAAAATTACAAATCTGCTCCATATTCCAACCTTTTACCTTAAGCATTCTGGCATTTATCAAATTCATTTTCAGTTAAATCAAACTGCAGAGCAAAATAGTTTAGGCACATTAAAATTTGCCTTTGGTAAAGTAACAGAAGGCTTGTTTGAAACTAAAAAACTTCAAACCTACCCCAATACAAATGGATTTTATAATTTATTTTTTGAAGAAAATTATTTTTGCCCTGGTAACGAAACAGTGGGGTTTAAAATATTTGCCGCAAATTCTTTTACAGAATTTAATGTTTACGCCCAAATTTCTTTTATAAAACTAGCAGATTTTTAATTTTAAACCTTCAAGGAAATAAAAATGCCACTAACAATACAAAACCGAGACAACACCTTAAATTATTGGTGGATTTTAGATGAACATAAAAATAATTTAATAAATTGGCAACGATACAATACGAGAGAGACTTTAATAAATAATAGAAATAGGGTGCATGCGGAACGAAGACGATTGGTGCAGTTGGTGATAAATGAAGTATATGATGCATGTGATTGGTTTTATCGTAATATTCAAAATGAAAATTTAAAAAATAGTCTATTTAAAAAAAACTCTTTATCAAAATTAATACCGAACGATAATCAAACTTTGATTCAACTCAACTTACCGCATAAAGCATTTTACGATTGGTTAATGATTACTATAGAAGGACATGCTGATGATCATTACAATAAAAATAATTACTCCAGTTACCTCTCAAACTTTGGCTCCATCCCCTTTTTACCAGAGTATACAGATCATCCAATAATTAACCCAATGCCTCTCGATAACAGAATAACAGTCGCTTACACCGCTAAAATAAAAGAAGACACGTTAAATTATTGGTGGGGTTTAGAGGGGCATAAAAATACGTTAATAACGTGGCAGCGCGAAAACAACCAAGATGTGTTACAAACTAATAAAAATACTGTGCACACCGAACGGTTGCGGTTAATC
>QOVW01000033.1 GCA_003339605.1 Spirobacillus cienkowskii | reverse complement strand
AGCCTCGACCACATTGGATCTGTTATCATCAACCTCAACATGTTTCCCTCTTTTGTTAGACTTGGTAATCCAACTCTTGAGGGAAATATGCCAAAAATCTAGTGTTTTTCAATATTTGAGTACACACCCTAATATAAAATTCATAAATTTGTAATTAAAATTTTAATTTGTATTTGTTAATTATGATTTATTATAAAAGGCAAAAAATATGAAAACTATAATCATTCAAAAAAAAATTTTTAACATGCTGATTTTATTAATAACCAAAATGTTTATGTCCTCGCAATTTGCAGAAGCTAAAGATGAGAATAATATATATTTAGACTTATCAAATGAAGAAATCACAAATGTAGCTGTTGAATTAACTACTAACTGCACAACAAAAAATTTATTAAATCAAATATATGGAAATGGAAAACATAACATACCTTTATATATTAAAGTTGTGGCATTGAATAAAAATGGAAAAAAAGTCCCCATAAAAAAAGAGGACATATTAAAGTTTTCAAAAATTCAAGTTGAGAGATGGGGAAAAGACGTATCGTTAATTGTTAAAAAAGAAAATAAAAATAATATGTTAAAAAGTGAGGATTTATTAGAGATTTCAAAAAATATTGAAGCTATATTGCATAGATTAATAAGAGTACTGTGGGAAGGAATATTGGAAAATGATATTTTGTTAGGTGATGAAGGAAAAGAAAACAATAAAATCACTATAGAAAAAAATGAAATATTAAGGATATTAAGACTTATTTCATCTGTAGTTTACGGAGAAATATTGGAAATTTTGTGGAGAGAAGAGATTTCGTTAGTTGATATAAGTTTGGGACGACGTGTTTTGTTAAGTGATGATGAAAGCTTGGATGAAGAAGTTTTGTTATTTGATGAAAAATACGACAACAATAAAATCTACATGATAAAAAAGGATGTGGTAGATTTGTTAAGAAAAATTTCAGCTAGAATTTGTGTAAAAATATTGAAAGAAATATGGGGAGAAGATATTTCTTTAGATGATATAATTTGGGAAGAAGATGTTTTGTTAAATATTGAAAAAGAAGGAAATATTTTAGTCTCCATAGGAAAAAGAGACGTATTAAAAATTTTAAAAATTACTCGAAATAAAATATTCAAAGAAATATTGAGAGAAAGAGAGAAAAAAGATGTTTCGTTAGTTGATGAAGAAAAAGAAAACAATAAAATCACCATAGAAAAAAATGAAATATTAAATATTTTAAAAATTATTCCAGCTAAAATTTACAGAGAAAGATGGGTAGAAGATGTTTTGGTAGGTGACGAAGAAAAAGAAAAAAATAAAATCAGCATAGAAGAAAATAGAATATTAAGTGATTTAAGACTTATTTTAAGTCAAATTTGGGTAGAAATTTTGAAAAAAACATGGGGAGAAAATTTTTCGTTAGATGATATAACTTGGGGACAAGGTATTTTGTTAGATGATAAAATGAGTATAGAAGGTATTTCTTTAGATGGTGACAGTATGGTCTCCATAGATAAAAATAGTATGTTAGGGAATTTAAGATTTATTTCAGCTAGAATTTTATCAGAAATATTATGGAAATTATGGGGACAATTTGTTCCATTAGATGATATAATTTGGGAAGAAGATATTTCTTTAGATGATGAAAAAAACGAAAATAATAAAATCTCCATAGGAAAAAAGGAGATGTTAGTTTTTTTACAAATTATTCCAGATAATATAATGACAGAAATATTGAGAGAAAGATGGGGACAAGAAGTTTGGTTAGATGATGAAGGAAAAGAAAAAAATAAAATCAACATAGAAAAAAATGAAATAGTAAAGATTTTAAAAATTATTCCAGATAAAATATTGGGAGAAATATGGAAAAAAGATGTTTTTTTAGATGATGAAAGCTATGGAGAAGATGTCTTGTTAGGTGATGAAAAAAAAGAGAACGATGAATATTCTATTATTACATCACCTAACGAATATACAAAATGTACTGGAGGATTAAAAAATATTAAATATGATAATGGATTTTATTTTAAATCAAACGTTTCAGGTGAAACTGTTAATTTAGGTGCAAAGTTTTATTACCAAGACAAAGAAGGCAAGCATGAGGTTTCTACTAGTGATGATGAAAAAGTAAAAATAAATTTATTATCAAATCCTCTAAGTGGAGTTTCGAGTGAAGATCTATTTGGTATTAAATTAACGGGTGAATATTATGATTCAATATTAGTAAATAGTGATAATTATCGATTATTTAAAATTTTTCCATTAGTGGACAAATTTCCTACATTATCAAAAACTAAGTTGTTAAAAACAAGACTCACAAATAAAGATACTGGAGAAAGTTCTGGCTTTCTTAAAGTTAAATTTAATGATAGGCAAATTAAAAATGGAAATTTCGTAATGAAAATAGATTATTTTAAACAAACTAGAGGCGGGTATGGAGAGTCCAAAAGAAGTTTTAATAAAGGTTTTTTAATTTCTGGCTTAAAAAAAGCAAACTCTGAATATAAAGCTGATAAACTTACTGTTGGTAAGAACAATGATAGAAATCTTTCATTAAATGACATTTCACATCAAGATTTTGGATTTATGACTTTAAGCGATTCGGGAACTCCTTTGCATGCCTGGGAATATCAACACTATGTGCCTTTCTTACTAGAGCTTTATGGCTATGATTTGTATGGAAATTATTTTGTAAGTCACGTTCAGGAAAAATTTTAATAAATATGATTTATTTTAAAATTTAGGTAAATTTTATGAATAAAAATAAAATTATAAGAAAAATTATAGCATCGATATTGTTTTTTGCAATAATCTCAGGATTTTTGCAGCCGCTTGCTTTTGCAAGTCGTATGCAGCGCTCGCTAAAATCAAACTTAAATGATAAATTAGAAGCTGGTAAGAGTGAAAGCTCTATGCCATCTAGCGATGCCGTAAATTTTTCAAGTTTTGATCAGAGTGTCGATCCCAGAACTGGTGCATTTTCGATAAATTATCCAATATTTGACATTAAAAGCTATGATTTTGAATCTCCAAGTTTTCAATTGTCATTAAAATATAACTCCCTTTTTGCAGAACAAAAATATTTTGATGTTGGAAGAGGTTGGAGTTGGAATGTAACACATTATGATTCTAAGTCAAATATGATTTATTTGAGTCATGGTGGGATATATAAAATTGATTTTTCAAAAAAGAATTTAATGAAAAATTATTTATTAAAAGATATTTTTTTAGAATTTAATAATAATTATATTATTGTTAATTATAAAAACGGCAATAGAGAGTTTATATATAAAAATAATGGTAATTTATTTAAAATCGAAAATTTAACTGGAAAATCATTATATTTTGAATATAATCAATCAAATAGGTTAAATTTAATATACTTTAAAAATAATATGAGTAATAAAAAACAAAATGCAATTGAAATTCAATATGTCGATGATAAATTTATAATTATAAAAAAATTTATTGAAAAAAATAAATATATTAGCTTTGTTCTCAAAAAGTCAAAAAATGGAAATTATCTTGAATCTATTGCAAATCCAGAAAATCAAATAACAAAATTTGAATATAAAGTTCCAGAGAATAAAAATTATAATTCAAGATTTTTAATTAGCTGTATTCGAAATTTTACTGGAACAGAAATTAAGATCAACTATTTAGAATCTGGTTTGGGATCAGAAAAGGGGCGATTTTTTTCAGCAGTTTCTAAAGTTATAACTAATTCACTTCCAAAAAATCATTTTAGTAACGAGGTTATTCATTATAGTTATAGTGAAAAAAATAATTACTTGGGTAAAGGATTTCGAGGTAGTGTTTCTGAAAATCAAGATAAGTTATTTTTTACTGCAAATAATTATGTTTATTCAAGCACAGAAAAAAAATTAGCTGCTGATCAAAGAATGTTAGAAACTGAGAGAACTTATAATCACTACCATTTATTATTGTCAGAAAAAACAAAACTAAATGGAAACCTTATTTTTTTAAAGGAATATGATTATCCTGAGTGGCAGAGCAAAAATTTTGATTCTCTTGATGAAAACTATAACTTGCCAGTTCAGATTAAAGCAACATACTTTAATAGAAATAACTTAAGAACTGAAGTAAGTAAATTTGCCTATGATAATTTTGGTAATCTTGTTCGACAAGAACTACCTAACGGAATAGTGAAAGAATATAGTTATCTTTCTCAAGATGAAACATTTAATAAAATGACTCATTTGTTAAAACAAGAAAAGCAATATTCTATTAATGATAACAAAGTAAAAATAATTGAATATAAATATATAAATATTAAAAATTATAATAATAATTATATTCAATTATTAGAAGAAAAGATTTATGTATTTTCTTGTATAAATTGCGATAATGACGATAAAAATTGTGATTTTTTATATAGAAAAGAAAATTTTATTTATAATTTAGATTTCAATAAAAATAATTTTTTTACTTTGCCAAAAAAAGTTGTTGTATCGGGTAATTCTTTAAATGGAGTCAATAAATACTATACTAAACTGATAACGTATGAAAACAATGAGTCTTATTCTTTTATATCTACCGATTACTATTCTGGAGACAATATTCTACTCGCAATGGATTTTAATTACTATAACACTTTTACAGGTAATTTAGTAAAAGAAAAATCAAAAGAAGGAATAGAGAAACAATTTGAGTATGATTTATTTGGTAGAGTGACAAAAGAATATTTAATAGATGAAAAAGAGCAGAAGCATTTATTTAAAAATTATACTTATAACATTAATAATGAAGATGTTTTAGAAGGATATGGAACAAGTTCAAAGCTGGTTCAAAGTTTAGATGGAAACATTGAATTATCTGTTTATGATTCTTTAGGAAGAGTGATTAATATTTATCAAAAAAATCATGAGGAAAACAAATTTTATCTTTTAAAAAGTTATTTATATGGGGTAACAGGACAAAAAATTGAAGAAAAAACTTATAATATAGATGCAGAAAATAATTTATATTTTGTGATTCATAATTATCAGTACGATTATTTGGGTCGTAAAGTTTTAACAATTCAACCTAATGGTGTTCAAAATTTATCATTGTATGATGATATTCAGAAAAAAGTTACAAATATTGTTCAGTCATCTGATAAAAAAATAAATTTTAAAAAAGTAACGTATCACAACAACTTTAAATTACCGGTTCGCGAAGAGTATTATAATACAAAAGGCAATTTGGTTCATCAAAAAAATTGGATTTATGATGGATTTGGAAATAAAATTAAATTTATAGATTCAAATGGTAGTGAAACATTTTATGAATACAATAATCTGTTGCAGTTAGTAAAAATTAGTAATGCAAAATTGGTTTCCTTTTTTTATTCTTATGATCCTTTGTATTTAGAAAAACCAGTCTCAATTTCTGTGATGCAAAATGGTAAAAATAAAAAATTGCTTGCATTCCAGGTGTTTAATGAACTCGGGCAGAAAATAGTTGATGGGGATTCGTTTGGAAAAGAAAATAGATACACTTATAATATTAAAGGAAATCTTATAACAAAATTATTAAAGTCGGGCATTAAAACTGATTATTATTATGATGGTTTAAATAACCTGATTAAAACAGAATCTATGAATCATAATATAAAAGATGTTTCTTATTATGATTATGATCCTGCAACATTGTTATTGCAATTTGAAACAAATTCTATTGGAAAGTTAAAATACAACTACGATAAAAATGGTAATTTATTGTCAGTTATTTATCCTGATAACCATAGTATTTCTTATTTATACGATTTTTATAGAAAAATAATTTCAATAAAAGATATTAAAGATATAGAAACAATTTACAATTATAATTATCAAACAGGCTTATTGGAGAGCGTGCAATTTTTGATTCCTGGGCAAGAAAATTTAAAAGAAGTTTATTTTTATGATAATCTTGCAAGATTATCGTTAAAAATTATGCCTAATAAAAATATGGTTCGTTATGATTACAATAACATGGGCCAATTATCAAATATGAGTTATTTAGCGAGCAATAATGATTTAATATTAGGATATTCTTTGGCGTATCATAATAATGGTAACATTTTATCGAGAGAGAGAATTGAGGGAGGTAGCAGCATAATAGTATCAAGAGAAAATTATCACTACGATACGTTAAATAATTTATCAGATTATTTTTGTGAAGGTAATTATTGTCCAAAAAATTCTAATGGGAAATCTATTGTTACACAAAATTTTGAATTTGATGATTTAAATAATATTAATAAAATAAAGACAACATCATTGGATCATGAAATTGATGTAATTCTTTATAATTATTCTGAAATAAATCCGGCACAAGTTGTTTCAATTATTCATAACGATAAGGAGAAAATTTTTGAATACAATGATGATGGTCAAATGATAAAAGATGATCAAGAGAATCAATTTTTTTACAATTCTTCTCAAAAAATTGAAAAAATTAGATTTTCAAATGGCAACGAAAATACATATAATTATCTTGCAAATGGATCGTTGTATTTTAATAGAAATCATAACAATAGTTATTCTTATCTCTATTATCATGGTAATAAGATATTAAATCAGTTAGATAGTGAAAAAATAACAAGCTATTTTTTAGGCACCAAAAATATAATTGGTCATATTGACCATGCAGAATCGGGATTAAATCCATTATTTTATTTAACCGATCAAGCTAGTAGTGTTATTAAGGTTGTAGATAATAAAAATGAAAACATTCATAACTTTATTTATACTCCTTATGGTGAAGCAACGGATTTATCAACAACACAAGTAAGTTATAATAATAAATTTTCTTATGGGTTTAATGGTGAACTGTCTGATAAAACAGCCGGTTTTCAAATTTTAGGCAACGGGTATAGAGCCTACAGTCCTAGATTGCAACGTTTTATTCAGTATGACGCCCATTCTCCATTTGGCAAAGGTGGTATAAATGGTTATATTTATGCAAACAATAATTCTATCATGTTTTATGACCCAACTGGAGAAAGCGCAGAATCTAATTTATGTCTAGGTGTTCTCGTGACACTTTTAGGGCTTGCAGGCATTATTACTACCTTTGGAGCAGCAGTGGGGTGGACTGTGGCAGGGTACTCAGCAATGGCAGGTACAAAGCTTGCGCTGCTTAAAACAGGGGTTGTCACTGGTTTCGTCGGAGTAGGAACGTCTTTTTCATCGGTTGCTTTTAGTTATAAAGCATCGAAAGCGTCAGAGGCTGGTAATAAAAATGACGCAGATTATTATAATGAAGTACACGAGGCTTTAAACTGGACTACTTTTACTTTCGGGGCTTTTAGTTTTTTAAGTGGTCTTTCTTTTTCATTGAGCGCGCGTATGGCTTCAAGAGCAGTCCAGACTTCTTTTATAGATAGGTATACAAGGAGCTTTAGCCAAGGAATTAGAAATGAGAGAATCGCTCGAAATGTATCAGTGGCTCGAAGTGTCTCCGATGCAGTAAGAGGGACCGCAGATCGAACACTTGCTATACCAGGTCGAACACTTGCTGTACCAGATAATATAAATAATATTGAATCATTTTTTAGTGACCCTATTTGGAATACGAATTTAAATTTTAGCGGTTTTGGCTATTAATCTTTCTTTGCCACCATAAAAGTTATGGCGCAGTTGCTTTGAATGTTCAGCGTTGTTGTTACAGGATCAACAAGTGGCTCAATGCTGAGCAATA
>QOVW01000032.1 GCA_003339605.1 Spirobacillus cienkowskii | reverse complement strand
TAAAGGCAAACATCATCGTATGTTTTGTGATCCTGCATACGTAGCCTCACCAGAGTACCAAGCATTTTGGCAAAGACTTGGGCGTGGTGAGTTTGATGCTGGGCGTTACAAGCGTTTTGGATATAGGGGAAAAGCAGTATGGATTCAAGCAACATATAATCCAATTTTCGATATGAACAATAAACCATTTAAAGTTGTTAAATTTGCAACCAATATTTCTCCTCAGATTGCACTCGAAGAAGAAGTCACAAAAATCGCAATCAATTTTGCGACTAAGTCAAAAGAAATTTCATCACAAGCAAAGGCAGTAGCTTCTGGGACGCAGTCTCTTGGCGCAACAGCCGAAGAAATGAGTGCATCAGTTGAAGAACTCAGTGCTTCAATCGACTCAATTGCACAAAATGCAAAGTCAGCCGATTCAATAGCTAAAAAAACTCAATCAGAAGCTGATCAAGGTTCTCAGGCTATTGCAAAATCTATTGAGGCTATGGATCTTATTAACAAGTCCTCAGAAGAAATTTCTGAAATTGTTAAAGTAATAAGTGAAATTGCGAGTCAAACCAATCTTCTTGCCTTTAACGCTGCGATTGAGGCTGCAAGGGCTGGTGATCATGGGTTAGGATTTTCTGTTGTGGCTGATGAGGTGCGCAAACTGGCAGAAAATTCTTCTAAGGCAACAAAAGAAATTTCTAAATTAATTCATGAATCAGTGAAAAGAGCTTCTCAAGGAAGCGAAATTTCAAAAGAAGCTGCCAACTCATTTAAAAAAATTGTTGAAGGTGTTGCCAAAACCACACAATCAATCACCGAAATTTCGGTGGCCGCTCAAGAACAGCAGACAGCGGCAAAAGATGTGGCTCAAGCTATTCAACAGGTGGCTGACGCGACCGAAAAATCAGCAATAGCATCTGAAGCTATTGCGCAAGCGACAACAGAGCTTGCTAGTGGAGCAGACCAGTTAAAATTGGCAGTTCAAAAATTTGCTAATTAAGGACTGTTTTATGGAAATCATTCTTAGTGAAAAATGCTTTAATGATTTTATTAAACTCATTTATGAATTAACGGGAATTACAATTGGTCATAATCGAAATTCAATGGTTGAAAGTCGATTAAGAAAAAGGTTAATAGCACTTAAATTAACAAGTTATGAAGATTATTTAATTCTCGTTAAAGAAGATAAAACTGAGAAAATTAATTTTATTAATCTTGTTACAACAAATGAAACTTATTTTTATAGAACTCCTCGGGTGTGGGAGTATATCGAAAAAAAATTGTTACCTTGTTGGGTAAAAACTCACTCTCATAGTGTTTTTAAAGCATGGTCTGCTGCAGCATCGTCGGGAGAAGAGGCTCATACTTTGGGTATTTTTTGTCAAGAATTTAAAGAAAAATGCCCTTCTTTTCATTATGAAATAATTGGAACAGATATTTCTAATGAGATGCTTAACTTGTGTCAAAAAGGGCAGTACTCGGATCGTTCTGTTGAGTCAATAAAAAAATTACGACCAAATCTTTTTCAAAAATATATACAAAAATCAGAAACCGGTAGTTATGAGGTTATTTCTGAAATTAAAAATCGTTTAAAATTTATGCCACATAATCTATTTCATCCAGCTGCTATGAGTGAAAAATTTGACCTCATTTTAATTCGAAATGTTCTCATTTATTTTAAAGCAACTGATCAGGAAAAAGTTATTTTTTTACTTGAACCTAAAATAGCTGAAGATGGTATTATGATAATTGGTGAATCAGAAACTCTGGCGCACATAAATACCAATTTTGCGTCTGTAGAACCTCTTATTTATAAAAAACATATAAAAGAAAGTTAACATGCAAAAGATTTTGAATGTTCAAATTGGTCAAGTGAAAATTGCTAAAAATGGCGAGCTTTTAAAAGCAATTTTGGGATCTTGTGTCGGTATTGGATTTATTTGGAAAGGCAAAGGAATATGTGGTCTTGCTCATTGCCTTTTGCCTGAAAATCCAACACCTAATTTTGAAATTGATGGAAGATTTGTTGATCAGGCAATTCATTCTCTGATTGTTTTAATGAAAATTAAACCCAATGATATTGGGGGAGTTTCTGTTGTTATTGCTGGAGGAGGAAATATGACAAGTCCTGGAATCGTAGACACTTCTCATCTAGTTGGAACTCACAATTTTGCAACTGCAATTAAAGAAGCAAAAAAAAATAATTTAAATGTAATTTATTCAGAAGGTGGTGGTGAAGAAGGGCGAAAAATTTTAATAGATTGTTCTGATTTTTCTTATAGGATCGAAAAAATTCCGAGATTAACTATTTAGTTGTAAAATTTTCGATAATTGATGGTGTCATTATTTTAAATTTTAAATAAACAATAATCTTTATTATTCCTCATCTTCATTGTGTTTTGGTTTTATAAAAAATTGATAAGTACCTTACAATTGTTTAAATTAATAAAACATCTAAAAAATAGAACTCAAAAAAGAAAAACCAAGACCAGTGTATATAAAAAATTAAATTAAAATAATGCAATAATGGAAATAAAACTTTTATAAAATTATTAAAGAAGATAAAAATAAAAATTCTAGTAAAAAATTTTCTTTTTGTTATCAAGATGAAACCCAATATGGACATAAAAAAACACGGGCATTTGGAGTTCTCAAATGAAATCGTGCAGAATATAGAAATCAAAATGGTTTTTACGCATATTTTTTATTTAAATTCGTCAATTTTTATGTAACGTGTGATGCCAATATTTTCTAAAAATGCAGAATTATGACTAACAACAATTAACGATCCGCGAAAAGCACAAATGGCATCTTCTAATTGTTTTATGCTTGTTAAATCGAGATTATTTGTAGGTTCGTCGAGTAACAAAAGCTGCGGTGCGGGCTGTGTATTTAAAATTGTTGCAAGAAGGGCGCGAAATTTTTCGCCGCCGCTCAGGGCATGTACAGGTAAAAAAGCACGTTGATTGCGAAAAAGAAATCGACCAAGTTTAATTCTAATTTCTGATTCGCTTAGATTTGGCGCTTTTGTTGCAACATTGTCGTATACGCTTAAATCTGGATTCACTCCCATTAATCGCTGATCGACATAGCCAATATGTTCTGTGCCGCGTTCTATAATACCGCTTTGTGGTTGAATTTCGCCAGCTATTAATGCAAGCAATGTGGATTTACCAGAACCGTTTGTGCCTTGTATTGCAATTCTTTCTGGTCCAAATACAGAAAAATTAATTTCTTTTTGATGAAAGAGTTTACTTTCTGCCGAGTAAGAAAAAGTAACTGATTTTATGTTGAGTATTTTTTTATGATCGTGAACTAGGGTGTCTGGTAGATCAATAACAATTCTTTCTTCGTTTCTTAAATTTTGTTTTGCTTCGTGCAAACGATCTTGAGCTTCGTCTACTTTTTGTTGGTGTAGTTCATTGCTTTTTCCAGCAGATTTTTCTGAATTGTTTTTAAAAAAATTAATGGCAACTTTTGGGAGTCCTAATGAGCTTTGATTTTTTTTGGCATTACTGCTGCGACGAGCAGAAATTTCGTGAGCACGTGTTTCTTGCTGTTTTCTAATTTGCAGTTCTTTTTCTGCATCTTGGTAGGTTCTATTTGCAGCGCTATTTTCTAGTTGGCGTTGTTCTTGATATAAGGCAAAATTACCTCCATAAATCCGAATTTTTCCTAAAAATAATTCTGCGCATTGATCGACAATATTTAATAATACAGGATCGTGACTTACGATTAATGCTCCCTTTTTCCAAGCTAAAAGCATTTCAATAACATCTTGTAATGCGTTGGTGTCAAGATTATTTGTCGGTTCGTCGAGAACTAAGAATTCGGCACCTTTAAATTCTAAAGCAGCGACATAGATGCGTAACGCTTCTCCTCCGCTTAAACTTTTGATTGTGCGAGAAAGATTAATATGAGAAAGATTTCTTTTAGCAAGAAAAGCAAAAATACGATCTTCAATATCCCATTTATTATCTAGAATATTAAATAATTCCTGGCTGCAATTACCTTGCGAAATGTCTTTTAGTGCTGCAATTTCTTTTTCTACTCCAAATAATTGCATTATAGATGTTGAGTGAAAATTTAATAAATTTTGCGGTAAGTAACCAATTTTACCAGACCTTTGAATTGAGCCTGAGCTTAACTTTATTTCTCCTACAATTAAACGTAATAATGTAGATTTTCCAGCTCCATTTTGTCCAATAAGAGCAATTTTATTGTTACCAAATTGCGTGTTAAGTTTATGAAATACTTGTGTCCCATCAGGCCAGCTAAAACTTAAGTCAGAAATTATAATTCCTTGATGCTTTATGTGATTATTTTTTTTCTCGGTTAATACCATTAAATGTAAACCTTTTTTTATTAATATAAAATTTTAAATAACATGATTTTTTGTTTAAATAGTAAGAAGATTTTTATTAGGAAAGAATTAATTCAAGACACTTCTCCAGGAGTAGAAAACTAGGATGCTACATTCAATTATAATGTTATTCATTAAAAGTCAAGAGGGATAAAATTTTTATTAATTAAGTGATAAATATTTTATTCTTAAGTTATCGAGTAAAGATAAGCTATTTAAAATAGAAAAATTTTAATCCTCTTTGGGCTTTGGTTTTGAAAAAAAATGATGAGTTCCTTGTAGTTTTTTAAATTGAGTTAAACGGTTTAAAATTCTTTCAGGAACTTTATAGTCAGACGTTTCTTTATCTCTAAGATAAATATGATTAATTTCGCTTAAATTATCAAACATATATTCAGAAATTTGATTGTAATTATTAACATATATATCTATGTAGGCAAGAAAATTATTTAAATTAAATATGTTTTCTGGAATTTTTTGATCATTATTATAGGATAATGAAAGACTACTTAAAATTTTTTGTTTAGAAAATAATTTATTAGACACAATATTTGTTTTACTTAAATCAATTTCTAAAATTCTTAATGCTAAAGAATTGTAAAAAATATTTTCTGGAATTTTCTCAATTTGATTTTGATTGATATCTAAATCAAGTAATAGAGATAGATTATCAAAAATATGGGGAGGAATTTCTGTTATATTATTTTCTTGTAAATTTAAACTAATTAAATAATAAAAACCAGAAATTGGACTCAAATCTTTAATTTCTTTTTTTTGTAAATTGAGTTCAAATACATTTTTAATTTCTTTATCACTTTTATCGCATAATCCAATAGCCATTGCTGTTTGTTGGGCTTGAAGATTAGGATCTGCTTGGCACCAATAACGATATGTATGATTTAATAATACTGTCAATTCTGTTTCGATATTATTATTTAAGGTATTATGCACTTCAAACGTACATGGAGTTGCAGTTTGTACTGCATTTGGAAATTTTGTAGCTATTACTTTATTTCCATCTGTTTCCAGGTTTAAATCTTGGCAGATGACCGCATTGGTATTTTTATTTATAAATTTAAAATTTGAAGTGTTTTTTAGTAACCCAAGATTTTCATGATCAATATAAAAATCACTAAGTTCTTGTAGGTTTTCTGTTGCACCACCAGAAGTTTTTTTTCCAAATTTGTTACGTGGAATTTTTCCTATTGTAAAACTATCTTTTTGTGGAATAAGGTAAATAATTCTATTTTTGTATGTGTCTAAAAATTGATTAACTAAATGCAAATAATATCTAAATTTACAATATAAAAGCATATTAGCTTCTGTATTTGTTTCGTCTTTTTTAGAATTATTTTTTATTGGGACATTTGTAAAAAAGAACTTTATTTCATTTTCAGCTTCAGATAAAGATAATATTTTATTTTCTAATTTTTTAATTTCTGTATTTAAATAACTATCCATTACTAAATAATAATTAAAATTTGTGTCATTTTGTAATTTGATTTCAGTAATAGATCTGTTTTTACATTGATAATCATTTAAATCAAATAAAATTGATTGCGCAGCTGTTTCGGGACTTATAGGTGATAAGGATGAAGGTTCTGTGGGAGTTGAGGTGGATGAATCTAAAGGTGTTGAAGCGCTGTTTTGGGTGCTATTATCATTGTTTTTATTTAATATAAATGTAGAATTTTCTGCAAAATATGCATGTAGAATTATTTTGTCTGAATATTTTTTTGAGTCAATTTTAAAAAATCCATGCAATATTTCATCGTTGTGTTTAAATATTGCTGCATCAGATTGAAAATTTTCTTGAACCTCTACACCATTCGTATTTTCTGAAATATAGTTTTTATTAGTGTCATTTTTTATAATATTAAAATTGGTAATTATTAATTTACAATTTGGTTCATTTTTATTTATAGATAAATAAATATTATCTTGTTTAGTAGAAATTTCCCAAGTTTCTGATGAGTTTTTGTTAGAGCAGTTTTTATATTTTCCATATACTTCAACTGAATCACCAGGGCTTAGTAAAGAAGAGCTTTCAGATAATGTAAAATTTTTTGGATAATCTTGATTTTTATGACAGGCAACAAATAAATATAAAAAAGGGATTCCAAGCATCATGACTAAAGGTAATTTTGTTTTCATTTTGAATTCCTATATTAATTTGTGACTTTAGTAATTTTATAGCAAAATATAATACAAAAAGAACAAAATCTTTCTTAGCTTTTAGTGATAAAATAAGTATTTGATTTTAAAGTTTATTTCAAGTAAAAAATGAATTTATTAATATTATTAAATAATACACTAGCACAATTTAAGTTATGAAATATTGATAGAAATTTAATTAATGTGTTTTATTTTGCATCATATTTTGATTTAATTGCCAAATATTCTTTTACAGTTTTTCCTAAGTAAATTTTCCCTTTTTCTAAACGCCGTAAATGAGGCACCTTTTTGTTAGCTAGAATTTTAGAACATGTTTTGTAATGCACATTAAAAATTTCTGACAGCTCCTTCAGAGTGTATTCTGCTGTGTCTGAAAGCAAACTCAAATTTGTGGTTTGCATTTCACATATACTAAGTAGCTCTTCATCTTTGTCAAAATTTTCCATTCCAATTTTAGCATATTTGTAGCTTGCTCTAATTTGAATAAGAATGGCTTCTTGCTGATGACGAATTTTAGCATTGAGTTCTGCAACAACAGCCTTGTTGAGGAGAATAATTTTAATTATGAAATCTTTTGGAATGTCTCTTTGAATAGCTTCAATGAGTAAGTCATGTAAATTCATATTTCAATCCTTGTAATATTTTTTACGTAAAAAACCATAAATAACCTTTTTTATAAATTGCTAACCTCATGAAAGCAAAAAGGGTTGAAAAAATTATAAATTTTTTACTTATGGTTTTATCCATTTCTAAAAAATTCAACAAACAGATAACCAAACAAATAGTTTTTGTCAATTATCAACACACACAGTAAAAATTAATCTAATATAAAAAAATATTTTGTACACGAATATTTACAAAACAGAAGTCTTGGAGTTTTTCTGTAAAAATTTAAAAAAATTTTTATTGGTAATCTTTTATTAAATAGTTTTTAAAAATTAAATCATATTTTTTAAATTATAATTGCAAATTTTAGGACACAGAATTTTTTTATTGTTTATATTTCTCTTTATAGCTAAATAATGATTGTTTAGTTTAGTTATATCATTGTGTTAATCCTAAATTTTTTAGAATATTTTGTTAGCAAAAATTTTTTGTAGAGGAGAGCCATGTCTAGGTACCTAATTGAAATGTTGGTAAACCCCATTGTCAATAAAATCAATTTAATGTTTTCTCAGTGTGTAATTAAAATTGTAACCGATAAGAATAAAACCCAAACAATACAAACAGAACTTCAAGATGGTGAAGTACGCGAAAAGGTAGAGAGATGGCAAGAGTATGGTTTTACCTGTAATCCACCCTCTAATAGCGAGGCATTGTGTTTATTTCTTGGTGGGGAACGAGATAGAGGATTTATTATTGCGACTGAAAATAAAAACTATCGCATTCTAAACTTAAAAGAAGGTGAAGTTTGTTTATACACACACGAAAAAGATAAAATTCATTTTCAAAATGAAAATAAGCTATTAATTCAAACCAAAGAATTTAGCATAGAAGATAAAAAGCACATAT
>QOVW01000031.1 GCA_003339605.1 Spirobacillus cienkowskii | reverse complement strand
TTGACTTTTAACTGATTTCTTCTTTACCATTGGACAACCCTTCTATATGAACGCCTAAGTTCATAGCATATTGTCCACTAAAAGGAATCACTTTAGTATGCGGTTACGCAAGAATCATAACGGATTACACAAAATATGCTTCAATTTGCGAAGTTCTTATTGATGAAAAAATTGAAGATAAAAGCTTAGAAAATAAATTTATAGCAAAACTATTAAGCCATAAAACATTAAAACAATTAACTGTATTTAAAATCAACAATAATCAAAATAAGCAAGTAAATATGGAAGTTCTATTATCTCCACAACAACCTTTAATCAATGATGCAAACATCAATGAGATTAAAATAATGGAGAAGCAAGTAAACTAATGAATTATAACCCAGAAATTATGGACAATAAAATCCATAATCCTAAGATGCTGAGCTTTTTTATTCTTTTTTATACAGTTGCAATGATATACGCGAATTGGTTTGATCCCCGATTAATTCGCATTCCATTCTTAGGGTTAGAAACTGTTGCGGGTAATTTTATTTTTCCATTAACATTTTTGATTTCAAATATAATTACAGAAGTATACGGATTTAAACATGCTCGAAGAGCAATTTGGTGTGGTTTTGGGTTAAATTTTTTAGGAATTATTTTAGGCCAATTGATAACTTTACTCCCCTCTCCCAGCTATGCAGACAATTCGGCTTTTGATTCTATTATACAAAAAAGCACTAAAATTGTTATTGCTTCTGGCCTAAGTTATCTAATTGCAGAACCTTTAAACTCAATTATAATGTCAAAAATGAAAATAAAACTTAAAGAATTTATTGCAATTCGTTTTATTTGTTCTACTATATTTGCAACATTAATTGATAGTATCTTTTTTATTTTAATTGCATTTTGGGGAATTTTAAGTATCAATAATATGATAAAAATGATTCTTACGATGTGGGGAATTAAAGTATTTATTGAAATCTTTGGAACTCCATTTTCTGTTAGACTTGTTAAATATTTAAAAAACTATGAAAAAATGGATATCTATGACAGAAAAACAAAATACAATATTTTTAGTTTAGATACGACTTATGCAACTAATGAAAATGAGTTTTATAAACATCACAAACCAGAAAAAGATCAAAAACTACATACTATTTAAGTTAATTAAAAAATCTTTATACATCAGGTAACTTTACTTTAATAATTTCGCCTAATATTTTAAAAGGATGATTAAACTTCATTATAGCAACATCATTTCTATCCAAACTGCCAAATATTACATTATTGTCTGTTTTTAAATACCTAGTTATATGAATTGTTTTCTCACAGTTAATTGCGCAAATTGTATCACTCTCCGGGAATTTATCGGTGTTTACAAACCACAAAGAACCTTTTGGAAACACAGGTGCTATAAAATCAGAAAAAAGAAATGCGATAATGTGATTATTGGCAAAACGAATATCGATATCTGTTACCACCTCAAAAAGTTTTTCAGAAGAATTTAATGGATTAAAAACAGAAATACCTGATATATTTTTTTTGGCAATTAATTGAATGTCTTCAATGTTTACTTTTTTACATCCCGTGATTTCGTCTAACGTGATGCTAAATCCATCTTTTTGAAAGTAATCTGCAATTTTTTTTAATATTTTTTCAGAAATAAATTTGGTTTTTTTAGATTCATTTTGACTAAGTAAGCGATAAAAAACCGAAGAAGAAATATTAATAGCTTCGGCTAAAGCATTTAATGAAAAATCAACACGATCCCGTTGGGACTTTTGTTTAATCAAATTTAAAATTTGATCTCGCAAATGCTGTGTGTTGTTAACTCCATCAAACGTTGCCATAAAGATTTCAACTCCATCATGTTGATCTCAACCCTGTTATGCTTTATAAGCATAACATGCAACATACCATAAAACTTGATTTTTTCAAGAAGAGGTTGCTTTACTAAAAAAGAGTGCGCACTCGTGCACACCCTTCCATCTGGTAGTCGGAAGATATCACGAGTGCACACCAACCACAAGTTCATAACGCGAGGGAGTGCACATGAAAAAATACTTTTGCCATAAAAGCTGTAAAGTTACTAATTCTACAAATACTCAACAGTTAAAAAATCAATTACGAGAAATGACAACTATTTTAAATGATACAAAACTTAAACTAATAAATGAGCAGCTTTATTTTGCACTAGGTGAAAAAATTTTAAAAATTTCTCAACTACTCACCACTCCAGCACAAGATTCTATTACTTTAAAAAAACATCCCACTGAAATTCAATCAACTCACATTTATAATTAAAAATTGTGAGTTGTTAGTTTATTTTTGCAACAACACTTGTATTCATTCCGCTTGAGACATTAAACTCTTGAACAGATAACACGGCTCCTGTTACAACAGAATTAACAATGATTCTATATTTTCCAGGAATAATCCATAATTTTTTCTGAATATTATTAGACAATAATAACTCATTTTCCGTACCAAGAACCTCGCTTTTAAATTGCTCAAGTTCTTTAGAGATTGCTTTTTCTATACTAGAAGGTATTTTAAAATATATATTTTCACAACTTTTTGAAATGGTCGATTTTATTGCAAACTGTCGTACTATTTCTATTCTTGTTTGAATATCCCAAACACCTCTAATAGAATTAGTATTTATTGCTAATTGAGGAGCATCACCCAAATCAATTCCAATTTTACCAGAATTGAGCTTGCATAAATGATCAATATTTAAATCAAGTGATTTAGCAAAAAATTGCCCATTTAAGTAAATACTTGGCAAGGCTTTATCAAGCAATTTTGGTATAGCAGTTATGCTACTTGGATTCATATTTGCGCTACGTGAACCATCAATTATAAAATTAAGCGAAGAATCAATAAGCTTAATTTGTGCTCTTACAACTGCTCTTGATTGTAAATTAGCAATATTTAATTGAATTCCTACTAATGATTTTCTATTCTTATCTAATTCAAAATTATTTTCTAGTTCGTATAATGCAGTTTGTGCTAACAATGCTGTAATACGTGGCCATAAAAATGATATTGTATCATTGTAAAAAAGTATCGTATCTGGGGAATAAGCTAAAAAATAAGGTAATTCTTGCGTATTTTCTTTTAATAAAGTTTTAACTGCACTTGCAACATGAACTAGTTTTTGATCATAGGAATCAAGATCTTTATTAGATAAGTCTCTACTTAAATTTGAACAAAAGTGAGACATATTAATGACTCGTCTATATGATAAATAAGAACTTTGTGGCAAATACTGCAACATTTTTTTACTTAATGACGCAGTTCGAGAAGCACAGTTATCTAAAGATTTTTTTAATGTATCAAACTCTATTTTAATAGAACTTAAAGATGAAAACCAACCAAAATCTAATAAAGTTTCTGAAATGCTTTTACTTAAATCAGCAAATTTACTTTTTTCAATTCTAGAAAAATTTAGTTCTCCTCCACCATCAAATACAATTTTACCTGCATTAAGAAATCCGTCATCATCATACTTTGCACTAATATCTTCGACATTGACAATAGAACCAACAAATGGAATAAAGACTTTATTGATTTTAGATCTTTTTTCTGACTTAATATAATAAAATAATCCAATATTATCATCAAAAATAATTTTTGATTTAGAACTAGAACGTAAAAAACTTGCAGGAATGATACCTTGTAGACTAGCTCCCATATCTTTAATTAACGAAAGGTTACTATCTTTATCCTGTTTCCAAATATTTTGAATTTCTTTAAATGCACCATTTTCTGTTTGCGACAAAAGATACTGTTGCAGTTTTAAACTTCCGTTTTCTTCATAAGCCAAATCTCCTCGTAAATTTGACAACAAAGGAGATGAGCCAATTCGACTCACAAATTGTGCGGTATAGTTAGATGGAAATCCTGAATTTAAATCTTCGACTCCTACTGAAATAAGACCAATTGGAATATTACCTATTGTTGCAACATACCATGCTTTATTTTTAAGCATGGAAGACACAACTTCGGGAATTGGGAAATTTTTTGTGTCTTGCGAAGCATTAGCGCTTCCCACTTCTGATAATTTTGTATTTATTTTTAAGGTATTTTTATTTATAAATATAAAAAATACTGAAAATAAAGTAAAACTTAAACCTAAAAAGCAAAAAATTATAATCTTAAGTTGTTTTGACATAAAATTCCCCATAAGCTGACTTCTGGCTTAAGTACCAGTTATGCCATTAGGTATAATTGTTTATAAGAAAGAGTAGCACGAATCTAGTTTTTAAACACATTGGAGACAATAATTTTGATTTTGCTTCAAAGGATAATGACTTCTTTGCTTATTCATTGTGCAGTTTTTGCTTTAATAATTTATTTTAATAAATTCAATAATAATAAACTAAATTCAGTAACTTTTAAAATACATGAAAATATGCAATTATTATTCTTAGTTGATCACTATGATCAAAAAAAACAAGTCATTCATGATAACAACAAAAAATTTAATATTTCTAAAAATTTATCTCCAAAAAATTTTAGAAATTCAAAAATAGAAAACAACACTATTGAGAGTTTTACAAATAACAAAAAAATTCAAGAAGAATCTGTAAATAATTTAAATCAAAATTTTGGAATAGAAAATAATTTTTCCCAAAATAACGTTAATCCTTTTGGAATAATTAAAGTTCCAAAAAAATTGTTATCACAAAATTTATTTCCAAAAAAATATTATGCAAATTTCACTTTGATAAAAGAAAATGACAAAATAATTAGTTATAAATTTTTAGGATTAACACCAACTGGCAAATCATACGCGTATCTTGATAACAGTGTTCAAAAGGCTTTTTATAGTCAATTGCAATTGATCTCTATTGAAAAAGTTCTTTTTTGGTTAATAAATCAGCAAAATACACAATATTCCTTTGAAACACCTAGAGATTCAAACCATTTAGCTATTCTTCTTGAGTTTCAGGAAGCAAACTGATAATTCAATTAAAAGTATACGATTCAACACGTATTCTTTTCTTTTTTATGGAGAATTCAGTTCATGGTCAAACAGGATATAACCTCTACACCAAGTGATATTTTTTCTTTAAAAAACACCCGTATTTTTATTGCGGGAGACACAATTCTAGATACATATATTGAAGGCAAAGTCACTCGTATTTCTCCAGAAGCCCCTGTACCAGTGGTTTTAGAAAATAATCGCAAAACAGTACCTGGAGGCGCAGGCAATGTTGCTGCCAATATTGCTGCAATGGGTGGAGCAGCATTTCTTTGCTCACGTATTGGAAACGATGCAGAAGCGAATGTGCTTAAAGGTATTTTAGAAGATTACGGCATAGAAACAAGCTCATTAATTATTTCTAATTCTGTTCCGACAACTACAAAAATGCGTATTGTTTCTGGTAGCTCCAATACTGTTGGTTCGCAACAAATTGTCCGTATTGATAAAGAATGCTGTAGTCATATCTCATTAGAAGAAGAAGATAGAGTTTTAGAACTGTACGAAAGATTTTTAGATAGCGGCGGTAATCGTTGTTTGATTATTTCTGATTATGGAAAAGGTTTTTTAACCAAAACACTTATTAAAAGGCTCATTCAACTCAGTAAAGAGTATAATGTACCTGTCGTCACCGATCCAAAAAGCGAAGATGTATTTCGTTATGTTGGATCAACTGTGATTAAACCAAACCTTAACGAAGGCCGATCCGTTGTAAAAGTGATTAAACCTGGTTTTATTCCAACATCCTTTGAACATGAAGTAGAATGTATTGCAGATTGCTACCTTGAAGCAAGTGGCTGCGATAACCTTGTGATGAGTCTTTCTGAACATGGTTTAATTAGCAAAGGCAAACAAATACAAGAAACTCTAAAAATCAAAACTCATGCACTAAAAGTCGCTGATGTTTCTGGTGCAGGAGATACCTTAGTTGCTTTTATTGCAATGAGTTTAGCGGCAGGTTTTTCATTAATGCGCGCAACTGAACTTGGCAATATTGCGGCAGGAATTGCTTGCGGTAAGCCAGGTACTTCAACGTTATCTCCTTCTGAATTTTTAGCTGCGTACAAAATGAAAAGTGAAGCGATTCATCCAGAAAAAACAATTAATCTAAAAACGTTAATTCAAATTTCTGGAGATCTGAAACTACAAAACAAACGATCTGTATTTACTAACGGTTGTTTTGACATTTTGCATGCAGGGCATGTGGAATACTTACAAAAAGCAAGAGCGCTTGGCGACTTACTTATAGTTGGACTCAACTCTGATCAGAGCGTATCCCGCTTGAAAGGTCCGCATAGACCCGTTCAACCCTCTTTCGATAGAGCAAGTATTCTTGCGTCACTTGCTTGCGTTGATTACATTATTATTTTTGAAGAAGACACACCAATCGAAACGATACGTTCTATAAAGCCTGATATCTTAGTTAAAGGTGCAGATTATTCACTTGAAAATACAATAGGCGCCAAAGAAGTTTTATCTTGGGGAGGTAGTGTTGAACATATTACTCTATTACCTGGTAGGAGTACATCATCAATAATTCAAAAAGCCCAATTTGTTAGATAGAATAAGTTAACGCACTATTGTTTACAATATAAGGGATAAATTATGAAAATTATTGCAACTGAAAACGCGCCTAAAGCCATTGGTCCTTATTCACAAGCTATCATATTAGGCAATATGATTTATTGTTCTGGCTCAATTCCTTTAAATCCTAAAACTATGCTTGTAGAAGCGACAACTATAGAAGCACAAACCGAACAAGTTCTTAAAAATATGAACGCTATTCTCGAAAATTCCGGATCAGGATTAAATAAAGTAGTAAAAACAACAGTTTTTCTTAAAAATATGGATGACTTTCAAAAAATGAATGGTGTTTACGAGCGAATTTTTAAAAGACATGCACCTGCGCGCTCAACAGTTCAAGTTGCTAAATTACCTCTTGATGTTATGGTAGAGATCGAATGCATTGCAACTCTTTAAAAGGTAACAAGTATTTAACTCTATAAAACTATCATAAAAAGCAAATTAATTTATTTTTGACGAATTGCTTTGATAAAGTATACGATGGTTTTGCATGCGTAAAGAGGGAGAAACGTTATGAACATGAAGTCAATGCAAAAATCCGCGATAAAACCAATTCCTGCTGCAAAAAACTTTAACACTCCACAAAAATTATCTATATTTTCTAAAATATTTGGTTCAGAATATCAAAAAATTATTCAAGATCTTAGAGCAGAAAATCAAGAACTTATTTTAATGAATCAAAGAAATATGGAATCGATCAAATCACTTTCAGAACAGTTAGCAGAAAGCTTAAGTTTTCAGCAAAATTTTATTCAATCTATTGCTGACCGTTTAAAAATTATTGACGATCTTCCTTGTCGACAAGAAGAACTTCACCAAAAAATTATGGACTCTTTTGATAGATCTTCTTTTTTTATTCAAAATGCATCTCAAGATCTTATTCAAGCAAAAGCTAATTTAGTATCACATCAATCTGATACAATTGAAAATTCTGGCACAATTGAAATTGCAGAATTTATGCGTAATTTTTTAACAACTAATCTTTTAACAAAACAAATTCGTTTGGTGCTTCAAATATTTTTAGAAGATAAAAATTTAAACTCAGAAGCTGATAGTCATCTTTCTAAATTACAAAAAAACTTACAAATTGTTAATCATCAAACAGCTCAAGTTAATTTTAAAATTGAAAAATACAATCTCAAAATTGAAGATAGTATTTGGAAACCTTATGCTCCTGATTTACAAACAGCAGAAGTCACTGAACATTGCTCCCCCGAAAGTTTTCACAATTTAATAAAACATGCTCAAAAATTAGGGATGTTTGAAGAAAATGATAAAATAAAATCTCTCGTTATTGCAGAAACCTTACCAGCAATATCTTTTTTCAGCAAAGAAAAATCCGCATGGGTTGTTAAACGAAGAGCTAAAGTCGTCATTCTTAAACCAAGCTAATTTAATTAATAACAGTTTTTAAAGATATATTTTCTTACAATTTTATCTATCTCATTAGGGGCTGTCCAACATAGAATTTAGAAGAAGTTGACAGAATATAAAAGAAGGTGTTCAATTATTTTCGCAAAAAATACAAAGGAACACCAGATGAG
>QOVW01000108.1 GCA_003339605.1 Spirobacillus cienkowskii | reverse complement strand
CTATAAACCCTCCCGCCTTTACAGTAAGGAGAAGATGACATAAAGTAACTGAATTATAAAATGAATGAGGAGCCTAATTCAGATTGAGGACACGCCCTAAAATTGGTTTTAAATATTTATATTCTGCATTAAAGTCCCAAGAAACTCCCAAACTGACCTCAAACCAATTATCTTTAAATCGCTTCAAACTAAAATCAAACACCAACTCTTTTGGTAACATTTTATCTGGTCGAATATTTGTTTTAAAATTCCAAAAAACACTACCTTGGACAAAATCAAATAAAGAAAAACCAGCAATAACATTATATAATCCAAAATTCGAGACTTCATCTTCCCACATGCTATTTAACGTTACACTACCATGCGTTGCATTGACATTTGGAATACAATTGCAACCATATTCAATAGTACCATTTGTCCATTCTACACCTGCACCAATTGATAAAGAATTTCTTGGCGATGCACTATAAATTGTATCAAATAATATTGCTCCTAAATAATAAGAACTGCCATTGATCACGTAGCTATCAAAGTATGAATATTGAAAATATGGAATAACTTTAAATTTAATTTGTGTATCAATATCAACATAAGAAAATATACTAACTTTGTTTAACAGTGTTGTTGAAAATCCAGATTTTTCAGAATAACTGGTTCCAAACGTTAAACCCGTACCAACCAATATTGTCTCAGCAATCCAGGTTTCTGGTTTATTAATCACAGCATTTTTTTTATTCCACGCCGAACTCAAAACCGTTAGGTTCTCCTCAATCTTTTCTTCTTGTTTTGGAACAGCTGCTTGTGAAGTTTTTTGCTTTTCTATTAAAATTTTAGGATCAGAATTAGCAACTTTTCCTTCGTGTTCAAACACCAAAGGAGGTATAACTGATCGCAAAGTCTCTTTTGAAGAATCTTGCTTTGTAAGTGGGGTTCCAAATCCTTCTTCAGCAACCCCCAAAATGGGTGCGATTTCTGGGTTATAGGCTTCTCGCCATCCTTCACGATAAACAGTGTTTGAAGGACGCCAGGCAAGCATTTTGACATCATTTGTTCCAACAATCTTCATCGCCTGTTCATGCGACATCCTATCGGATGCGACAATTTGACACAATGAACTCCCCTGTCTGGATTCTAAAACTTTAAGCTGATGAATAGGAATTCTTTGCGCCCGTAAAAACTCTCCTGATTGAGGATGAAAACTTGATAAAGTAACATAACCTGCAAATAAAGTATTGCCGCGAATAATACCTCTTTCTAAACCAAAGTCTAATGTTAATAAATTTTCTCGAATATAAGTAATTTTTCCATCATGTCCAATCGTATTTATAATTCTTACCAACGCCTGAGCAAATGCATTTTGGATTTTTTGTGAATTGGCTTGTGCATCTAACAAAACATCTTCTCGTGCCCATACAGTTCCTTTAACTCCAACCCCTTTAAGTACAAGACGCACTAAGGTTTGATCGGGAGCAAAATATAATGAGGCATTAAGCCAAGCATCAATATTATAATCACCTTCTAGTCGACGTTTTAAATTCTCAATTTTTTGAGAATTCATTTTAGAATTTTCGCTAGAGTTTAGAGGCAACAATTTAGTAAACTCAGTGAGTGAGATATCCCAAAATCTTCCAGAGTTTTTAACTTCCTCCGAAATCATTTCAGCCATCATATTTTGAATATCGCGTTCATTAAATGGAAATGCAGGAACACCATACAAAAGCCTATCTTGCTTTCGCATAAAAACTCTAAATTTATCTAAATTTGTATCTAAAAGATCGATGCCAATTCTTCTTACTGGTGGTAATAGAAACGTATCATTTTGGGTTGGAGGAGAAATTGCTCCAGGATTTTCTAAAGAAAAAGAACTCCCAAATATAAAAAACATTATGTTTAGTAAAATAATGCTTTTTAAAATTCTTTTTTTTTCCACCCCTTACTCCCTATTTTATTCCATTATATGTTAATTTTTATTTTTTATAGAAGATTCAGCAATTTGACACTTGACTGCAAATTTTGGACAAATAATAGGAAGAAGTGATTTTATCATTTTTAAAATGAGAGGAGTGAGTTTGTTATTAAAATCCGTCCAACTTATTATTAATATTATAAAATTTTCTTTTACTTTGATTTCTATTGCAATTTTTCTATTATTCACAGTATTTTTAATTACAAACGTGATTATGTACTTAAACTCCCGCACAGATCCTTTTCAGCAGCCCCCCAAAGACTACGCAATTGTGCTTGGCGCCAGTGTGCACGGCGATGCTCTATCTGGCGTATTGAAAGCCAGAATGGAAACAGCAATTGAACTTTATAATAGAAAATTAGTCCAACACATTTTAATGAGTGGTGATGGCACAGACAGCTACTATAGCGAAACAGCTGCAATGAACAAATTTGCCTTAAAAAATGAAGTACCCGAAGATATCTTGCTAACAGATGAAAAAGGATACAACACTTATGCAACGATTTTAAGAGCCAAAGAAGTTTTTAATGCTAAAAGCGCGTATATTATTTCGCAAGATTTTCATTTGACACGTGCAGTATGGATCGCCCGAAAAGTAGGAATTGACGCTGATGGTGTAAACGCTGGAAATAGTAAAGATAAGTGGTATTATTCAGTTCGAGAATTTTTTGCTCGCACAAAAGACTTTTTTCAAGTTATTTTTAAGGTTAGACCCTACGACGAAAAAAACTTTGTATTTTAACTAATAATTTTTACGGAGCTATTTCGCATTTTAATTTTAGATCTATAATTTTAAAATTTTTTGGATTTTGAATATCAGGCAATTCCATTTTTACAAAAAACTGTATATCACGTTCTTCAAACTTATAAAAGCTAGAATCTACAGATCGATCATGAAATAAACTTTGGCATTCTTTAAAATCTAATTCAGTTTCGCTATTTATATTATTTAATTTAAGTAACTTTTTTTTGCACTCATGAAAGCTATTGTTATTAAATAATGAGCAATTAATTTCATTATTTAATTTTGCCCAATACCTTAAAGAAACAATACGATTTGATTTTTTTAAAAATAGAAACTCTTTATCAATATGGCGAATATGTTCAAATATCAATCGCACATCTTTACTAAAAATTTTATAAATTTGAAACTTATATGCCGCTCCGTGACTATCCGCACCTTTAATAATCAAAAAATCATTAATTTTTCCATCATAATACCCTTCTGATTGAAATACATGCTTTATCAATCCAGTGTTTGTTTTACACAATTGACTGATATTATTTAATTTTGAATATTCTTTTATAAAAATTTTCGCTTCACCTTTTAAGCCAACATCGTTCTGTTCTATTAACACATTTTTAGCATATACATAGCAATTATTAAGTATTTCTCCATTAGAATACTTACTTTTGCCAACAACAAATTTATTTTTAAAATTAGGTTTATCAAATCCATGCATATTTTGTGCAGAAAATATGGGTTGTAAAAAAAAGAAGAACAAAAAATTTAAAAATAAAATTTTAAGAATACTCACAAAAAAATTCCTTTTTATTTTAAATACTTTGCATTAACATCTTCTTCATCACAAAAAACATCTCCAAATTTCATTCTGCAATTTAGTCCACATTTTGCTTTATCAGCAAATCTGACACAATTAAAATATGATTTGGAGGCACAGGCTGAAATTAAAAAATTCTCTTCACAATTATGGCCACAAATGACTCCATGTATATTTTGAATACATTTTGCATCAGGGTCTTGTTTACAATCAGCTCCAAACGTATTTTTTACACAACCAAAGCCACATATCTTCTTATCCTCAAAAGTGATACATTCTCGCTTTAATTTATTAGAATCTTTTGAAATTATATCTCCACAAAAAATGCCTTCTTTATTTTTAACACAAATTTCTTTTGAAAAAGCAAAGTTAAAAATACCAATAAAAAAAGATAGATAAAAAAAGATCCTCATATTTTCTCCAAAATTTTAAATAAATCAAAAATTAAACTATATTCTTTTATCATATAGTTTAAAAAAATTTAGTTATTTATCTTAATTTGCTGCTCATGACAAGTATGAAAATTTGCCAAATAACTTTCGCGGTATTGTAAACACTGTTTTTTGAAATTTAACGCTAATAGATTTTCTGGATTTATTGCTAATGCAAGGTCAATTTGCTTTAAAGATTCGTCATATTTTTGTACATCGATATAAAGCCGTGCAAGTTCTATAAAATACTCAATATCTTGATGTTGAGTGATTGCCTTTTTTAACTCTTCCTCGGCTGCGTCAATCTGTCTTACCGATAGATAAAACAGCGCCATGTCAAAATGCTTTTTCGCCAGCAACGCTCCTTCTTTTTGACAAGCCTCAGCGAACCGTCCAGATGCCTCTTCATAAAATCCTAAATCGCTTAAGATAATTGCTGCATTAAACTGTGCTTCGATAAAATTTGCATCAGCATTCACAGCTCGATCAAAAAACCGGAGGGCCTCGGGCAAATCACCTTTCATAAGATATAATATCCCAATTTCATTTAACCATTCTGCCTTATCACCATTTTGCTGCAAATAGGATAACCCAATAGTTTCTGCTTGATGAAAATTTCCAGAAAACAAAGCAGCCTTAAAATCATTCAACGAGTTCTGCACACACCTTCTCCTATGTATCTTTATTACACAAATCATACCTGAAAATCTTGAAGAATAAAATTGAATATGTGAGAGTTGCGCGAACAGAATTCTGTTCATTTTTAAAAAGCAAAGACCACCTCTTATAAGTGGGATGCAATTTCATAGATTTGGGAGAAAAGAATGAAACTACAACATGGGTCTGCAACACTCGTCCTTGGTGTCCAATATGGAGACGAAGGAAAAGGAAAACTTGTAGATGTTCTTGCTGAACAAGCAGATCTCGTTTGCCGTGTTCAAGGAGGCAACAACGCTGGTCATACGATTTGGGTCAATGGAGAAAAAATTGTAACTCAACTTCTTCCCTCTGGTATTCTAAGAGAAAATTGCGAAATCGGTATTGGTGCAGGTGTCGTTGTTGATCCTTTTGTTCTGAGAGATGAATTACAAAAAGTAAAAGCACAAGGTTACGACATCTCACCAGAAAGACTGCATGTTGACTACAGAGCAAGCGTCATTCTTCCTTACCATAAAAATCTTGATTTCAAAAGAGAAGTAGAGCGTTCTAAAAACGCTACCAAAATAGGAACAACAGGAAGAGGAATTGGTCCTACCTACGCAAGCCGCGCCTACAGAGAAGGACCTCGTATCGCAGAAATTGCAAATCCTGATAACTTTAGAGCTTGGCTCAAAACGCAACCTCATCTTGCAGAGGGACTTGATGGCAAACTTTTAGACGAATTTTTAGAAACCGCCGAACAGCTTAGACCTTACATGAAAGACTTGGCGATGATTGCCAACAATCGTATGGCTCAAGGTGGTCGCTTATTGCTTGAAGGCGCTCAGGGAGCAATGCTCGATGTCAGTTTTGGAACATATCCTTTTGTGACTTCAAGCAATCTTGTTTCTGGATCCTGCGCAGGAGGACTTGGCATTCCTCCATGGAAAATCACCTCCATTCTTGGCGTGATAAAAGCGTATTCAACCCGGGTTGGAAACGGCCCTTACCCTGCAGAACTATTTGGATCTTTTGCTGATGAATTGCGCAACCGAGGACACGAGTTTGGTACAAATACTGGACGTCCACGCTCTGTCGGTTGGCTTGATCTCGTGGCGCTTCGCTACCTCACTAAGGTAAATGGTTTAACAGGACTCGCGGTCATGAAAGCGGACGTGTTATCGGGGCTTGAACACATTGGAATTATCACCGCGTATCGCGACAAACGCACACAAAAAGAAATGGTGGGTTATCCTATGACGCAAACCGCATGGGACAATGTCGAACCAGTAGTCGAATTTGCGCAAGGATGGGACAGCGTTGCTGATGGCAAAAAAGTCAATAAAGATTATCTCAAGTTTGTTCAAAAAATTGAAAACTTCATTGACACAAAATGCGCTTATCTTTCTACCGGACCAGAACGGAGTGAAGGAATCTGGCTATAAAACTATTGTTTTGATTGCTTGATATCTTATTACATTTATTGTAAAATTTACAATTAAATGCATTTGCTATCTTTACTTTCTGGAGAAATTTAAGAATGCCCTTTCAAGGAAATGCCCTTGTTATACAATCAGGCGGTCCTACAGCCGTTATCAATCAGTCTCTTGCCGGAATTATGAATGCAAGCCGTGATTATCCCAATGTCATTCTTAAAGTATTGGGCGCTTATCATGGTTTACACGGTGTTCTTTATGAAAATCTGATTGACCTCTCACACGAAGAGAGCAACACGTGGAAGCTGATTGCAAATTCTCCAGGAGCTGCACTTGGCTCTGCACGAATCAAACCGAGAAATAGCGATCTCGATCGCATTTTTGAAGTTTTTAGCGCCCATAATATTAAATTTGTTTTTTATAATGGTGGCAATGATTCAGCCGAAGCTGCACAACTCATCCGCGAAGAAGCAAACAGACGGCAATATGCAATCCGCATATTGCATCTCCCCAAAACCATCGATAACGATCTCATGGTCACAGATCATTGCCCAGGCTACGGCAGTGTTGCAAAAGTTGTTTCACACATTATCGCAGGCGATGATCTCGATAATCGCAGTTTTTTTAATAGTGTAAAAATTAATGTTGTCATGGGGCGTCATGCGGGCTGGATTGCCGCTGCCACAGCCATAGCCAAAAAAGGTCACATTGACATCGAAGATCACGACGAAGTGGGCCCTCACCTGATTTATCTTCCTGAAGTTGAATTTAATGAAAAAAAATTCTTAAATGATGTGCAAAAAACGTATAATCGCATTGGTCGTGCGACAATTGTTGTTGCCGAAGGCATTGCCGATCAGCTTGGGGAAGAAAAATTTGCGGGCGAAGTGGATGAATTTGGCAACGCATTGCTATCGAGCTCTGGCAAGCTTGGTGATTATCTCGCACATTTAATTAAAAAGAATCTTGTGTACAATTCTTCTTTTGGCAAGCTGAGATGTCGAGCCGATACATTAGGATATTTACAACGTTCTATTGCAGGAATGGCCTCTCAAACCGATCAAGATTCGGCATTTTTAGTAGGTTCAATGGGTGTTCATTATATAATGCAGGGCGAAACCGATAAAATGGTCACTCTTGTTCGCATGCCAGGACAAACCTACAAATGTGAAACATCTTTGTGTGACTTAAAACTCGTTGCACAAAAGACAAAACTCATGCCCCGTTCAATGATTAACAAAGATGAAAATGGAGTAACAGAAGAATTTTTTAACTATGCACTACCATTAGCGGGTTCAGTTCCAGAAATTCATGCATTAAAACCACAATATATCAAAAAAATACTTTTAGATTATGTCCGCCCAAGCAAGTAACAAAAAATAATTAAAAATATTTCTCTAAAGCCGTTTCTAGTTTTAATATATTTTTTATGTTAACTTATTATTGTTCTTGCAAAGAAAGGAAGAAAAATGAAAGTTAATATTGGAATATCACAAGAAAATAGTACAAAAATTGTTGAAATTTTATCTCATTATCTAGCAGATTCTTATTATCTTTATCTTAAAACTCATAATTTTCACTGGAACGTAACAGGAATGTATTTTCAACCTTTGCACAAATTATTTGATGAACAATACAATGAATTGTTTCTAAGTCTTGACAACATTGCAGAACGCATTCGTTCTCTAGGCGAATATGTGCCTGGGACTACAATGCAATTAAAAGAACTCACCTGTTTGAAAGAAGTCAAAGAAATTCCGTCTGCACCCGAAATGCTGAAAATGCTTGTGCAAGATCACGAAAAAGTGATTTGCAACTTGAGAAAGTGGTTAGATGCAATTGGTAACACAGGAGATTGTGGGACAGAAGATTTTTTAACTGCAAGACTTGAAGACCACGAAAAAACCGCATGGATGTTAAGAAGTCATTTGGAGTAACAAATCAGCGAGAATCAAAATTGCACTCAAGGTAAAACTTACGATTACTAACTTATTTTACACCTTCCATTAAGTTTTCTCTTAATTTGATACGAAAAAAATAAAAGTAACCTCGCTTTAATAGCTTACCTGAAATTTTTTATTATTTAGAAAAAACATATATACTCAGAATAATTAAAATATTTATTAATATTTTTTTTGGTTATGGATTTTTTATTAACTTTACAAATATTTTTATTATATTTAAAAAAAATTATGCAATAAATTAAAATTTAAAGATTATTTATTGCTTATTTTAAAATTTCTTATAGAAGGATATTATTTATGAGTTTCAAAAAATTATTTGTTGTTTTTTTATTAAGTATTTATCCATTATCATCAGATGCTTTAAATTATAATTATTTCGATATTGATGACGAAACAAGCAATATTTTTTACAGCAACGGAGTTAATGGCGAAAACGGTGGAAACGGTGGAAACGGTGGAAACGGTGGAAA
>QOVW01000064.1 GCA_003339605.1 Spirobacillus cienkowskii | reverse complement strand
CATCTGGTGTTCCTTTGTATTTTTTGCGAAAATAATTGAACACCTTCTTTTATATTCTGTCAACTTCTTCTAAATTCTATGTTGGACAGCCCCTAATCTTTAATAATTATTAAGCCTTCTTATATGAATTTGTTATTCACCATTCCTTATTAAGAATAAGTATTTGAATTTATTATAAAAATAAGTTTTTTATAATTCATGAATTGACAAATTTTTAACTATATAATAACAATTTTTTCGTTATTTTTTACAAATGACTAATAAAAATAATTTATGTATTTTTTGGGAGTTAAAATGAAATCACTAGGCCTCATGTTATTAACAATCAGCGCATCAGCGATAACTACCATTTCTTGCAAAAACAATAGTGATACAAACAAAGTTTTGCTCTTAAAAGAAGCGAGTTTTGCTTTTAGCAGACCTGTTGACACTTTTAATATCACAGCGCAAGTGAGTTGTACCTCTGATCCTGCGTATACAGATAACAATGTAACAATCAGCAATACATCAAATATATTTTTTTATGCCCCTAATTCCGAGTGCACAATTAGTATTAACAATTTTACAGTAGACGGCAAAATATTTACTCCAAATGATAATAATAAAATTTTAACAGTAAGTTTTAATTCCCAAGTTAGTCCTCTTGTGCTTCAACAAAATGATAAAATTATAACTTATAAAAATGGCGCTGAATACAAATACGCAGCCATGACATTTGCAGAAAATAAATTTATTTTAAATTTATATAATTTATCAGAACTCGTAGTTGAAAAAGTAGCACCCAATTCTATTCCAATGATTGAGCATCAATTTAGTGTGAATTCAATTGATCCTCCAACAGACCCATTGTTTAGAATTGACATAAAAGAACTTAAATACAATGGTAAAGCAATTAGTAGATCTTTTTCTCTTAAAGCAAATAATTTATTCTCAAACTACGATAAGAATAAGTGCAAAATTGTTTCTGCTAAACCTGCAGGATTGGCAGATGCGCTTGCCGCCTATAACAATAGTTCCCTTGGAGCTCCATGCCCTGATTTAAATGAAATAAATAACTGGGATAATTTTGCAGACAATATACAATATATTATTTTAGCTACAAATGAAAAAGCAAGTGAATTTAACTCATTTCTTATTATTACAGTAGCTAAACAAAAGTAATTTTTGATGTAATTTTTAGAATAAAGGAAGTTATAGTACTTCCTTTATTTTTTAATTTCAAGAAAGAAAATTAATTATGTTTTTTAAATTCAAGCTTATATTTTTTACAGCTTTTTGTCTATTGACATCTTGTAAACAAGATCATTTTTTTGAAAATAAAATTCTTGGTGAAGTTATTTTTTCTTCAAGTTCAGAGAGTGAAGATATTAAAATAGATACTACTTTAATATGTAAAGACAAAAAAAACAAATCTATTTTATTCACTTATCAGATGTCATTGAAAAAATCTGATAAATATATATGGATACCAGAGAAAATTGACGATAAGCTCTGCCAGGTAGAAATTAACAAATTATTTATCAAAAATGATAAACAATCCCATGATGAATATCGACCCTATGATGAAAAAAATAAGCAAAACGATAGTTTTAAAAAAATTTTCACTATTGGAGAAAATTCTATAAATTCTCGAGTTTATAAATATCAATATACAGATAAAAATAATGAGATAAAATACTATTCAAGAAACGTTTCTGGAAAAATTGAATATTCAAAACCAGGTAATAAAATGTTATTTAACTTGGCTATTGTTCAAAAATTAGAAAAACCACTAGATAGATTTAAATATTTAGAATTGAATTTTTCTAAACAATTTCAAAGTAATAATTATTTTTATTTAATAGAAATAAAAAATACAAATAAAGAAACAAAAATAGAAAAAGATAATATTAAATTTATAATTGAAAATTATACAACAACAGATAGTCTTGAATTTGCTAATCCAGAGACAGAACCAGAAGTATTTAACCGCTTACCAAAATGTGAGCCTGACAAAAATAAATTAAACTCTCCTATCTATTTTCGTAGAAAACTGCTGCCTAGTCAAAATTGTGTTTTAATTCTAAAAAGCACTATTGATCGTGAATTTAATATTAATATAAAAATCACGGATTTTGATAACGAATTCTCCTTACACTACAATCCAACTACAGGAATTAATTTTGGTAAATATAAATAAATGCTCAACTATCTATCTTATTATCCTTCGTTTCTTTAATAAATATTACACCAATAATTAAACTCATAATTGCTATGGCAATTGGATAGTAAAGTCCTGCATAAATATTACCTGTATAAAGTACCAATGCAGTTGCAATTAATGGTAAAAATCCACCAAACCATCCATTTCCAATATGATACGGAAACGACATAGACGTATAGCGAATACGAGTTGGAAATAATTCAACCAAAAATGCCGCAATTGGGCCATAAACCATGGTTACAAAAAGAACCAATACGGTTAGCAAAATTATGACCATAACGTAATTAATTGCATCATTATCTGCTACCAGAGGATATCCTGCTATGGCAACTTCTTTGTCTAACGTTCTAGAGTCTAAAGAATTCACTTGATAATCACCAATAAAAACAGTTAAGAAATCTTTTTTTTCTAGCTCAACATTTAATTGATAATTGTATCCTTTTTTAGAAAAATATTCTTTAATTTCTTTGCATAAACTCTTGCATTGATTGGTTGTAATAACTATTGGAGCTTCGTTTTGCGCTCTAATTAAAGCAGGATTTCCATAATAAGCTATACCTTTAAAAATTGGAATATAAAGCAAAGCCGATAACAAAAATCCTGTTAAGATAACTTTTTTTCTGCCAATGCGATCGGATAGTTTACCAAATAATATAAAAAATGGAGTTGCAATCACAAGAGCGATGGCAATCATGATATAAGAATTTTGAAAATCAATTTTTAACGTGTTTTGTAAAAAATACAAAGCATAAAATTGTCCTGTATACCAAATAACTCCTTGTCCAGCGGTTGCCCCAAACAATGCCAATAAAATTAATTTTAAATTTTTAGGTTTTGTAAAACTTTCTTTTAAAGGAGATTTTGAAGTCTTACCCATTTTTTTCATTTTTAAGAAAATTGGAGATTCACTTAATTTCAGGCGAATATAAACAGAAATAATTAATAAAACAATCGAAATTAAAAAAGGAATTCTCCAACCCCAAAATTTAAAATCTTCTTCTGTAAGCATCACTCTGCAGCATAAAATGACAATAAGAGACAGTAAAAATCCCCCTGTCGCTGTTGTTTGAATCCAACTGGTGTTCAAACCACGCCTTTCATTAGGCGAGTGCTCGGCAACATAAACTGCAGCGCCTCCGTATTCTCCGCCTAATGCTAAGCCTTGCGTTAGTCGCAATAAAGTGAGAAGGATAGGCGCAAAAATACCTATTTGCTCGTAAGTTGGTAACAATCCCACAAGAGCAGTCGATAAACCCATTACAATTATTGTTATTAAAAAAGTATATTTTCGCCCTACAATATCACCAATTCTACCAAACACAATGGCACCAAAAGGTCTGACAGCAAACCCTGCACCAAAGGTCGCTAAGCTTGCTAAAAAGGAGGCTGTTTCATTTCCTGTCGGAAAAAACAAAGTTCCAAAAAAAACAGCTAAAGTACCATACAGATAAAAGTCATACCATTCAAAAACAGTCCCTAATGATGCAGCAATAATTACTTTTTTTTCAGAATTTTTGTTTGTCACAAATCCTCCTAATAGCAAATAACAATTTTTATTTTACAATAAAAATTTCTAGGAAAAATTTGCACTGCCATATTTATGATATTAAAGAATAAATTTTTAATTCTAAAAATTGGTTTTATCCAAATATTTTTCTATCTTGCAAAGCTGGAAGGCGTATTCTAGATAATTCAATACTCTCTTTTGAAATTTCACAACTTAATAACCCACATTCTTCTTCTAACCGCGCAACAATATTTCCCCAGGGATCAACAATCATACTATGGCCGTAGTTACGTTTTTGCTGGTTGTAAAAATATCCTGTTTGATTGCAGGCAACCACATAGCATTGATTTTCAATTGCTCGTGCTCTTAATAAAATTTCCCAATGCTCTTTTCCTGTTTGCCAAGTAAAAGCTGCTGGCACAAAAATAATATCAAAATTATTCGTAAATTTTGCCGCCTGAGATCGAACAATTTCTGGAAATCTCAAATCGTAACAAATAATGTTTAACGCATTCCATTCTTGATTATTTTTAGTTTTCATGAAATAAGGTATTGGAGAACTCCCAAACTCAAACGTATCACTTTCACAATATAAAGACTTACCCTCTTTATCTTTTAAATTAAATAAATGCTGTTTTCTATAAACATTAATAATTTCCCCTTCGGGATTATAGGTGACTGAAGTATTGTAAACCTTATTTTCATTATTTTGTATTTTTTCAGAATGACTTCCGGCAATTAAATAAATATTTAATTGTTTTGCAACTGCTTGAACTTCTGCAAAAACGCCTTCGTTAATTTGATCTTTAGTTTTTTTTCTATCAAGTTCGTTTCCCATAAATGTAAACATTTCTGGAAGCACGACAATTTCTGATCCCAATTTTGCAGCTTCAAATATATAATTTATAATTACCTTTAAATTTTCTCTGACATTTTCTTGGGGATTAACTTGAATACAGGATATGAGCATATTAACCTCCGGTTAGAACTGTTAATAACTCATAATATCTTATTTTAAAAAATTCTATAAAAAATTAAATTTAAAATTTCTTGATATAAAAAAATTAAGCCAATCAATTTAACCATCCAACAACCAACCTTACAAAAGCACTTTGATTTGGGTTCTCTTTATATTTATTTCCCATTTCTTCTGTAAAGACCCCTCCCTCAACTCGAATCACTTTTGTTCCCAAGTATCCTCCATAAACCCAATATCCTTGATTTATCCCAGTTTGCACACCAAACATATCCAATAACGAATACTCTAAGCCAATGTGAGAGCGTTTTAAGAATATTTGTTTTTGAGTATTGAGAACATCAACAACATCGACAGATAAAGAAATTTTGTTTCGAGTTGTTCCAATAGACGACACAAAACCAACATCTAAAGTTGTAGGTTCAGCAGCAGGCGCCCCTTTATTAGAATCTGCAACCCATCTGTAGGTCATTCCTATGTTTCGATACGCAATCCCTAATTGCGTTCCCGTGTTTTTTTCAAGTAAAAACATCATCCCAATATCTGCGCCAATCCCTGCCCCTTTTCGTTGGTTTGTACTTTTTAAAGAGTCTAAAATATTATTAGAACCAGAATAGTCGGGTGAAGAAGAATCAATTTTAAACTTAATTTGATCTTTTTGAAGATATTTTCCATTTAATCCAATAAATATTCTATCATTTAATAAAGGTTGCGCTAACGTTAAATGCGCACCGTAGCGGACATTCGTATCAACCTGGGAAAAGCCCGATGGAATACTCAAATCGGTATAATTGTAGTAATTTGCACTTCCTCTTGCAAATGCCCCAATGGCAACTTTTCTAAATATCACTCCAGAATAATTTTGAATTACAGCGCTATAAGATTTGTTTTGATTTTGCGAAAGAACCTGTAAAACACTAGAACCACTTTGTCCTGTTACACTATTTTTTAATTCCATAATATTTGTACTGGCTTCAGCCTGAGGACTGGCAACGATGATTTCATTTAAGATCCCTTTGCCTTGCGCAATTCCTGCAGGATTGTAAAATATTGCATCAAACCCTTTTGCATCAGCAATTCCTGTGTCCCCTTTGCCTAAAAAATTGGCCGATCGATATTCTCTTTGAATTGCTTCAGCAAATATAGAGTGTTCTATTAATAATGATGGTATTAAAGCAATTATAAAAGAAGCTAAATTTAATTTTTTCTTATACGCATAAAGGATTTTTTTAAGCAATCCATCCATGGATTTTTTCCTCTATTTTTAATTTTCACCATGTTTTTAAAAAATCGGAAAAGAAAAAAGGAACTTAAAGAATTTAAGTTCCTGTACAATCAAAATTTAGACGTTGCTCTTAATGCTTAAAGAATTTGAGTATTTTGCTTTAATGCTTGAATACGTTGTTCAAGCGGTGGGTGAGTTGAAAATAAACTCAAGAAACCTGCTTTATTAGAAATTTTAAAGGCAGCAATGGATTGAGGAGCAGAGTCTTGCTCGGCAATTGGCGTAGCATAGACACGCTGTAATGCCGCAAGGGCAGCAACCATACTTGATTTTCCAGCAAGTTGTGCGCCTCCTTGATCGGCACGAAATTCTCTTTTGCGCGAAAACCAAGCAATTGCAATCATACCTAAAATGCTAAATAAAATTTCGAGCACAATAACCACAGCCATATTAACAAATGGTCTGATGTCTTCTTTGACAAACTGCGTTGCCGCATACGCAACAATACGTGCAAAGAACATGACAAACGCATTCACCACACCTTGCACTAGAGTCATGGTCACCATGTCGCCGTTTGCAATATGGGCGATCTCATGCGCCAACACACCCTCAACCTCATGTTTATCCATACGATCAAGCAAGCCACTTGATACCGCAACCAACGAACGGCTTTTAGAAGGCCCTGTCGCAAATGCGTTGAGATCTGGACTTTGATAAATTCCAACTTCTGGAGTTTTTGGTAAACCAGCTTTTTGAGCCAAATTTGCAACACGATTATAAAGTTCACGCTCTTGTGCAGTGCAACTTTGCGGATTAATAGGTTTGATACCCATTGTAAACTTAGCAATCCAACGAGAAATCGCCAAGCTAATAAATGCACCACCAAAACCCCAAATCAAACAAAAGAATAAAAGACTTTGGTAATTGATACCACGCGCTGTCATGTAATGATTAACACCCAACAACGACGTCACAACAGTGATAGTAACCATTACTAAGATATTGACTAATAAAAACAAGAATATTCGCTTTGCCATTATGACAACTCCTCTACATTTACAGACAAGTTCAATTATACTACATAAAATAGGGTTATTAAACAGTTTCGGTTTTTAATTTGTTCTTTTAACTTAAAATAAAAAGGCAACTTGCTTATGATTTACTCTAATTCACAATCGCAGCATGTCAAACGCAAAAAAGTTCGAATTCAAGACTTTTTTGAAAAGAAAAGTGCAGGGAAAAAAGTTACTTCAATCACCTGTTATGATGCCACTTTTGCAAAAATCATCGAAGCAACTGACATTGATTTTGTACTGGTAGGCGATAGTTTGGGTAACGTAATACAAGGAAAAAACTCTACCATTCCTGTCACATTAGAAGAAATTGCCTATCACGTTCGCGCTGTTCGCCAATCGTTAAAAACTCCATTACTTGTTGCTGACATGCCCTTTTTGACTGCAGGGGTGAGTCGCCAAGAAACAATTCATCATGCAGGACTGCTTATGCAAGCCGGTGCCGAAGCTGTCAAAATAGAAGGCGCAACCCCAGAAATTTGCGACCAAATTCAATTTTTAACCGCACATGGCGTGCCCGTTATGGGGCATATTGGTCTTACACCCCAAAGTGTCCATACGTTAGGAGGTTATCGGATTCAGGGCAAAACCGAGCATGATAAACAACGACTGTTGCAAGAAGCAAAACGCCTTGAAGACTGTGGTTGTTTTGCAATAGTCTTAGAATTGACTGTAGCCGAAGTTGCAAAAGAGGTGAGCCAAACCTTAACAGTTCCCACAATTGGTATAGGAAGTGGCAATTATTGCGACGGCAACATTCTTGTGCTTTATGATATGTTGGGCTTAAATCAACAGTTCAAGCCAAAATTTTTAAAACATTATTTAAACCTAGAAGAAAATATTCAAACCGCCATAAACGAATACTGTAAAGAAGTGATTGATTACAAAAGTGAAAATGAGTGATTAGTTGTATGAACCAAAAAAAATTAACTCTTGCAGAAATTAAAGCGCGACTCAAGGTTGTCTGTATTTGCAAAGGTATTAAACAAAGTCGAATTTGTGAGGCAATTGAAAATGGCGCACAAACCGTTGAGCAGGTAAACCAAAAAACAGGTAGCGGACGAGGGGGGTGCAATGCAACCCGTTGCGGCCCTGTTATTAAGAAACTACTCGAAAACAAGGGAAAACCATTAGAAAACCCACATAACACAACGATTGAAGATGACGAAGATGATAACTTCTAACTTAACTTTGCTTGAACAAAATATAAAATTTTCTTTTTATGAAAAACAGATTAAGAAAGAATTGGCAGGCCAGGAGGGACTCGAACCCCCAACAAGCTGATTTGGAATCAGCCGCTCTACCATTGGAGCTACTGACCTACACACGTTAATTTCGTTATCAGTTGAAATCTGCAAGGTCAAGTTTTTGATCCAAAACATTTGTATTTTTACACCACCTAACTAAAAAGGCAGCAGCATTATGTTAAAAATACGCCATACAGGAACAGGAAGCATTTTTTATGCAACGCAACAATCAGCGGGATTTGATATCTGTGCCAATGAAGCAATTGATATCCCCTCCCAAGAGTGGCGATTGATTAAAACAGGTTTGTACATTGTCGAATCCTTACCAACAAATACTGTTATATTTGGAAACGAAAAATTTTACGCTGTACCCGAAATTCAAATCCGTCCACGCAGCGGATTAGCACTCAAGCATGGAATTACAGTACTCAATTCTCCAAGCACGATTGACGCCGATTACCGCGGCGAAATTATGGTGACCTTAATCAATCACTCTAAAAGTACTTTTCATATTCAAGCTGGGGATCGCATTGCACAAGGCATTTGTAGTTTAGCAATTCAACTACCAGGACTTAGCATAAAAGATGTTGAGCGCGGAGAGGGCGGTTTTGGTTCGAGCGGAAAAAATTAAGTAACAAAGTTTATTTAAAAAAAATTGATTAATTATTTGTCAATAGTTAATGTTAACTATAATAAGGATAATGCTAAATTTTAAGTAAACCATTTGCCATGTTAATTAATCAATTTTGTCAACAGATTAAATTGTAGTTAACTTTTTTCATCTTTAAGAAAAGCGGGCAAATTTCGCATTGTATACACAGTTTGATAGTTCTTGTTATTCTTACTAAATGGTAACAATAACGCAAAGGAAATATTATGACTACAGAAAGTCACTCATCTGTTTACGAAAAAATTAAATTCTTTCAAAGAGTCAACTCTTTAAAAGAATTTTTAAGTACAGAGAAGAATTCTAGTAATTATAAAAACAAAAGAATTCAAAAAATAGAAACATTAACTTTAATTTTAGATAAAATTGAGCAAAAAATAAAAGAAAATAAAAAATTTATATCTTAAATACAGGTAATTTTAATGCAAAAGGTTTTTATAATTAACGGACCAAATTTAGGTATTCTTGGCAAAAGACAAAACAATATTTATGGAAATAAAACTCTTAACGACATAGAAGATAATTTAAAAATTATTGCTACAAAAAATGACATAGAAATTATACATTTACAAAAAAATAGTGAAGGTGAAATTGTTTCTATATTAAATGAAATTTATATAAGTTATTGCGACAACTCAAAATCAGAAAACTTAAAAAGAAATTTAATTGGTATTATTATAAACCCTGCAGCATATACACATACAAGCATTGCAATTCGAGACGCCTTAGAAGTATTTAATGAAACTAAAGTTCCTATCATTGAGGTTCACTTAAGTAATATTTTTTCTCGCGAAACATTCCGTCATAAGTCTTATATTAGCCCCATTGCAACAGGTGTTATTTCAGGATTAGGATCGTATGGATATGAAGCCGCTATTTTTAAAATCATAGAAATGGGTAAAAATGCTTGAGCATTTGCTAAAGTTAATATCGTTTGAAAAATTAATAGATTCTTTTAAAAATCAAAATTTATTTGAAGATTTTAATCTTTATCATGAGACTTATGCTTTACGCCAGGCAAAAGTTGCAAAAACTTCTGATTCAGATATTTTAAAATTTATATTACCTCCAGAAATTTCAAAAAAAATGTTTGGATTAGGAAATTTAAATTTATTAGCGTTTATTTTTGCATTAAGACACAAAATACTTTTTTTAAATAGTATGTTTCATCTATCCTCCATCAAGCATAAAAATAGTCCTTTATTTCAACAAACTAAAGATGAATTTTGTGTTGTATTTGGTGAAGAGTTTTTTGAGCAATATTGTTTAAATCATAACATGCTTGGCTCAAATTATTGGGGCGAAGCAAAGCAATTACCAATTTTTGGATTTTCGGCAATTGGTTGTCACTTTGCCATGCGTGATGTTTCATTGTGTAGAGCGTTTGACGCATACCACATACCGTATTGTAAAAATGTGACCACAGATGTTTTTTGTGAACAACATAAACACGAAAAGTTTTGGCATGAAACAATATCTATTGAAGCTTCTATTCAAACAAAAATGTCTCAATTTTATGCGAACACAAACAACTTTTCTCAATTTGATGAAGAAAGTCTCAAACAATTGATCAATAATTTCTTTCACTATTTTGAAAGTAGTTTTAAATTTAGCGCTCCAGAACTACGGGATACTGAAAAAATTAAAGACATGTTAAAATTCTATAGCTTTTCTTCGCTCGAGGAAATAAAACAAGATGGTGGCAACGAATTGCGGCGACGCTTTCTTGAAATGGCAAAAAACCATCATCCAGATATTGGTGGTTCTCAAGAACTATTTCGAGAGGCTCGAGAACATTACGAATACTTAAAAGAGATTATTCCAAAATGAGTTATTTTTTTTTAAAAACAGATTCTTTTAATTTTGTACCAATAAATAAAACTCCATGGGGTGGTAGCAAAATTGCAGAAATCAAAAAAAAATATTTTCCACATTTTTTAAATAAAATTCCAGCTAAAATTGGTGAAAGCTGGGAAGTTTCTACAGATATTCATTATCCTTCAAAAATTATTTCTGATAATAAAGAACTTAACAATAAAACTTTAATCGAAGTTTTAAAAAATAACAACGCAAAAAAAATACTCGGCGAATCTATTTTTAATAAATATGGTGCACATTGTCCTCTTTTATTAAAATGGTTAAATGCTTCAGATTTTTTATCTGTGCAGCTTCATCCAAATAATAATAATCCAGCTTTAAAACCAGAAGAGTGCGGTAAACCCGAAAGCTGGTTAGTTTTAGATATAGAACAAGATGGTTTTGTTTACTTAGGCTTTAAAGAGCATTTAACACAAAGTGAAATTACAGAATTTTTGTTAAATGACGAGCCAGAAAAATGTTTATACCGATACGAACCCAAAGTTTTTGATTACATATCTGTCCCTCCTGGTTGTGTCCATGCAATTGGCAAAGGCGTTTTTGTTGCCGAACCTCAGTATGTATTACCGCAAAAGTCAGGAAAAACCTGGAGAATTTCTGATTGGAAAAGGCTTTATAATAAACATGGACAAAAAAGCGAAACTGGAAAGCCTAGAGAACTTCATGTCAAAGAGTCAATCAATTCGATTGATTGGAGTTTGCCTAGAGGCAAACATCTCGAAAAATTATTAATAAAAAATATGGCCGAAAACACAGTATTTTATGGGGACACATATAATCCTTTTGCTATTAGTGTTTTTAATGAAATAGGCACTTTTTGTTATAAACCTTTATTTAAAAATACTTTTTCTATTATTACTGTATGGTCTGGTGAAATTATCATGAAGCACAATAACAAAACATCTACACTTAAAGGAGGAGAAAGCGGATTAATATTATCTAACATAGACAATATTCATTTAACATTAAAAAGTAAAAATTCTGATTTGCCTAAAGCCGCTTTTTTTTCATTAAACAGTGAGGTTATTTAATGGCTTTTATTAATGAAGCAACAGGTGATATTCATTTTAAAATATTGTATATTGGATGCCAAAACTCTGGTAAAACAACAAATCTTCAATCTATCTTTTTAGAAAAAAATAAAAAGCCTAAAGAAAAAACTAATTTTTCAGTTTTAAAAGATTTACCTCGAAACAATTTTTTTGATTTTTTACCTTTAAGCTATAAAACAATTGCAAACAGAAAATCTCGAATGCATTTGTACACATTGCCTTCAAACCAGCTATGGCAAAGTGTCAATATTAACCTCATGCTTGGTGTAGATGGAATAATACATATTATTGATAGCCGTATGCGTTATTTAGAAAAATACAATGCTCAATCTCAAAATCTAAAAAATTTAATGAATTCTCTGCAAATTGATGAAAATAAAATTTCTACAGTTTATCAATTTAATCACTCTGATTCATACGATGCTCTGCCATTTTTAACACTTAAAGAAACTTTTAACTTACCAGAAGAAGATTGTATTAAAGCCGTAGCAGTAGAAGGAATAGGTGTTATGGAAACATTTTTAAAACTAGCAGATAAAATTGTTTCTAAAATTGTATAATAAATTTTAATTGATACTATTTTTACTAGTTTATTTTTTGCTTTTTATTTAATTCAACATGAAATAAATAAAATGTTGCTCCACCAAATTGATCACCAACATTTTTTATTTTATTAGCTTTATAATATGCTGTAGTAGGCACATTAAATAATGGAATAACTATTTTATATTCATGAAAATAATTTGAAATTAACTTTAATCTTTCGTTTAATAAATTTCTATTATTTGAATCTTTTGTTTCTTCAATTAAAGCACCTAACTCAGGATCAGAGGGGTATCTGTCGGCAGCTGGACCACCTTTTCGGTACTTAGAAAACGAAACAAGCGGATCAATAAAATCTGCTCCTTGGGAACACAAATACATTGGAGAATCTTTAAATTCATTATTAAATGGATTCCACAAATTTGTAGTTTTAACAAATTCTACTTTAAATCCAGCCAAACTTAACTGATCTTTTATTATATTTAAATACTCCTCACCTAAATAAATATCTGGAGTATATGGAACTTTAAATATTGTATTATTATAATTTTCTCCTAAAACTTTTTTAAATAATTTTTTAGCTTCATTTATATTATGCAGTTCTCCTACATTAATTCTCCCAATTCCACCTATAGGAATAGTTTCATATAAAGGTTGTGTTTTAGGAACTGTTGCTTTAGAAATTTTAGATTGCGATAATGCAAAAGAAACAGCTTTTCTAAAATCTAGATCTTTTCCTAAACTAGAAGAAAAATTAAAATTTAAAAGCCTAATATAAAACGAAGCAAACATTGTTTCTTTTTTATATTTTTTACTCACTGCGGCTTCTTTATCTTTTAAAGTCAAATCTGGTTCATAAATATAATTACTTTCAAATAATATTTTTTTAGGAGCATTCGGATATTCTTTTTCTTTATCTAATTTTAAATGATAAATTCCTGTTTTAGCATCAAAACTTTTAACTTTATAAGGCCCGCTTCCAATTGGCCATGTTTTCCATGTTAACAAATCATTTTGTAATTCTTCTTGCGGAACCAGCGCATAATCTGCCAGTGCAAAAGTATAAAGAAAGTTTGGATTATACTTAGCAGGTTTTAAAATTATTGTTTTATCGTCTAATATTTGTATACCCTCAATAACACCCGATTGATAAGGTTGGCCTCGCTGTATTTTTTCTGTCCCTAAAAGATTAGACATAAAAGTTGAAGCAATATTAGCTTCTTTAGTAAAAAAAAATCTTAAAATGCTAAATTCAAAATCTTTTGCAGTTACCTTTCTCCCGTTCTGAAAATATAAGTTATCTTTTAATATTAATTTATAATGTTGATGTTTAAAATCCCAACTATATTTATCTATTGCTGATGGTTTTAATTCTGCATTTTTATCAATGTAAAATAAAAGACCAAGAACTGCTGGATTGAAACTTCCTCTGCAGTTAGCTGGAGCAGCATAACTCCAAAGCGGAGCTACTTTACTTTCACAATAAAATACAATTGTTTCGCTATCGAACATGTTAACTCCAATATATCTAGCACATCAAGAAATAGAAAATTCTGATTCTTGATACATATACTTTTTAAAAATTAATTAACATGTTTTATTAAAAAAATTCAAACTTTTAGAATACTTGACACCATCCAGTGTTTCTCATCAAGGTTTCGGCATTGTAACCGATGGCATGCAATAGACGTGTTTAATGATGGACAAACTTCTACTAAAAAAGCACAAAACCAAAGTTCTTTGTCAGCAACTTCGTAAGGCAAACGTAAGCTAGAATTAATATATCTTGAAATGACTCGTTCCTTATTCATGCCAATAACACTATCGTATGCTCCTGTCATACCAACATCTGTAATAAATGCCGTTCCTTTATTGGTTAAGCGTTCATCAGATGTGGGAGTATGGGTATGAGTTCCTATTTGAGCAGCCAATATTCCATCATAATACCAAGCAATAGCCTGTTTTTCTGAACTCGCTTCAGCATGAATATCTGCAATCACAATATGCGAACCCGACTTTACCTTATCAATAAAATTTTCTTTTTCTTTTTGCAAAATTAAAAAAGGATCTTTGTATTCTTCTTTCATAGCAAAATTGCCCATTAAATTAATAACACTAATACTTTTATTACGGTCAGAAATATAAAAAGAGGGAACAGTTTCTACATCGCTGAGTCCATTTAAATTTTGCGGCAAAACCAAATCATTATTATTTTTACGAATAACATGCACTTCTGCTTTGTCTTTCCAATGGTTTCCCATTGTAAAAACATCAACACCTGCCAACTTCATTTCTTCGTAAATTTTTAATGTAATTCCAAATCCACCTGCTAAATTTTCTGCGTTCATAGTTACAAAATCTATTTGTGCAGTTCTTTTAAGTTGCGGCAAAATTGTTTTGGTAATTTTTCTTCCACCTCTTCCTAACACATCACCAATCATTAAAATTTTAATGCTTTGGTGTTTTGGCTTCAAAAGATTTTGTAAGTTGGAATAAAAAAGATCGTCTTTAAAATACTGAAAGGCAATTTTATTTTGCAAGATAAGTCGCTCTCTGTTCTCGTACCATAGTAACTTTAATATTAGTCGATTGATGCAGATCCCCGCGAAGCTTTTTGGCAACTGTTTTTGCTAAAAGCGTGACCGCTTCGTCATCCATAACTGTTGGTGATACCATAGCTCTCACCTCTCTACCAGATTTAATAACATAAGCTTGCTCGACTCCATCAAACTTTTCTACGGTTGTTTCCATATCTTTAAGTCTATCAATTGCCTTTTCTAAAAATTCTTTACGAGCACCAGGTCTAAAATTACTTAATGTGTTGGCGGTTTGAACCACAACAGTAATTAAGCTCGAACCATGCAAATTTTCATGATGATGTTTTAAAGCAGCCTCTACAACTTCTGGAGCTTCACCATATTTTTGCAAAAACATCGCGCCAACATGAGCGTGGTGACCTTCAGTTTCTTCATCAAGACTTTTGCCAATGTCGTGAAGTAAAGCCGCCCTTTTAGCCATACGCACATTGAGCTCTAGTTCAGAAGCAAGAATACCGGCAATTTGCGCTGTCTCAATAGAATGCTGCAATACCGACTGCCCTCCCGTTGTCATGTACTTTAACTTTCCTAATGCCTGTATTACCTCTGGATGCAATCCGGTAATGCCGCAGTCAAACGAAGAACGTTCTCCTGCTTCCCGGATCATTTGATCAAATTCTGCACGAGTTTTTTGCACAACTTCTTCAATACGGGCAGGATGAATGCGACCATCTGCAACCAAACGTTCTATTGCCGTTTTGGCTATTTCTCTTCGAACAGGATTGAAACACGAAATAATAACTGCTTCTGGGGTATCATCAATAATCAAATCAACTCCGGTCGCTTGTTCTATTGTACGAATATTGCGCCCTTCCCGACCAATTATCCGCCCCTTCATATCATCTGTAGGCAAGCTAATTACCGAGACAGTGGCATCAGTCACAAACTCATTTGCGATACGTTGAATGGATGTTGCAATAATATTGCGTGCACGCTCCTCGGCAACCTTATGTGCTTCATCTTCAGCAAGTCTAATTTCAGCACTCGCTGTTTTACGCACTTCAACCTCAATTGCTTTTTTAAGTTGCTCGCGTGCTTCGTCTTGCGAGAGTCTTGCAACTGTTTCTAATTTAGACTTACTTTCTTCAAGGGTTTCTTCTGCTTTTTTTAAAGTACTTTGGACTTTGTGCTGTTCTAGCTCAAGATTTTCAAGCTTTTGCTTAAGCTCTTTTTCTTTTACATCAAGTGATTGTGCTTTTTTTTCGATTGTTTCTTCGCGCTTTTGAATTCGGGCTTCGATCTTTTTTATTTCTAAATTTTTTTCTCTCTGAATGCGTTCAAAGTCCCGACCTTCATTGATTGCAACCTCCTTTGCCTCTCGTAATGCCTTTTTAACCAATTCTTCTGCTTGCTGCCTGGCTTCTGAAAGCCTTTTTTCAGCTTCTGCATGTTTAATCTTTAATTCTTGAGCTAGCGCGCGCATATTCATCGTATGCACAGCTAAAAACGCAAGAGCTGCCACAGCCACTCCAATAGCTATGATCAAAACATATTCCCAAGCACCCATTTTAAAATAACTCCAAAAAACTTGTATTGTTGACATGCCTTAGTAAATCCTTTCAAGGACATACAAAGCATTTTACAATTTCAGACCTTAGAACATCGTATAGATTTTTACCAGTAATAGATATGCTGTGAAATAGGTCTTAAGTGTAAAAACAAAAAAAGGCTGTCAAGTTTAGTTGACAGCCTTTTTTAAATTGGTGCGGATGGGCGGACTCGAACCGCCAAGCTTGCGCACACGCCCCTCAAACGTGCGTGTCTACCAATTTCACCACATCCGCAGTGAGGGCGTTACTACATTATGAAGAAAAAAAGATCAACCTTTTCTCACCTAAAAGTAAAAAAAGGGAATAGCGGTTTTTTGTTTTACTCTAAGAGAGACCTGCAATCTAAAACAAACAACATATCATCATAAATAAAAAAACACTAATTTTATTGTAATATATTTAAATAATTTATATAATTTAAATTATATCCTATTTATCAATTATATTTTCTAAATCACAAATGATTATAAAATTGGTTATGGTTTTTTTAGATAATTGACTTTTTCGCTTTCTAGGTCAACTTTCATAATGTTTTTTTTACACATAAACATTTCGTTTTAGTTAGAAAGGTAATCTTATGAAAATAAAAAAAGTTCTCCTTGCGTGTTCCTTGCTGTTTTATCTAACAGCAGCCAATGGAAATAATTATAAGGCAATAATTAGTGAGTCATTTAGATATTGCCAAGAAAAAAATGGAAATAATTATCAAAAAATAGTTGAGTTTGGTGAAGTTCAAATTACTCCAGAAGAATTATTATTAAAATGTGCTAAAAGTTACACTGAAAAAATAATTTTTGATAAAAGTTACGAAGGACATTCTGATGATTATATTTACTCAACTGTAAAGCAAAAAATCGAAAGATTAACCTTATTATTACAACAAACAGTTAATAAAAAAAACCACTCAGAAATAGAACAAGCAGAATTAGAGGAACAATTAAAATGCTATAGATTTCAAAATTTCATGCTAATTTTTCATCACCATTTAAAAGTTAAAAATAATCATTTTTTAACAGATCAAAATTTCAATAGAACATTAATTAAAACTCATACATTTTTAATTAATGGATGTGGAAGAAGTTATTTTTAAAAAAATTGTAATTTCTAAAATTAGAGAATAATTTTTTGCGATATATATTCTAACACATCATTTAAATTTTCGAACACAGGATGTTTTAACTGATCTGCTTCTGCAAAAGAAACATGACCTCTTCTTACCCAGATTCCATTCAATCCTGCAGACTGTGCACCTAAGGCGTCGTCATATAAAGAATCTCCTACATGAATTGCATACTGCGGTAAGACCCCTACCTTATTGCATGCATAAAGAAAAACTTCAGGATTTGGTTTGGTTTTCATAATAGAATCTGCACTGACCACAACATCAAAAAACGTATCAATTTTTAATGCCTTAAGCATAGGGTTTATTCGATTTCCCCAACTTGTAATCACGCCTGTTTTTAAATTATGATTATTGATTTTTCTCTGTTTTACTGCATTCAAAATATGAGACGTATCTGGAAGCAATTGGACACCAAGCGCATTAAACGAAGAACTACCTAATAAAGTGCCTGAGGCGTCTAAAAATAACGCATATTTTTGCTCTTCTTGTTCTGTTTTAATATTCATTTATTTTTTATCTTTTTTATAAAATTGTTTCTTGAATAATTTGATTTACAATACTGGTTGTTGTTCTTTTTTCAGACAAAGAACGAAAATTTTGAATACAACGGTGCCTAAGTACTGCTGGCGCAACCTCACTGACATCTTCAAATATCACTTCATGACGCCCACGAATTAATGCTAATGCTTTACTCGCAATTAATAATGCCTGAGTTGCTCTAGGACTTGCACCAAACTCCAAGTATTCTTTGGCAACAGAGAGTTTAGAGTCTTGAGGACGGGTATTGCGAACAATCCGCACAATTCCATGCAATAATTCTTCTGAAATTAAAATTTTTTCGACCACAGCTCGAGCATTTAGCACCCACTGAGCCTCTGGCTGCGCAGTAAGATCCGTGCGATTTTTTGATAATACTGCAACTTTCACTTCAGCCTCAAAGTCTGGATAAGGCATCTCAATATTTAGCAAAAATCTATCAAGCTGTGCTTCAGGCAAAGGAAATGTGCCCTCGTTTTCAATAGGGTTTTGTGTTGCAAATACTAAAAATGGAAATGGCAATTGCCTCGTCACTCCTCCCAAACTCACTTGACGTTCTTGCATCGCTTCTAATAACGCCGATTGTGTTCTTGGCGAGGCTCTATTTATTTCGTCTGCTAAAATAAAAGGTGAAAAAATTGGTCCAGGAACAAATGCGAGTTTTTTTAAATTTGGATCTTTTTGATCAAATTGTATGGTTTCACCACCCAAAATATCAAAAGGTGTGAGGTCTGGAGTAAACTGAATCCGCTTATAGTTACAACCGAGTGATGATGCTAGGTTTCGCACCAAAGTTGTTTTAGCAACGCCTGGAGCCCCTGTGAGCAACGCATGCTCATTGCAAATTACAGAAATTACAGCCAACTCAATCACATCATCTTGACCAAAAATTTTTTGCTCCAAATGCTCAACAAGCATTTTTGCAGCATGAGTCGCTTTTTCAAAATCACTCATTTTTACAAACCTCTCTTTATCAAGAAAACTTCTTCACTTCCTAATAGATTAAAGGTAATTGATATTTGGAAGGAAGCTTAAAGGAGTAATCTGCAATGACCTCAACACCAAAAGAAAAAATTTTAATTATAGGATCTGGAGCTTTTGGAACTGCTATTGCAACATGCATTCATAGCTCTAGTAATCCTGTTACAATTCTTTCAAGAAACAACAACAACTTTGCATCCTTACAAAAACATAATACGCTGAAAAATTGTGAAATGGAAACATTTGAAAATTTTAAATCAAGCTTTAGTGATTATAGTCTTATTATTCTTGCTATACCATGTCAAAGTATCAGAAGTGTGAACGAATGGATGATTGAACACACAAAAAAACAGACTTCTAAAAAGAAAAAATTTTTAAATAAAATAAAAATTATTTCCGCCGCAAAAGGGATTGAACAAAATACACTATTGCTACCATCGCAAATTTTACAAAATTTTTGGCAAAATTCTGCAAGCATAGGAGCATTAAGCGGTCCTAGTTTTGCTACAGAAATGCTCGAAGGAAAACCAACGTGCGTTGTTGTCGCTTCTCAATGCCAAGAACTGCTTTCTATTACTTCAAAAATATTACACAAACCTTATTTTAGAGTTTATGATTCTAAAGATGTTATTGGTATTGAAATAGCTGGCGCACTTAAAAACGTGATTGCAATGGTCGCCGGTGCTGTCGATGGCCTTAATTTAGGAAGCAATGCAAGAGCGGCTGTTATGACTCGAGGACTTGCAGAAATTGTTCGTATTGGCACAAAACTAGGCGCAGATCCCATTACATTTCTTGGATTAAGTGGGGTTGGCGATTTGATTTTAACCTGTACAGGAAATCTTTCTAGAAATCGTCAATTTGGTTTTAGAATATCTCAAGGAGAAAATAGCGAATCCATAATGAAATCAATGAACCAAGTGATTGAAGGCTATACAACTGCAAATAGCGCATATTCATTATGTAAAAAATATGATATTGAAGCATCAATAATCAACACAGCGTATAGTGTATTGTATGAAAAAAAGCCCATCCAAGATGCAGTTACAGACTTAATTGCAAGACAGCAAAAAAGCGAATTTAAATAACTTAAAATATAAATTTTAAAAATAAGGAACTATAGTTTTATGACATTATTTTCTGTTGAGTCGAGTTTGATTGAATTAATTGCTTCTCTCATTGAAAACCCATCACTTAACAGAATTATTGTCACACCAAATGAATCAGAAGCACAAGAGTATGAAAAATTTATAAGAGAAGCAACTGCAAATTATTTAACTCATAAAGATATTTTATATATTCCTGGTTTTTTTCAGGCGGGTGTGTTTCGCTTTGAATCTGCAAAAAAAATTATCGCAAAAAGAATTGAAGCTGCATATTGTATTCACTCCCATTTTCCACGAATTATTATCTGTAGCATTAGCGGATTAACAAGAAATTTTCCGCAAGCTCAATGGGTTGATAATCATAAATTTCAAATTAAAGTTGGCGATTCCATAGATCCTGACTTATTGGTGGAACAATTGTTGCAACGTGTTTATTTACAAGTGCAGCGAGTTGAAGACATTGGTGAATTTGCAATTAGAGGATCTATTGTTGATTTTTGGACACCAGGAGAAAAAACTCCAACACGCATAGAAATTTTTGATGATGCAGTCGATAAAATTCGCTCTTTTCGCATAACTGATCAGAGATCATTTCAAACATTAAACGAAGTGACTATTTTACCGTCAAGAGAATTTGTTTGGCCGTATCCAAGTGAACTAGAAAAATCAATTGAGAAATTAAATGCGTCGATATTAAGTCAAAAAGTAATGGGAGTTGGACGTGCTAATTTGTTAGAAGACTTAAGAGCTAACGTAACATTTCCTGGCATAGATGATATATTTTACATGTTTACTTTTGATCAAATATCCTCTTTTAACGAATACATTTTTGATCTTGCAAATAAGAAAAGTAAAAAGTTGTTATTTTCTTTTGCTTGCGAAGCAGATGCTTTTATTAAGCCGCTTCTAGAAATTGAAAAAATTTATGAAAACTCTTTAATTAATGCTACTGGAAAAAATTATCCCGTAGGTAAAATAGAGACTGTTTTTCCTAAAATCAGTAAAACCAAAGATTATTTTAATGAAAATAATTTAATCTCATCTCGATTTTTTATTCCTGATCATATTATTTCAATTTTAAAGCCATTTGAAAAACAAAAAATGTCTAATAGAATTGAAAAATTAAATTATTTGATAAATAATAATGTAATTAATAATATTTTAATTCTATCTAACTCAAATGATAGCTTTATTGAATTTGCAGGAATTAGTTCTAAATATTTTAATATTGACAATAATAATTTAAATTTTGAAGAACCACCAAAATTTAATATTAAAGACATTTTATCACCAATCACAAAATACCCAAATATTTCCGAAAAAATTCAATCTTGTATTTTAAACGCAAAAGAGTACTTTTACCTTCCATTTTCTAACACTCTTGCCGTTTCAGAAAATTGGATTAGAGGAATTGCAAACGTAGAATCTTTTGAAACGTTTGAAAATAACGAAAATAAAAACTCTTCTAAAGAAAACTCAGAAGCATTTTTAAGTGCTCAATACGCAGACTTTATTGAAGGTGATTTGGTTGTTCATGTGCAACATGGAATTGCTCGTTTTCGCGGACTAATGACCATTAAAATTCATGACATTACTGGCGATTTTTTAGTGCTTGAATATGCCGAAAACGATAAAATTTATGTTCCAGTTCACAAACTCAATCTTGTACAAAAATATATTGGCAGTTCCGATAACACTTCGTTAGATACGCTCAAAAACTCTTCATGGGAAAAAAGAAAAACAAAAGCGAAACAAGACGTCGAAAAACTTGCCAAAGAATTGATGGAACATCAAGCCAAAAGAGCAATGACTTTAGGTCATGCTTTTTCTAAAATTGATGAAGAATATATTGCTTTTGAAGACGCATTTCCTTTTGACGAAACTCCTGATCAGCTTAAAGCGATTAAAGAAATTATGATCGATATGGGAGAACCTAAAGCAATGGATCGCCTTCTTTGCGGTGATGTTGGCTTTGGAAAAACAGAAGTCGCAATGCGCGCTGCTTATCGATGCATCTTAGATGGCAAACAAGTTGCTTGGTTAGTGCCTACTACAGTTTTGGCTCATCAACACTTTCGCTCTCTCCAAGAACGTTTTGCAGAATTTCCTGCCAATATCTCAATACTCGATAGATCTGTGACATCGTCTTCAAAGCACCTCGAAAAACTTAAAAAAGGTGAAATCGATGTTTTAATTGGCACTCATCGTATACTTTCTAAAGACATTGAATTTCGTGATTTAGGTTTACTTATCGTTGATGAAGAACAACGGTTTGGCGTGCTTCAAAAAGAAAAAATTAAGTCTATGTCTTATGGGGTTGATGTTTTAACAATGACTGCCACACCAATTCCTAGAACCTTACAAATGGCAATGGTTGGCTTAAGAGAATTGAGTTTACTGACCACACCTCCAAAATCTCGACTTGCAACAAAAACATTTGTCTGCCCATTTGAAGAAACAACAATTAAAGAAAGCATTCAATTTGAACTCCATCGAGGTGGTCAAGTATTTTATGTCCACAACCGTGTCGAAGAATTAAATACCGTATTTTCATATTTACAAAACCTTATACCACAAGCTAAAATTTGTATTGCCCATGGGAAAATGACACAAAAAGACTTAGAAAAAACGATTATTGATTTTTTAGATGGAAAATATCAGGTTTTACTATGTACCACCATCATTGAATCTGGAATTGATATGCCAAACGTCAATACAATTATTGTTCAAAATGCAGATCATTTTGGTTTAGCACAACTGTATCAGCTTCGCGGCAGAGTTGGTAGACGCTCAACGCGTGGCTATGCCTACTTTTTAACTTCACAAAACTCAAAAGAAGATCAAGAAGGCATAAAGCGTTTAGAAATATTAAAAGAACATCAAGAGCTGGGCAGCGGCTTTGTGATTGCTAGTCACGACATGGAAATGCGAGGTTCTGGAAATATTTTAGGAGATGAGCAAAGCGGCAAAGTTTCTGATGTGGGTCTAGAAACATATTTACAAATGCTCGATGACGCAATTAAAAATTTAGGAGGAAATAAGGTTACAACAAATACTGATGTAGAAATTCAAATTCCTTTTATTGCACATATACCAGAAAATTACATTGTAAATTCTAAAGAACGTTTAAAAACATACCGTCGTTTTTTTGGTGCCCGCAACGAGACCTTATTGCAAAACCTCATTACAGAATGCGAAGATCGATTTGGTACACTTCCTGTTGAAGTAAAAAATCTGGCAGAACTCGTTCGAATTAGAAGGTGGTTAATTACACTTGGCGCAACTTCGCTGATTGTGAGCGAAGACAGTACCGAACTGCGATTAGGCAAAGGTATTTTACAACCAGATTCTTATGATGAAGCAAGCGAAATACTCGTAAAGAGAATTTTAGATGTTTGTAATCGTAAAGTTAAAGGAATGAGAATATCACCAGAAGGTAAGCTGATTTTTGCAATTAGAAAACAACACTTTAACAAGGATCAAGCATCATCTATTTCTGAACTTAAAAGAGTTTTGAGTCTCCTTGTTGGAGAAACGTATGAGGAAAAAAATTAATAAGAATAAATGTTTTTTAATTTATAAAATTACTTTATTACTTTTTTTTATTTTATGTTTTCAACAAATTTCTTTTTCAATCACAGCTCCAAGCAAAATTAAAAACAACAAAATTCCCACTCTACAATCAGGGCCGCCAACAAGTATTCACACATCTTATGGAAAAGAAGTACTGTTAGAAGTAACAACATCTGATGATTTTTCTTCACAAAATTCTAGAATAATTTGGATAATAAATAATAAAATTGTATGTACAGGTTTATATTGCCCTTTAGTACTTAAAGAATCTGATTTTCAAAAGACTATTCCCATTCTACAAATTATTACTTACAATCAATTTGGTGGCACAACATATAGCTATGAATTTGAAATGCACCCCAAAGATACTTTTAACGCAAAGTTATTTAATAAAGAAACAAAATATTTAGAATCAATCGATTACCCAGAAAACAGTTTTACCACACAAACAGTAAGCGCAGTAATGGGTAAAGGTACATTAATTCAAAGTGATTATATTATGTACATTGGTTCAATTGGCAAAAAATTTAACTGGAATCATGGAGTCTTTCAAACAGATAATTTGGATACATTAAGAATTGCGGACTCAAAATCTGGAGTTTGGTATTTACTTCCTTCTACTAGTCTTACAATTATAGAAAACGATAGTTCCTCTGATATTAGAAACGGGATTCTTAATTACGGAAAAATTAAAGTAAAGGCTTCAGGTATTAAAAATGATGCTCCATCAATAGCAGAAAATTTCAATAACAAAATTAAAATAGAAACTTTAGAGGCAATAATCACAATACCAAGAGGGGGTGATGTTGCAATTATTAGAGAAATAGAAAAAGATACCCACAATAATTTTTATACAAAAATTATTGTCTTTGGTGGCGAAGCATATATTAATTTATTTAATCAAAATAAAAATGATTATAAAAAATACGAAAGTAATAAAGCCGTAATTTCTGCTGGGCTAGAGCTTAAAATTACAAGTGATGGTAAAGTATATCCTTTAAAAACACCAAATAGCTCAGAAATTGATTATTTTAGAACACTAACAACAACCGAATTTGAATTAAAAGGTGATGTATCGAATTCATTAGACTTAGAAAATTTAAATGAAGTGCTCGAAAAGGCAAGTTTTTACATAGAAAATGAAGCTTATTTTGAAACAATTAATCTACTTTCACCATATCAAATTTATATAAATAAAGATATTAGAATATCTTATTATTTAGGTTTAGCAAAGAAAGGTTTGTATCAAAACCAAGAAGCAAAGAAATATTTAGTATATGCAAAAAATATGAATAATTCATTTGCTATGGCTCACTGGAATTTAGGCTTGATATATTTAGATGAAAAAAATTATCTCGAAGCAGAAAAAGCATTTATTTTAGCAAGAATTAATTCTAAATCCGATAGCAAACTGGCTCATGAATTCGAATATTACGTAGGGGTCGCATATTATTTTAATGACAAATCAATTCTCGCAAATAGCTCATTTCAAACAGCTGTTTGGGATAATGATCTGGATCCAGCCTTAAGACATTCAGCAAGTCAATATCTTCAAAAATTAAAAATTGAAAAACCTTGGTCATTAATTGTTCCTGTTAGTTTACAATACGATAACAACGCTCTCTCATTAGGACAAAATCAATCTTTGCCCTCGCAATATTCGCAAAAAAGCGTAATGAGAAGTTTGATTGGAGGAGTTTTTACTTACGATACATCACTTTCCAATAATGATAATGGCTGGTTTATTGGAGGAAGCGGAAAAGCATTCTATGTAAAAAACTTTTCACAGCAATATAGTGCACTTGATACAATAATTTTAGAAGGAAGCGTATATGAAACAAAACGTTGGGAAGCAAATTCAACGATTAAAGAAAAAAGTACAGTAAAAATTTACGAAACTTTTGGTAATATTTTTGTAAATCAAAAAATTGATACCTTTTATTTTTTAATGGGCGGTAGTTATAAAAATTTAGATTTAAATATTGGCTTACAAATTGATTCATCAAACAGAGCCACTAGTGATAAAAAGAGTGGAATTATTTATAATCAATATTTTTTGCTTAATTTAGGACAATTTCAAGACATTATGTTTGATCTCAGTTTACAAGCCCAAGAACAAATGATGTTTCAAACTTCAAGTAATGTTGGCAATACTATTGAATTTATAGCAAAACCTAGTGCAACATATTCATTAAATTCTAAAACAAGTCTAAATATTACGAGCGCTCTTGACATTTTATACACATTTTCAACACAAATGCAAAGTAGCTATAAAATTTCGCCCGCTGCTGCTATAAATTACTTTTTTCTTGAATGGTTAATTGGAAATTTTACTTTACAGTTTGATTATTCTCGAGTTATGCCTAAAAACGACAATATTTTTAAACCAGGAGCTCAATTTATGGTGACTGGTATTTTTTAGCTTATAACTTTGAGTTTTCTTTTATGATAAACAATAATATTAATAAATTTAAAGAAAAATTTAATAATTTTAATTTTGAAAAATATCCCCAAAATTCGAGAATTCATAAATTATTTAAACTGACTAACAAAGAAACAACAGTTTTTATAAAAAGAGATGATGAGCTTGGGTTTGGAGCTAGCGGTAGTAAAATTAGAAAGTATCTTTCTTTAATTCCATTTATAAAGAAACAAAATTTTAATGAAGTTATTATTATTGGAAGTTCTCATTCAAACAATATTCTTACAGCGACTCAACTTTTAATTGAAAACGAAATCTCACCTATTTTATTTTTATTTGGTAAAAAAAAGGAAAAAATTTCAGGAAATTATCTTCTAACAAGATTATTTGTCGATCAAAAATCTATTTATTGGATTGAAAATTCTTTATCAGAAATCGAAAAATATATTTTAAATTATATTAATGAAAAAAAATTGGTTAATAAAAAGGTAGGATATATACCTGAAGGGGCATTTTGCCCTGAGGCTTTACCCGGAGCATGCACTCTGGCATTGGATATCATTAAAAACGAACTCGACTATAATTTAGAATTTAACCATATTTTTATAGATGCAGGGACAGGATTTATTGCAATTTCACTAATTTTAAGTTTTTTGTTTTTAAAGAGAAAGACTATTATTCATGTACTTTTATTATCTGGAAATCAAGAATCATTTAAGAGCAATTTAGAAAATCTTAAAGTTGAATTTGAAAAAAATTTTAATAAAATTGGTACTAATATTATTAATTATTTGCTATACTTTCCTTCAAATGCCAAATCTTTTGGCTCCACAAATTCTAAGACATTTCATGAAATTAAAAAAATATCTAGTGAATATGGTATAATTACAGATCCAATTTACAGTTCAAAACTTTTTTTTGAATCTAGAAAAATAATAACAGAATCTAAACTAAAAGGTAATATTTTAATTATTCATTCTGGTGGTGGATTATCCTTATTTGGTTTTGAAAATAAAATTCTTAAATTAACGACAAGTTAGTTCATCTAAAGTTCCTGTTAGCTGAACCTTTAAATACCCTGCTAACATCGAGCTACTCGGACAATTTAATAATTGAGGAATTAAAAATCCAAAATTCTTTTCGACTTCTCCGCTAAGAGAAAAATTTACAAATAAATTTATATTTGCTGGATTTCTACTTAACGCCGGAGGAGTTTCAACAGTACCATAAAATTCAATATCAATATTTTTGGAAATAATTTCTGTCTCTTTAAAAATTTCAATGTCATTTCCATTCCATTTAAGCTTTAATCTTAGTTTAGAAAAATCTTGATTAGGAAATTCAAGTGATTCATTATCAATTCCTAAATAAGAATTTAATAAATTTAAATCTACATCGAGTGAGCTAGGATTTGATAAAATCATAAATCCATCTAAATCTCCTCCAAAATTAATGTGATTAATTATTGGTTCGAGAAGAGCTACATTATAATTGATACCAGACATCGAAGCTTTTAATAAAACCTGGGAAAGTCTATCAACAGAAAACTTCTTTATAATAACACTAGCTTTTTCTGGAAAAAAATTATTGTTTATTAAAGAATTAATTGGAGCAGAAAATGCTGCATTTAATAAACCGCTTTTCTGAGACAATTTTAAATTAACAGAAACTTTGCCTAAAAAAAGTGGCAAAATTTTTATTCTTACTATAATAGAATCAAGAATAAAAGAATTATTGAATTCAAATTGATTTTTAATCACTAAATCATCAATTTGAATTCCTGTAAACCAGTACGGCCTTATGTTTTTTATTTCAACTTTTAATGGAATTTTTTCTAACTGTAGCTGATTATTGATTTTATTTGTAATATTTTCCTTTAAAATATTATATGGAAATGTTTGATAAATTATTATTATTATAAAAACTATAAATAAAAAAACCAAACCTAAAATATGTTTTCTTTTAAAAAAACTCATAATAACCTTAATAATTAAAATTTTCTTTAATTTATTGGAACAATTGCTTCCACCGTTAACAACACATCAAAATAAAGTTTTGCATCTGTTGTAGAAAGCAGGCGAAACTTAGAAATTTTAAGTTTATTTGGTAATTGCTCAACAGCATTTGAAAACTCAATAATTTTTTTAATACTCACTCCTATCAGCTTGAATTCTACACTAGCAATCTGGAACTTTGCCTGCAAAGGACTATGACCAGGAAATTTTGACAACACCGGCTTGTTTGGAAAGCCTTGCGTTTGAATACTCATATCTTTTGCTTTTTGTTCAAGTACAGTTATGAGTGATAAATTAGAGTTATTATTATAAATATTTTGAGTTAACTCTTCAAAATTTTGATTGATTGCAACATAGGAAGATTTAATATTTTTTAACTTATTTACATTTTCATAAGACTCATCAAGTCGATTTTGCATAGAAGCCATATTAAAAAAATAAACTATTAATATACTTATAAAAAATAAAATTCCAAAGAAAATACTACCTACAATAATTCGAGATCTCACTTCATATCGAAGTTTATAAAAGCTTTCTATTATATAATCTAGGCGTGTATTATTTTCGCCAAAAATAACATTTCTTATTGATTGAATTGCCTGATTTAAATATTCAGCATATTTTGCCATAATTTATCTTTCTACAACGTTTGCTACTAAAGAAAAATGCGTAATTTTTTTGTCTGTCCCAACTTTAACAGACTGCGATTTCTTTGTTACATTACTAATTAAATTTATTTTAGATAAAATATTAATAATTTTTTTGATATTTTCTGGGTCATTAGTTTCTGCTTCAATATAAAACTGATTATCTTGAACTCTAAACTCCGAAACTTCAAAATACATTGTACTTGGAATAGATTGAGAAACTTGATTCATAATTTTAAGAGGCAATGGAGTTTCAGAAGAAGAAAATTGTTCTAAAAATAATTTTTTATCGCTCATATTTTCCTGCAAAAGAATAAGAGATTCTTTACCATAATTAATAAAATCCCAATCTTTTTTTCCAGAAATCATTCTTAAAGAGGCTGGCTCTCCTGAAAACAAACTTATTATATCTCTTCTAAAATTTGTTTTTAAATCATTTATCTCTTTGTTATACATAAAATATCTAAAAAAGTAACTTAACATTAAAGAAACAAGAACAATGGCGACAATTGACGAATATAAGAATATTTGCTTAATTAACTTATCATAATTACTAATTTGCGCAAACTCTCCCTTTCTAAAATTAATTTTAGAAATCTCTTTAATTATTGGAAGACCTCGCATTGATATTGCAATTGATTGAGAAAAAACTTTTAAATTTTTTGCAATTTCATCTGAGTTTTTAATATTTTCATCATTTAAATCAAATAATATTTTATCTTCTTGAATTAATAAAAAAGAGACAGAAATACCTAATAGCTCTTGAAAAACACTGTCAATTCCTGCTATTTTACTAGAACCGCCTGTTAAAAAAATAGATGTAATATTTAAATTTTCTTTTGCAACAAACGCTTGAATAGTTCTTAAAATTTCTAATCCCAATTCAGTAACAGCTTCATTTAATACTTGTGCAACCATATTTTCTTTATTATTATTAAATTCATCATCGTTTATTAATATTGAGCTAACAAAACATTTTAAACTTTCTGCTTCCTCAATACTTATATCAAATCTATTTTTTAGTACTTGATTAAAATACAATCCACCAATATTAATAATTCGAGTATATAATACATTATTATCATTAATAAAAGTTAAAGTTGTTTTACTATGTCCAATATTTGCAATTAAAAAACAATTTTTTTTAACTTCTTCTTCTTTTTTTTCTTCTTTATTTTCTGTAACCAAATCATTATTAGCATTTATTTTTAAAAATGAACTCATATTTAAATATGATAAATTGTCAATATCTAGTACCTTAACTCGCAAATGCTCTTTTTCAACTGCATCCAAGAAATTTTTGATTACAGATTTTTGGCATAGAACAGCTAATACAGCAGAGCTCGTTTTTGAATATTTTATGATTTGATAATCAAGAATAGTTTCTTCCATGTCAAATGGACTGGTGCTTTCGAGCTCGTTTTCTAAAAAACCCAAAATATCTCGCTTGCGTATATTCTCAAAATCAACTTTTCTTATTGAAACTGATCGAGAATCAAGTGCCGCATAAACAACATCATACTCAAGTTGATTCTCATGAATTAAGATATCAATTGCAGTCACTAAACTTGCGTTATGCTCAACGCCTTCTTTATAATCAATTTTCTGTTCAACAATTTTTTTAACTGTAAAATTTTTAAAATCATTCCATAATATTGTGGCCTTAACCGAATAACTTCCAATGTCTAGACCAAGAATCTTTTGCATTTTCTAAACTACTCCACAATAATCTGTATAATCATTAAATTACACTAAAGCCTCTTTGCACAAAAAGCACGAAATAATGACTTTTTAAATTAAACATCAATTCTCTTTAAAAAAGTCCGAACCAGTAAAAGAGTCAAACATTTGTTGGAGAATTTATGCAGGCAAATACTAAAACTTCGCCCAAAAAAAATACGAAATTACGGCGAATTTCTAGATCATGCCTTAACTTATCCAAAAAGGCTCGTTTTAAAAACTCTAACTCCAATCTATCCCAAAATCTTTTAAAAACAGCAAACAAATACATATTTGTTCATGACTTTGAAAAAGCAGGATTGATATTAAAACAACTTTCAAAAAAATACTTTAATGATTATGAAGTACTTTTTAGAAGAGTCGAAGTTGCCTCAAAACGAGACGGACTTTCTGAACTTCTGATTGATTTACAAAAGCTTGCTCAAAAACACCCCGAATCTAAAGCAATTGAGTTTGCTAGTATTTTAACAAAAATACGAATTGCTTCGAAGTACGATTTCGATAAAGATAAAAAAACTGATTTAAAAAAGAGTTTTTTTCCACATCACAAAGAAATCACCTACTCACCGAATATTAAAATGCCTTTAATTCATGTTTTGTCAAACAAGAAAGTAAGAATTAATAGAGCACTTGATATCCCTGATGATTACTACCCCGAAGATTTCGCAAACCCAGAAAATTTAGATCAACTCAATAAAACCTCTTCAGAAAAAGAAGAAATTTATAATAAGGCCATAGAACTCCAAACTAACTATCCTGACAACTATGCCGCATGGTATGTTGCCGGGTGTGCTTTAGAAGGTATTGGCCGCATTCAAGAAGCTCTCGAATTATGGACACAGTCTTATAAACTCAATAATTCTTCGATTGCGACCTTAGCAACTCTAACAGAATTACAACAACTTGGCGTTGTGACTGATTTTGGGGCGAACTATTCTGAAAAATTTGAGTCTTTAGATAAGTTTCTAGTTCATGGTCACCTCGAAACCCATACACAGCTTTATAATGAATTTATCAAAGCTGGAGACTACAAAAATGCGATACAATCGCTAAAAATATTAGCAGAATGGTTGCAACGGCAGTACGGAGAAGTTCCTGTTGAAATAGAAGTTCTTAACTTACTTGGCTCTATGCAAGCGTATAAACTTGCAAATAACTTTGAAGCAGCAGAAACAAGCCGGGCAGAAGTCGAAAATATCGTTATAGCTTGTAAAAAATCTCCGCGAGACATGAATCAGCTTTATTTTATTGCACAACTTTGCGAAGATTATGGTTTAAAATCCTTAGCGAGAATGTGTTATTTTACCGTCTTAATTTCTTCTGAATCTCATTTAGATCTTGTCATTCAAACTGCATCTCACTGTGTTAGCAATAATCCTTCAGAAGGTTTATTAGAGTGTTTAAAAGTATCTTACAAAAACACACATGGAAGCCCAGAAATCCGTTTTTGTATTTTGATTTGTGGTTTAAAAATTGCTCATGTCAATATTTCTGAGTATATGCTCAAAAAAAATCAAGTGCGAGACTTAATTCTCAAAGAACCTCACAGCAAAAATATTTTAAACATTCTCGAAGAATTAAACAAAATTTATAATTCAGATCCAGAAGTTCACTACTATCTTGGAGAAATTCATTCTAAACTCGGTCATTACAAAGAAGCGAAAGAATATTTTACATCCATGTTTGCAAGAGATTATTATAATACTGATGGTATATTAAGATATATATTCTTTCTTCTTAAAACACGAGATTATGTTACAGCCCGTAAAATTGCTCAAGAAGGTCTTTTGCTTAGTTCTTTATCAGAACAACAAGCTAATGAAATGCATTGGAGCATTGCTGCAACATATTTTTCTGAAGGTAACTTTGAGAACTCATACAATGAAATTTTAAAATCTCTCAGTAGCGATCCTTGGAATCCTTCGTATTTAATATTGCTATTAAGATCTTCTCTTAATATAGAAAATAATAAGTTTTTAAAAAATAATGAAGAGTTAATTAAAAATTTAGAAGACGTAATTTTAAATACAGAAATTCAAGATTCAGAAAAAGACACATTAGCCCAAAAAACGATTAAATATGGAAATGATTGTATTGAAAATAATCAAGTTGAATATGCCTGGATATTATCTAAATGCGCTATTCTCATTACTAACAATATCAGCGAAAATTTATTACAATTTATAGCAAAATCAGGTGCTGGTTTTAACTCTCGTATTGCAGTTCAAGAGCTTTTACTGCTACTTAAAAATAAAAATATAAATAAGGGATTAAACTTTGCGACCCTGTCTGCCTGCATTGCTAAAATTTACAGTCTTTCTGGAAATTGGCCGCTTGTCGACGAATGGCTTTCTATTGCAAAAAGCAATAAAGATTCTGCTGCAAAGCTTACAAAACAAAAACTTTTTGAGCTTGAAGCCCTCAGTATGACAATGCGAGGTACCGATCTAAAAAAAGCACAACTCCTTTTAGAGGCTGCAATTGATTCTTATGATAATGTTCAAAAAGTTCCTTTAGACACAAAAGTCCTTCATGGATACCTGCTTGTAGCACAAGGGCAATTTTCTGTTGGGCTTGAAAAAATGCAAAATAATATTAGTACAAATGCATCTATTCAAAGTCTTTACTTCTTAATTAAAGGACTTGAAAGAGCTGGTCAGCTCAATAACACCACTAAAGAATCATTAACTCAGTTATTTAAAATTTATCCTACAAATTCTTTTGAACAAAAAATGGTGGAAGAAATATTTATTACGGTTGGAAATAAAAGCGATACAAATCCTGTTGGTTTAGCCTGTTAGTGAATTGACTTTAGTTCATAAAAAATGAATATTGATGTTTAGTAACACTTTGTTATTTTATCCCCAGAGGGGTGCTTTCATAATGAAGATAAGAAAAGAAAATTCTGAATTTAAAAAAGTTAAACAAAAGTCATCAGAATTAAAAAGAATTCGAAATAGAATTACTCTTTCTGGAGACTGGTGGGATGGTAAAACCCACGTTCTTCTTGATATGGATGGCACTCTTATCAACCAACCGGGTGCACTTTTTCACAATTTGTTTGCTCTTGGTGTGTTGTTTAGAATGCGGAGTCTAGGCTCATTTTCTAAACTCATAAAAGCCGCCCAAAAAACAAAAGAAATATTATTATCATCTCATTCATTTAAATCTAATGAAGAAGCTTTTTTTGAAACACTGTCTTCTGAATTAAATGCAAATAGAAAAAAAATTGAAAGATTTATTGCTAAATTTTTTGACTCCGATTACCCATTTATTTGTTTATTTTTACATTCTGATCCCAATGCTCGTAAACTGGTTGATTTATTGCATGCAAGCAACCGCCACATTACGCTCGCAACAAATCCTGTTTTTGGTAGAAGAGAAATAGAATTAAGACTCAAAGCAAGCGATTTGTATCTCCATGATTTTGACTTAGTCACTTCTTGGGATGTCATGAAAAGCACTAAGCCACACACGCAATTTTTTAATGACACTCTCAATAAAATTGGAGCAGCTCCAGAAAGAACGATTATGATTGGCAACGACCCGTATTACGATCTTCCTGCTCATATTTTAGGAATACAAACCTTACTTGTAGGAAATAAACTCACATTAAAAGATATTGTAGAGTCGTTAGAAGAAAACATGAATACAATTAAAATCTAATCAAACTACGTATTGATATTTTTTTTAAAAACTTATTTATTAGTTTAAATTATTTTAATTTAACAATATCATCTCGACGATTTTTAGCCCACGCATCTTCGTTATTTCCTTTTACAGCAGGACGCTCTTTGCCAAAACTAATTGTTTCAATATTGTTTTGCACGCCATTTGAAATTAAAAAATTCTTTAATGCTTGAGCGCGTTTTTGACCGAGCGCGATATTATACTCAGTTGAACCACGATCATCTGTATTACCCTGAATCTGAATTTCTAGAGAAGAACTTGATTTTAACTTTTCAGCAATTTGCATTGCACTATCTTTTTGATCTTCACGAATAACGTACTTATTAAAATCAAAGTAAATAGTCTTTAAAATAAGCGAAGAGTCTGGAGTTTGTGTTGCCACCTTAGCGGTGGACTCAGATCCTGATGTTGCTGGCTTCGTGCCCGATGCTGTGTTGGTACTCGAACAGCTAGAAGCAATCACCGCAAGCGAAATAATTGATGAACATGCAATAATCTTAGAGATTTTCATTGGTAACTCCATAGTTAACGTTATGGTAGCGGAGACAAACCAGTTAGTTTAGAAGTTATAAACGAAATAGCCAAGAAAAATCAAATACTGGCGATTTTTAATTAGGTCATAAAGATGACAAATTATTTTAATGATTACAAGCTTTGCATCCCTGATTACAGACAAGACTTCTCATCACTAAATAAAAAGAATTGATTTTTTTTTATAATTAGAAAACCTTCTCTTGCTCCAAAAGATTTTTTGATATATTCAAGCCCTCTACACCGTCCTTTGGTCGGTTCTAAGCAATCTAAGGTTTTGACCCGTTCTTTCAAAGGCTCGTCAAGAACAAACGATCAATTTACGTTTTTCCGCTTTTGTGCTAGCGTTTCGTCACCTAACCATAGATCATCGTTGGAACTACGTGATGTTAAGCAGGTAGAACAAAGACGAAAAACGCAGCCGCTTTAGCGGTGTGAGCTGTTTACCTCAAATGGAGTATCTCATGACCATAGAAAATACTGTAATTTGCGCTACTATGCGCAAAGATGCAAGCAAAGGTGCCATTCGCAAGCAACGCCATAGCGGACTTGTACCAGGCATTCTTTATAAAAAAGGGATTTCAACTAAAATTGAAATCGCAACACATGACCTTCCTAAATGCCATACTCGCTCTCGTGTTATCAAGCTTAAACTTGATGGTGTTGAGAAAAACGTTCTCATGCGCGAAGTGCAAGTAAACCCTTTAAATGACAAACCTCTTCATTTCGACTTTCAAGAAGTTGAGCCTAACGATATTGTTCGAGTGCACGTGCCTTTGAACTTTGTAGGCCTTACTCGCGAACAAGAAAAAGAAGGGGCATTTAGTATCCGTACTCGTTACCTTGAAGTTAAGGCTCCTTTGTCTAAACTTCCAGAAGCGATTGAAGTTGATGTGAGTGGCCTTAAAGTAGACCAATCTATTCAGCTATTTGATATCAAACTAGCTGAAGGCATGACTGTTCGCACTGGTAAGGGCAAAAATCTTGCGCTTGCTTCTCTTGTTAAAGTTTAATGCACAGTGTTTATTCTCGTTGGTCTTGGCAATCCCGGCACCTCTTACGAAAATACGCGGCATAATATCGGTTTTATGATTATAGACCAAATTGCAGCAGAAGCTGGTGTTTCGGTCTCACAAAATCGATTTAATTCGCTCACGGCCCGAGCAACTTGGAACGGGCATGATGTGTTTTTAATGAAGCCTATGTCATACATGAACCTCTCTGGTTCATGTGTACAGCAGGCTTTAAATTTTTTTAAAGCCCAAGAAAATCAACTTATTACAATATTTGACGACCTCGATCAGCCATTTGGCGCAGTAAAAATGCGAGTTGGCGGAGGACATGGTGGTCATAATGGGATGAGAGATATTCTCCTTAAAACAGGCTTTAATCAGTTTAGCCGCGTAAAAGTGGGAATCGGTAAACCCGAACACAAAAGTGCCACCGCAAATTGGGTGCTTAGTAAATTTACCAGTACTGAGCTACAGTTTTTAGAAGCAGAAAGCTTTCCATTAGCAAAAAAACGCGTTTTAGAAGCGATGAAAAACGTTAAGCATTAAAAAATTTAGCCGTATTTATGAGATGTTCTTATCTTGCATATTCTCAATTCTCGCCTGCGTTTCCTTGCGAAAACTTGGCTTTGTCAGTTCGCATTCATCCTCTTAATGAATCAAGAGGGTTTCTGCTCAGTCTGGCTAAATAGTTTTTTTACTAATTTTTCTTTTAAGAATTGGCGTCATATAAACTCTAAACTGTTCGGGAGTCATGCCCGCTCGCTCTCTTTCAAAAGCCTTTTTTTGCAACGGTTTTAAAGCCTCATAAAACTCAGAAACTAATACCAAAAATTCATTATCAGACAACGTATCTTTTACAGAAATTACTTTCTTTTTAACAAGGCTTTTTCTAGGAGATACCGTATCCTGCACCACTTTGGACGATACATTAAGATGAGGACTTTCTGTAGAATCAAATAACGTACATGGTGGAACTTTTTTAATAATTTTTTTATTTAATGGCTCAGATTTTGGAACAACAACTTTTTTTTCTGCCTTTTTTTCAAATTTTTCTATTTTTAATGCTTTTTCTTTACGAGCTTTTTTAAGTTCATCTGCTGGAGGTTCTGGAAAAAGTGTTTCATCAGGCTGTGATGCTGCAATATACTTTGAAAAAGCATGCGAAGCTGTTGTCTGCTGTTGCGATTCCATCGCGAAATTGTGAGATAAAGCAGTCAATTTATCACTAATAGCCTGCTCGAGTTCTATGGCTTCTTTTGCTTGATGCGAAAGCTGCCAACAATACACAACAGTTCCAACATTTTGACATTGAAACTGTTTATTTTCAGAAATTTTATTTTTAAGTTCAGATAATTTCATATTTGGTGCAGAAATATTCCAACCTAAAACTCCATGATCGTACAATGAAGGCACATTGACTAACATTTCTTTATGAAAAGAATTTATATTTTTGCATTCAATAGGAACAGAATGCCAGTTGTTAATCACCGCATCATTTAACTCTTGCTTTGAGTATTCGAGATATAAATAATTTATGACTTTTTTAATGCTCGCCCTACGTCCCATAGACTGAATCACAACAGGATTGATACTTACATAAGAAGGTCTTGGTGAATGACTACGAAACACTTTATTTTGTGAACTGTAAAAAGTTTGTAAGGATTGGCTAAAACTTAAAGAAAGCCAGATACCATCAACCTCTTGTTCAATATGTGCATGATGAATTAAACCAAGGCTCCCCGCTTTAGCAAGCGACAATGATTTTGTTTTTTTTGATGTTTTGACTTCAAACAGCCCCATTGGAGTAGCCCAAATTTCTTCGAGTTGTTTGCATTCTTCTAAAATGTCTTTTTGAGTACCAGAAAGATATTTATTAATTTGAAATCTAAAACTAAGAGTTTCACCAGTTGCAGAAAACATCTGTGATAACACTTCGTGCCAAACTGCAAACATTAACGAGATGTTTTTTCCTGTGACTTGTGGAGGAGCGACAATAAATTCTCCAGCTTTACTGGCAATTAAAGAGTCAAACCAAACTTCTTTGGCTCCTAAACTTAATAAAATACCTTCTACCCACCAAGTCGGAGCAAGCAGTCTTCTTTTTAAGGCATAGATTCTTGAATCAGAAATTAAAGAAATATGCTGCTTTGGTGTAGTTGCGAGAACTTTTGGATAATGAGCTTCTTCTTCAAGTTGACGAGTTGACTTTACATGCTTCAACTGCGTCACTCCCAACTCCGAATAAGAAGTTTTTTTAAATTCTGGAGCTAGGCGCGGTGATTGAGCCGCAACATCACGTTTTTGCAGATCAAATGACATATTTTTTATTAATATCCTGAATTGTTAAAGCCGTTTATTTACGAGCCTGAATATAATTTGGTAACATAGTTTCGAGTACAGACGCAATAGCCTTGACCGATTGATCATACTCAACTTCAATGCACATTTTAGCAGCAAAAAATTGTAGATTTGTATAGCGAAAAGTATGCGGAATGATCATGATCTCAATGAACTTATCTTCATGATCTCCTGGAAGAATTTGAGCAATTGTTAAACTAATCCCTGCAATAGCAATAGAGCCTTTTGGAATGACCCATTTGGTAAATTTACTTGGAATCCTTATCATTAACTTCCAAAAATCACCATCTTGGTTATTTATTTTATTAAACTCTTCAATAACACACATACAGTCTATATGCCCTGTTAATTGGTGTCCTCCAAGAGAATCTCCAATTCTTAGCGCAGGCTCTAAATTCACACAAGAACCAACTTGCAATAAAGTAAAGTTGGTAAGCTTTATGCTTTCAATCCCAATATCAACAAGAAAAATGTGACTATCTTGCTCGGAATAGACCTCAACAATTGTTAAACAACAACCATTGCAAGCAACACTTGAGCCAATGCCAAGATAACTTTTATTAAGTTTTGTTTTAATAGAAAGTCGTAAAGAATTATGAAAAGATTCTTTAAATAAAATAACACCAATATCTTGAATAATTCCTGTAAACATATCGCTCCATTTTACTTGTTTGCTTAAAATTGGCGGGAACTTAGTTAGGCTCAAGTTTAAAATTATTTTTACTTTGAGTTTTTTCAGTCAAAAATTTTAATTCAACCACAAAATCCTCAGGACTTGAAAAAGCGCGGTATACAGAAGCAAATCGAACATATGCAACAGGATCAAGCTTTAATAAAGCTTCAAGCGCAAGTTCTCCAATTTTATGCGAAGAAATCTCACGCTCTTCGCAAGAATAACAAACACTTTCCACCCAATCCGCAATTGCATCTAAGCTTTTAGAACTGACTGACCTTTTCTGACATGCAATGCTCAAACTTTTTAACAACTTTTCACGATTGAACAACTCACGTGTTCCATCTCGCTTAATAATATAAAAAGGTTGCTCCTCAGAACGCTCAAATGTTGTAAAACGGTAGCCACAATTTACACACTCTCGTCTTCGCCTCACCGTTCTGCCATCGCGGTTTTCACGACTTTCAAGCACTTTACTTTCAGGATTTTGGCATTGCAGACACTTCATAGCACAACATAACCTTTAGCTAATAGAAACATAACCGTTTCGTTGTAAGGCTTTATCGTACAAAGGATACTTATGACATAATGAGACAACCATTTCCTTAGCCTTATCTAACAACGAATCATCATTTTTTAATGCGAGAGATATTGCTTCACCAAGAACTTGCATATCTGCTGCAACAAGGCCTCGTGTGGTAATTGCAGGAGTTCCTATTCTGATGCCGCTTGTAATAAGCGGTTTACGCGGATCGTTAGGGACACTGTTTTTATTCACAGTCAAATTGATTTTTGCCAAACGTTCTTCGGCATCTTTTCCACTTAAAGGAGAAGCTTTCAGATCAATTAAAATGAGATGATTGTCTGTACCACCAGAAACGAGTGAAATATTATGTTTTATTAAAGACTGCGCCAAGGCTTTTGCATTTACTACAATTTGTTCTGAATACAATTTAAATGATGGTTGCAAAGCCTCACCAAAAGCCACTGCTTTTGCACCAATAACATGCATCAGTGGACCGCCTTGAACACCAGGAAAAACAGCTTTATCAATGGCTTTAGCATATTTTTCTTTGCAAAAAATAACACCCCCTCTTGGGCCTCTTAGTGTTTTGTGAGTGGTTGTTGTCACAAAATCTGCAAAAGGAATAGGACTTTGATGCTGTCCACCAGCAACCAACCCTGCGATGTGTGCCATGTCTACTAAAAGAAGAGCATTCACTTTATCTGCTATTTTTTTAAACTGCGCAAAATCAAGCAACCTTGGATAAGCACTTGCACCGGCAATAATCAATTTAGGCTGGCATTCTAGGGCTTTTTTTTCGACAGCGTCATAATTAATAAAACCATTTTCATCAACACCATACGATTCTGCTTTATAATATATTCCAGACAAATTGACTGGCGATCCGTGAGTTAAATGTCCACCATGCGAAAGACTCATACCTAAAATGGTATCACCAGGCTTTAAGCAACTTAAAAATACCGCTTGATTTGCTTGTGCTCCACTATGTGGCTGCACATTAGCATGCTCAGCGCCGTATATTTTTTTGACTCTCTCAATCGCGATACTCTCAACCTGATCATTAAACTCACAGCCACCGTAATAACGGCGTCCAGGATACCCTTCTGCATACTTATTTGATAAAACAGAACTTAAAGCAGCCAGTACAGCCGGACTTGCAACATTTTCAGAAGCAATAAGCTCAAGTCCTTCGTTTAAACGGTGACTCTCTTGTGCAAACAAGTTTGCAATTTCAGGGTCAGAATTTGCTAAATGTGCACGATCTAAAGCCAAAAATGAGTTCATTGAGCAAGCCTTCTTTCTATTGCAGCAACTTTTCCAATACGATTTCTATGGCGACCTTCTTCACATTCAGCAGCCAACCAAATTTTTACAAAATCAATTGCTCTTTGATAATTAACAATTCTTGAACCTAAACACATAATATTTGAATCGTTATGAGCGCGACTCATTCGAGCCGTAAATTCATCGTTCACCACGGCAGCCCGAACACCTGGAAACTTATTGGCAGTGATACACATTCCAATACCTGTTCCACAAATTAAGATACCTCTATCACAACGTCCAGTTGACACTTCTGATGCAACAATATCTGCATAATCAGGATAATCAACTGAGGCAGAAGAATCAGACGCCACTCCGTAATCTAAAACTTGATGATTTGTTAACGTTAAAAAATCTATCACATAACTTTTTAACTCACGTCCCGCATGATCGGCTGCAATTGCAATTTTCATAGCTAATCCTCAAATGATTTTTTAAACTGCGCAATTTAGTTTGTACTCGCTCTTTAATCACCAGCAACTAAAAATCTTTAAAAAAAAAAGGCACCTACCTGGTGCCTTTTCGAGATGAATGCCTTTACAGCTTTGCGATAATAAACTTTACAGCGTCACCGACTGTTTTTAGGCGTTCTGACTCTTCATCAGAAATGTTAACACCAAATACTTCTTCAATTTCCATGAGGAGTTCTACGATGTCAAGAGAATCAGCGCCGAGATCTTCTTGAAAACGAGAAGCAGTTGTTACACTTTGTTCTTCAATATTTAATTTTTCAGCAACGATCTTTATAAGTTTCATTTCTAATTGTTTAGAATCAAGCTGCGCATCCATTGTCTAATACCTCTGAATAAAATTTAGTATAAAAAAGAGGCGGTTTGCCTTCTTGCCAACAAATACCTCTGCTTAGGCTTCTTTAACAAAGCAGAGTGATAAAAGCAATCCAGAATCTGCAGTAACTTTTGGACAACTCCTATTTTCTGCATATACTTAATCGAGCTTAGAAACTCAAAAAACTACGAATCTTGTCGTGAGTAAAGAGGGTTAATCATGCGCATAGTTCTAGCTTTTGATAAATTTAAAGGCACTTTTTCAGCACGACAAGTGTGTGAACTTGTTGCAGAAGGCATTCGCAATCGCAATCCTAAAATTGAAATTATACTCAAACCTATGGCCGATGGCGGAGAAGGCAGCGCTTCTTTGCTAGCTGATAATTTAGGAATGGAATCTCTTAGGGTTGAGGTATTTGATTTACTCGGCAAACCAACTGAAGCTAATGTTTATTGGCAACAGGCTAGAAGACTAGCTGTTATAGAATCTGCAGAAGTGTTAGGCAACTCAAAAGCACTCGCTACAGAAGAGGGTCTCATTCAATCAAGCACTTGGGGGTTTGGCAGGCTTTTGCAAAAATGTTTTCCACTTCGCCCACAGGAAGTATGGCTATGTATTGGCGGCACACTCACAGCGGATGCAGGTTGGGGACTCGCAAGTACTTTTGGTTTATCTGCTTACGATGAGCATGGCAAAAGACTACGTCCCTGCATTGAAAATATGGACAAAATTCGTTCTTTTCAGCAAGAAGAGTTGCCAGACTATGTTAAAAAATGCCGTATTACAGCTTTATGTGATGTTAACGCCCCTGCAAATGGCGAAGGGGTTTCTCTCCTATCATTTTTAAAACAAAAAGGCGCTTCACAAGCAAAAATACCTTATATCGAGAAACAAGTTCAGCAATTTTGTAAAACACTTAAAAATCAATATTCTCATATCCCTAAACTTGATGAACCGTTCATGGGCGCAGGAGGAGGAGTTGGCATAGGTTTAGCAGCTGTATTTCCAAATATTAAGTTTGAACTTGGTGCCAAACTTATTGCTAAAGCCATTGCCCTTGGACCAAGTTTTTCGGGCGCAGACTTAATTGCGTGTGGAGAAGGAAGTCTCGATGAATTAACACTATACGGCAAAGCGGTCAGCATAGTGTCTGAAATCGCTCACCAAACAGGGCGTCATAAACTTATCGGAGTTTTTGGCAACGTTTCTAAAAACAAACCAGAACTAAAACAAAAATTAGGTTTTTCTGAGATTTTGACCTTATTTGAAGAAGGCAGATTGGGTATGAGCAGTAGCGAATTGACAAAAAATTCTAAACATAAGCTTTACCATATAGGCCAAGAATTAGCGCACAAACTCGCAAAAAAACACTAATTTTTACTCTCGAGACTTTAGCTTTTCGTCATTTTCTTGAATAAATTTTCTGATGTCCTGCTCTTTGCTAAGGAGCTTTAGCCACTGTTCTTTATACAGAGTGACAGGAAAACGTCCTAAGCCATAAACCGATAAACCTCCTTTTTCTGCAACCTTAAAGCTAATTTCTCTTGTTGAGAGTAATTTTTTTTCACTTTTAAGGGCAGCATTTTCTGCTTTGAGTCTTTCGAGTTCTAATTTTAATTCGTCTTGATTTTGCATAGTTACCTCTTATTTCAAAAAACATTTCTAAACCTGCTTAACATACCATTAATGAAGAATAAAAAAAACCCTCTTGACACTATAGATAGAATACAGTTTAAGGGTCTGCTGGCAGGGGTTCAGAAAGATTAAATCTTTTGTTGCAAAACGCTCAATATGGAGCACTGTGTTGCAACCTCTTAATATTGCTTGTTTTACAAGCTCGTGACTCTTTCTCAATTCTCGCCTAAGTGTCTTAGCTAATTACAGCTAACCCCTTCTTTTCTTTATTTTTTTGGGAAACAAATGACAAATACTAATACTATTGCAGCAGAAGATTCTTCTATCTTTAACCTATTGCCAGAGGCTATTCGCAATGGCCTTATTGCACAAGGCATCACAAAGCCTACCCCAATTCAACAGGCTTCCTATGAACCTGTATTAGCTGGTCGCGACGTTATTGCACAAAGTCGTACAGGCTCAGGAAAAACTCTTGCTTTTGGTCTTCCTTCTGTTGCTAAACTTGAAAAAACTCAAAATGGCGGCAAACCGAGAATGCTCGTGTTAACACCAACACGTGAGCTCGCACAGCAAGTTGCCGATGTTTTTGAAACCAATTTTAAACCACAGGGATTTAAAATTCTTGCAATCACTGGTGGTAAAAGCTATCGCTTTCAAACATCTACCATTCAACGAGGCGTTGACATTATTGTTGCCACACCAGGCCGCCTTAACGATTTGTTAGAACAAGGCGCTGTCAGTCTTACTAATATCGAGATTCTTGTTCTCGATGAAATGGATGAAATGCTTGATTTTGGTTTTGCTGAAGACATTATCAAAATTAAAGGAGCAATTGGAAAAAAATGCCAAACTCTTTTATTTTCAGCAACTTTTCCTCCAAAAGTGACAAATATTGCACGTCAAATGGTTGCCAATCCTTTTGAAGTAAAGGTTGCGAGCACTGACACCAGCACTGGTCAAATTGATCATGGGTTCTTAGAAGTTAAAATGGGTCGTAACCTCGATGCATTATTAGGTCTTCTTATTTATCACGATCCAGAACATGCAATTATTTTCTGCAAAACACGCGAAGAAACTCGCAATATTCATAATGCCCTTATGGAAAGAGGTTTTTCTGCAGGTGTGTTAAATGGAGAAATGACACAAAACGATCGTAGCCAAACGATGGAACGCTTTAAAAACAAACAATTGCGTTTACTTGTCGCAACTGACGTCGCAGCACGCGGAATTGACATCACTGGATTGTCTCACGTTATTAACTACACTGTGCCAACAAATGTGGAAACCTATACTCATAGAGCTGGGCGTACAGGACGCGCAGGCGCAACCGGAAAAGCGTGGACTATTATTACTCACGTTGAACGCCGTGAGTACCAATTTGTTTGTCAAAAAGTTAAAATCAATCCTTTACGCATTGAACTACCAGATGCTAAAAAGATCACAACGCAATTTTTTAATAATTTACTTTTTAGAGTTAATGAGCAAGGCACAGAAACTCAAGAGTTTATCAATCAATCTGTGGATCAAATTATCTCTAAACTTGACCAAGATAAAATTAAAGATGCCCTTGCAACACTTTTAAAAGCAGAAGCTTCACGCCAAATTGGCAAAAGTCTGCATGTTGAAGACCTTTCTCCTGCCTTTAAAACTGAATTTGGTGCAAATGTAGAAAACTCTAAATTTGCAGTGGGTGGAGATAGAGGCCGTTCACACAAAGGCGGTTACGGCAGAGGCGGCGATCGCGGTGGTCGTTTTGGAGGCCAGGGTCGCTACAATGATCGAAATGGTGGCAAAAGCAACGGTGGACGCTTTGGTGATTCTAAAAAATTTGGTGGACGCTCAGAAAACAATAGTGGTTTTGGGGGTCGAGGGAATCCTAAAAGAACATCTGAAGGTTCTGGAAAAAGAAGTTTTCCTATTGCCTAATTTTAAAACCATTTAATAATTCAATGGTTCACAATAAAAGCTCCCTTTACCAGTTGTGAGCTTCAATAAAAAAATAGTAATATTTCTGCTGAGAAAATCATTTTTCTCAGCTTTACTTTTCTTGCTAATATTATTGGAGAATAAAAGAGTGAGTCAAACTGAAATTCATCAAAATAAAGACTTGCATTTCCTTGCTGAGGGATGGAAACCTTTACTCCAAAATGAGTTTTCTAAGCCATATCTTGAGCAAATACGCCAACATCTCAAACAAGAAATTCATCAAGGCTATCAGTTTTTTCCTCATAAAGATAAAATATTTAGAGCACTAAAAATGGTGGATTACAACAATGTCCGCGTTGTCATTATTGGACAAGATCCTTATCATGGCAAAGGACAAGCCAATGGTCTTTCTTTTGCTGTTGAAAATGGTGTTGCAATTCCTCCTTCACTTAACAATATTTTTAAAGAAATAGAAGAAAACTGCGGCAAACGCCCAAGTAGCACAAACTTAGAAAACTGGGCTAATCAAGGAGTACTTTTATTAAATACGGTATTAACTGTTAGAGAAAATGCCGCATTCTCTCATCGCAATAAGGGATGGGAAATTTTTACTGACAAAATTATTGCTCTTTTGAATGAAAAAAAGAAGCCCATTATTTTTTTACTATGGGGAGCTGCGGCACAATCTAAAGCAATTATGATTAGCAATCCGAATCATATTATTTTAAAAGCAGCACATCCTTCTCCTTTATCAGCTCATAGAGGTTTTTTGGGATGCAAACATTTTTCAAAGGTAAACGAAATTTTAAGAGCACAAAACGAACTAGAAATTGATTGGACATTGTAAAAAGTTATTTGGAGCAACAGATGTTTAAAGAAAAACGAGATACTTTTGATAATAAAAAATTTTACGAAGTTAGTCTTCAGGGCAAACAACTTCTTTTAAATTCATTTTTAAATAAAGATACCGCATTTACCCTTGAAGAACGCAAAGAATTAAAACTCGAAGGTTTAATTCCAAATGTTGTTGAAACTTTAGATGAACAGGTTGTCCGTGTTTATGGTCAATATCTAAAAAAAGATACAGACATTGAAAGAAATATTTTTTTAACACAACTTTACGATCGCAATGAAACGTTATTTTTTCGCCTTCTGCAAGAGCATCTTGTTGAAATGGTACCAGTATTTTATACACCTACCGTTGGCGATGTGGTGCAACAGTTTAACCAAAACTTCAGAAGACCAAGAGGACTATTTATCTCATATCCTCAAATGTCTCAAATCGACGAAATACTCGAAAACTTGCCAGAAGGCTACGACATTAAAGCAGTTTGCGTAACAGATTCCGAGGCAATATTAGGAATTGGAGATCAAGGGGTTGGAGGAATTGTGATCTCTATTGCTAAGCTTGCCATGTACACTTTATGTGCTGGATTTCATCCAACAAAAGTTCTTCCAATCGTTCTTGATGTCGGCACTAATAATAAAGAATTTCTCCAAAACCCATTATATTTAGGGTGGAGACACGAAAGAATTCGTGGCGAACAGTATGACGATTTTATCGATGCATTTGTCACAGCCTTACGCAAAAAATTTCCTAATATTTATTTACATTGGGAAGACTTTGGAAGACAAACCGCGCGAAAAAATTTAGATCGTTATAATGATCAAATGTGCACATTCAATGACGATATGCAAGGAACCGCAGCCGTTACCTTGGGAGCAATCTTAGCTGGATTAAAAGTTAATGGCACAAAAATGAGCGAACAACGGGTTGTCATTCATGGAGCAGGAACAGCGGGATGCTGTATTGCCGATCAAATTATTGCCGCAATGGTTGCCGATGGCCTAAGTGAAGAAGACGCTTACTCAAGAATGTTTTTAATTGATAAAGACGGATTGCTTCATTCAAACATGGATCATTTAGAATATTTTCAAAAAAAATATGCGCAACCCGTCGAAATTTATAACAACTGGGATCGCGTAAAAGGAAAAGTCATTCAGCTTTATGATGTTGTAAAAAACATAAAACCAACAATTCTTATTGGAACCTCTACGCAAACTGGAGCATTTAACGAAGAAATTGTTAAAATGATGGCATCATATTGTGAAAGACCAATTATATTTCCTTTATCTAATCCAACCTCACGATCCGAAGCAATTCCAGCTAATTTAATTGAATGGACTGATGGAAAAGTTTTGGTTGCTACAGGCAGTCCATTTCCAGAAGTGCGTTACAAAGGCAAGGTATATCCTATTGGTCAATGTAATAATGCTTTTGTATTCCCTGGCCTTGGATTAGGCGTTGTTGCTGCAAAGGCAACTCGAGTCAATAACGAAATGCTTGTCGCTTGCGCTAAGGTAATTAGCGAATGTGCACAAGTTAACAAAGATCCAACCCTTTCGTTGCTGCCTTCTCTAACAGATATTACTCATGTTTCTTATAAAATTGCTTTTGCAACAGCTAAAGCAGCACAACTTACAGGAGTCGCTCCCACAACTTCTGATCAAGAAATCCATAACAGTATTCATGAAAACACTTGGAAAACGAGTTACGTAAAATACGTTTTTAAAGAAAACATTTAAAAATTTTAAGTTAAATTTGGGTTTGTCTATAGAGAGTGTTATTATATTAAATAACACTCTCTATAGGTTTTTAATGGAATATGAAATAATTTTATATTTATTTTTTTCTGCAATGGTTGGTGGTATTATCTCATCAGCGCCTCCAGGTCTACTTAATGTTTCAATGATTGTTTTTTATCTAAAAAATGAAAAAATTAAATTATTTTTTTTTCAATTAGGCATTATTATCGCAGATACAATTTGTTGCATAATAATTTACCTTATTGTTAAAGAAACACTGCAGCTTAGTTTACTTTCGGATTACAAAGATTTATTTATTACCTTAGCAAACGTAATTTTTATTTTATTATTAATATATATAGGCACAAAATACATCCTTAACAATAAAAATGATAAACTTATACATCAAGTCAAAACATCAAATAACCATAAAAGTAAATATGTAAGCACATTTTTTGAAGGAGTAGTTGGAACATTGACGATACCAGGTTTAATTCCCTTCTGGTATCTTTGGTGGATGGGACAAAACTATTTAAAAGAAAACTTATTATTTATAGAAATCATCGCAATTGCGATAGGAGTTGGATTTGGTGATTGGATAGTGTTTAAATTATACCGATACTTTGCAAACCATATAGGCAAAAAAATGACACAAAATTCCATTAGTAAAATTGAAAAATATATGGGTTACACATTAATTATGATTGCAATTATATTTTCTATAAAGTTTATAATTACCTATTATCTAGGATTAACTGCATGAAAATAAAAGAAATTTTTCATAAAATTTTATGCTCAACTTTAAGTATTTTTTTTAGAAGCAAAACTGTTAAACATATTTTAAAATTAAATAGTAAAGAAAAAATGCTTTTTTTAAGAAAAATAATTGATGAAAACATTAAATATCATAAATCTGAAAATAATGAATTAATAATAAAAAAACCATCCTTAAAATTTGTAGAACATTATAATCAACTTCCATGCACTGTGGAAACTCGTAAAAAAAGAGCAGATCTTTTAGAAAAAAATGGTTATAGAGATAAAGAAATATTGCTAATGGGTGATGATGATTTACTATGTGTTGAACTCGCTTCACGAAAGTTTAAGTACATTACAGTACTAGATTGTGATAAATCTTTATTAAATAAATTAAAAATATTAACTCATGATGCAAAATTTCCGATTACATTTTTACACATTGATTTATATCAAGGCCTTCCAAATTATTTAAGTAAATTATTTTCTGTAATTTGTTTTGATCCACCTCAAAACTATTATGATTTAAAAATTTTTTTAGATTGTGCCTTAAAAGCTGTAAAACATAAAAATTCTTCTATTTATATGATGATGAATGCAAATGCAATGGGAGAAATTTTCACTATTAGAATTTTAAATTATTTAGATGTATTTGGCTTTAAAAATACTCAAAAATTTGAATATTTTAATTGCTATCCTCTTAATCGAGGACAATCCTGGTTGCTAAATCTAATGTCTTATTTTACTCATAATTATCATGAAAGAAAAAAAGGATTTAAATGTTTATATTATTTTACAGATTGTTTAGAATTTAAATCAATGACTCAAATTAATGATAAGGTCAATAAATTAGAAGAAAGTCAGAGCAATAATCAACCTTCTAGTCATCTTTCATATCCAGAATATCCAGTTGCTTTTTTTATACCTTTTAACAAGCATCACAATAAAAAAATTTAAAAAAACACTTAAACCTTTAATGTGTTTTTACAATAAATTTTAAAAATTATATTTAAAATAAAAATTTGATATAAATGTACTTATATGCTATTAAATAGTTTAATGATCTTCTTGTTCTAATTTTAATTATAAAGAATTTAATTTTAATATTACAAATTTGACGAAAGGAGTAATAAGTATGAAGTATTTTAGACTGAGTGTTTTTTTGTTTTTGATTTCAAATTTATGCTTTGCCACTACAAGTGATACATATGTTTGCAATGAAAATACAATCAATGAACTGATGATAGAGGGAAACGCTAATTTTAATAAATGTCATTCAACATCTAATATAATTATTAATGGAAATATTGTATCTAATAATTCTAATTTCAAAGATAATCTTGTAATTTTAGGAAGAAGCAATCTTTTAAATTCTACTGTCTTTAATGGTAATTTTTATGGTCAACTTATCGCAAAATTTGTAAGATTTTCAAATTTATATGTTACAGAAAACGCCTTTATTCACGAAGTAGTTATTAATAAATACACACAAGTTTTTGGAAATTTATTTGCAGATAATAGCATATTTTATGATAATACTGAAATTTTTGGTCTTAATAATACAATAAAAAACTCTATAATAAATAAAAATATAATATTAAAAGAAAATTTAAATAACTCTAATCAACAGACCCTAACATTAGAAAATACAGTTGTAGCTGGAAATATAATTATTGAAAACAAAAATTCAAAAATAAATATAACAAAAAACTCATCAATCAAAGGAGAAATCATCAATAACTTTCAGTAATAAATTATTATTACTTAATCTCTTTTTCTAAAGAAATTGCTTTAATTTTCTTATCTTTATAGTTAAAATTTTTGTTTGGAGTATTTTTTAGATTGCTCGAGTTTTTATTATCATATTGATTTGTACTAATATTTGATACTGATTTCCCAAAAATAAAAATTTTATCTAATAATTCTTTTTGTCGTAATTTTATATCTGCATTTGATGCATGATTAACGAGAGCTTTAACTCTCTCTGATTTCCATTTTGCATTTAAGCTTTGAGCAATCACTTTTTTTGATAATACATCGTCTTTTTCAGAAATAATTCTTGTATACCAATAGTAGTTTCTTAAAATTAAGGACACATAGCTTCGCGTTTCTTTAAAAGGCATATAATCACAAAAAAGCATAATATTATCGCTACTCACTCTTTCTCGCCATTTATCTACATTTGAAGCTCCCGCGTTATAGGCTGCAAGTGCATACTCAGTTTTTCCATTGTACTTTCTTAACAAGATATTAAGATATTTAGTACCAATCTCTAAATTTTTATCAGCATCAAACAAATGGCGTGGAGATGTTTTTCTTTTTATTGTTTTTGCAGTTGTTGGTAAAACCTGCATCAAACCTCTAGCGTTGGCAGTTGATTGGGCATGAGTATCAAAAGCACTCTCTTGACGAACAAGTGATAATACAAAAATTGGATCAATCTCTTTTGAGTGATTTGCAATTTCTCTTAAATAAGGCTTAGGAAAATGAAACGATAAAAGTGTTTTACTAACAGGAAAATTTTTATAATATTTACTATATCTACCCAACATAAAAATTGAGTATCTATAATTTTTCATACTATTTTGCGCTAAAATCCAGTAAAGAATTAATTTTGGATTTGTGATTGTAGATGTTCTCCCTACAAAATTTGCCCATTCTTTTGCAGCAGATATTTGTTTTTTTGCCCGTAGTAAATCAAAAACAAATGCTTCTAAATTATTTTCGTTCCAAACATTAGAATCTCTGGACTGCAATTCAATATCTTTATCTGGAACCAAGTTATCTAATGGATCAATTCCTAATTGCTGGGAAGCAACTATGGCTGCTAGAGAAATTGGATTTTCTTTTAATAATCTTTGCCAATATGGATTTTCTTTTAAATTATTTTTAGATTTATGATGAATTGTGCCTAACCAAAAAAGACTTCTGGAACTTTCTCCTGGATCTTTATCTAGTAAAGCATCTTCTAGTGATTCTTTTGCAATCTCAGGTTGCCCTGAAATTAAACGTAATAACCCAACCCTTAAATGAAGTTTTTCACTTGGTTCAACATTTGCAGACAAACATTTTTTCATTTTATTATATATTTTATCAATGAATGAATAAATCTCTTTATCAGGTAAAAATGGTTCTAATCTGATAATTAATGCTGCATTTGCATTACTATAATCGCAATCAGATGCAACTTCTAGCGCTTCTGCAGAAATTTTTTTAGCTTTACTAATGCTTGGAGGATCTAATTGATAAAATGCATCATTAAACGAAAGTCCCTCAAAGTTTTTCCATTCTGCCCTTTGTTTATTAGATAAAAATTTTATAATTGGCGGAGATGCTGCAGATAATTTAGACGCATTCGCTAAAGTTTCATTATTTCTTTTTTCTAACCACCATGCAGCACAGGTAAGAGTTTCTTCATTTAAGGGAAATTGATTTTTAAATCCAGCAATTAAATTTTCGCAATTTTTTGCAATTTGAATTCGATCTTTAGATGGTAACGATCTTGAAATCCAATCTGTTAAAACACGTGCACTTTCATTATAAAGCTTAATATTTTGAAAATTAGCTTCATCTATAAGTTGTTTTTCTGTTGGAGGAGAATAATCTTTTAAGTTTGAAATATAGTTAATTTCGCTACGTTTTACTTTTGAAAGTAAACTTTTTTGCTCTGGGAGATTTAATTCTAACTTACTAGAAGCAACATCATTGTTACTTGAGCAAGAATTAAATAAAAATGAAGATGGTAATAAAATATATGAAGCGATGAACAAAGTACTTGTATATCGAAACGCTCCTCGCATACTTATTATTCCCCTCTTCGTTACTTAATGTATCGTCACCTTTAATTATGACTTGAGGCAAGAGCAAATGCAAAGGGGCATATTGTTGCAAAATTTATACTGGATCTCGCAAAACAGGGCAGGTCATGCACCGCGGCCCTCCACCTCCACGAGATAATTCACTTCCCTCAACAGTAACAACCAATGGAGAGTGACTTTGCAGCAGTGTTGGGTGCTTGATAACATCTTTTGCAGACACAATTTTAAACCCAGCTGACTCGCAAGCCCGAAGCGTGTGCTCATGAATGTAGCTAATGACTTTTCCAGGAGCAAACGCAAATAAATTGGCTCCACTATTCCATTGTTCACGCTGTTGATACAACGGATCATCTCCACCACAAGGAATAGGATCCATTCGCACCCCGACACTTCTCAAGCCTAAAATAAGATCTTCAACCTCTTTAAATTTTTTATCTCCATCTGGTTTAACACGAATACGAACAACACGAGCTCGCTCTCTACCTAATACATAAGGAGGGTAAACAATTGCTTGTTCATTATTTACAACAGTAAAAATCATATCAAGATGAATTGTGCTTCGATTTTTTGGTAAAATAACACAGAGTAAATTAAAAGGTTCTTCTTTAGCTTCTTCAGCTCGTGCTTTGATTAATTGATTAACAAGAGTATCAATTGCTTTTGGAGTTGTTCTCTCACTGATTCCTACCAATAAAAGATCTTTATTGATAACAAGAATATCTCCGCCTTCTATTGTAAATTCAGGATCATTTTGCTCATTTAACGCATCAAGTAACAAACCATATCCTTGCAAATTTGGATGGTAATCATAAATAGTGCGCATTATAAGTGATTCGGCATACCGCACTGAACTTGCCATTTTTGATGTTATCACTCGATTTCCCACTACCATGCTTGTATCGCGCATAAAATACATATTTGGTAACGGAACAAGAGAAAAATTCTTTGAAGACAACCAAGTTTCCAGTGTGTTCCGTTTTAATGGCACACCCGTTAATAAAGCTTGTGCCAAATCTGCAGAAGGTAATGATTCGAGTTCTAATTTATACTCTATACAATTTTGATATCTTAAAATCTTGTCGAGTAACTGCTCTCTTGCTATAGGAATGTCTAATATTTCTTCTAGACAATCTGTTACCTCTAACACATTGCTTACCAAACTTAAAACAGATTTTAACTGCGCGTGCCCTGCAACAACATTTTTATAATAAATAATATCATTATACAAAAGCTCTGGAGCATTTTTTGGAGTCATGAGTTCAACTTCATGTCCTGGAGAGTGTAAAAAAACTTTTCTTAAATACCCAATTTCTGAATTAACTCCAATTTCTGTTTGTGAATTCTTAATAAGTTCTGCTTTTTTTTCTTCAGTTAAAGAGTTCCAATAACAAAAATGGCTCGTTTTTTGTACTCTTTGATCTTCTTTCACAATAAAACTCCTTGACCAATTTAATTCCTAGTGAGAAAAACATACTTACTGTTAACATAGATCGCATGGATCTAATCAAATGGCAATTCAATATTTATTAAGAGGTACAAAGATGTCGGCAAAAAAAAATGTAGCCGTTTTTGGCGCAGGAAAAATTGGAAAACTTGTTGTAAGCATGCTTTCAGAATGCGAAGAATACCAAATTACAGTTTTTGATTCTAATATAGATACCGCTAAATCTGCTACCATATTAAAATATCCTCATAAAAATGTTAGTTATGATACCGCTAATTTTATGTCTTCTAAAGAAATAGAAAAAGCATTAAAAGAAAAAGACTACGTATTGAGCTGCGCTCCGTTTTTTTGCAATAAAGATATAGCAGAAGCAGCAAGAAAATTAAAAGTAAATTACTTAGATTTAACAGAAGATGTTAAAACAACTTCTATCATCAAAGAACTATCCAAAAACGCTCCTTGCACATTTATTCCACAGTGTGGCTTAGCTCCTGGTTTTATTACAATTGCAGCAAAACATCTTACTGAACAATTTGATTCTGTCCATACTGTAAAAATGCGAGTAGGAGCTCTTCCAATTTATCCTCATAATAGTTTAAAATACAATTTAACCTGGAGTACTGATGGTCTAATTAACGAATATTGTAACCCTTGTGAAGTTATTAATAATGGTAAACTAGAACTGACTCCCGCTTTAGAAGGTAAAGAACTTTTTAATTTAGATGGGGAAGAATATGAAGCCTTCAATACATCTGGAGGGCTTGGGACTCTTGCCGAAACTCTCGCTGGTAAAGTCAAATTTATGGACTATAAATCTATACGTTATCCAGGACATAGAAAAATAATTCACACTTTACTGCACGATTTAAAGTTTATTGATGATAGAGAAAACTTTAAAAAAATTCTTGAAAGATCTCTCCCGCATACTACACAAGATGTTGTCATTATTTTTGTTACAGTCACAGGTGAAAAAAATAATAAACTGAGTCAACTCAGCTACGCTAAAAAAATATATAATGCCGAAATAAGGGGAGAACACTGGGGAGCTATCCAAATTACCACAGCCTCTGGTATTTGCGCAGTTCTTGATCTTCATGCTCATGGGCAGTTACCGAGTGCTGGATTTGTTCGCCAAGAAGATATTTCTTATGATAAATTTATTGGAAATCGATTCGGAAAATATTATGCATGATAAAGTCACCTCTCTGACTTAATGGTGACCGAAGTGAACTAAGAGTGGTGTGATCCCCGAAAAGTGGACGGTTAAATATCATAATTTTTTTCATACTCTAATGGTGCAAGATAATCAAGGGCAGAGTGCGCACGAATTCGAT
>QOVW01000030.1 GCA_003339605.1 Spirobacillus cienkowskii | reverse complement strand
ATATCATTAAATTTTATTAATAAAATTTAATGATATTTTTTTATTCTAGTACTTTTATTTTTTCTAAAGAAATTCTTGTTCCAAAAATAAATAATTCATCATCTTTTTGAAAAGTAAAACTTGAAATAGGATTTTTAATTCTTTGATTATTACGGTTAACTGCTAAAACAATACAATTATAGTTAACTCTGATTCCTAATTCTAAAATTGTTTTACCCACAAATCGGTGGTTTGCATGAAGCTTTATTCCTGCAAGGATGCATTGATCAATTGTTAGATCATTTTCTGAACTTATTTTTTCGGTACAGAAATTCTCTAAATCAGCAATCGATTTTTCATTACCATAAACTAGCAATGTATCATTTGACATTATAATTTCATTTGCTACTGGAGAAACAATTGTTCTTTCATCACGAGTAATAGCAACAATATTTACATTAAACTTTTCTCGAAGTTTTAATTCCATTAAATTTTTTCCTGTTATTTTTGTATCAGAGCCTACGTTAACAGGTACAAGATACTCATCCCATGGAGCCAAACGATCAAGAGTTGCTGTTATATTTCGAGAGGTCATCAGCATATAATTTTTTTTCAAACGTGATTTTGTATTTTCTACTAAATAACGAATACCATTAATTAATGAAAATTTTTCATAAAATGGAGCCATTTTATTTTCTAATGAAAAACCAATGACAGCTTGAGAATACGAGTCAATTAGCTTACAAACATTTTTTGGAATAATATTTTCTGCTTTATCTGCAAAAGAAAGAGAAGCTGTTGCTACAAAAGGTGTTATTAATATTGTAATGATAGCTGTTGCTACAATAGCAGAAAAGTTTTTATTATCGATTGCGCCTAAACTCACTCCAACTTGAGCAACCACAAAAGACAATTCACCAATTTGCCCCATACAACCACTAATTCTAATTGAATCTTTAACACCTTGGCCTGCAATGAGATTAAAAAGTAAATTAAAAATAAATTTTCCAAAAATTATTGAGCATACTAGAGCAAAGATCAGTTGCCATTTTTCAATAATAATATGGGGATTAAATAAAAAACCTATTGATACAAAAAATACTAAAGCAAACAAATTTTTAACAGGTTCAATTAATGTTTCAATTTTTCTAAGTTCTCGACATTCAGACAAAATTGAACCCATAATAAATGCGCCTAAAGCTGAAGAAAAATTCCAAGAAGCAGATATATAAGCTAGGCCTAACGCTAAACCAATGCTTAAAATTAATAATAATTCTTCTTTACCAACAATGAATGCAGAATGAATAATTCTTGGTAATAAAAGCGTTCCGAGAAGCCACCACAACAAAATACTACAAATAAAAATAGGCACTAACTCAATTAATTGTATGTTACCGCCTGTTACTGTTGTTGATAACCAAATAATCATAAAAATTGCTAAAGAATCTTCAACCAACAGTACACCCATCAATTTTTCTGCAAAACGAGCGCTTTTAAGCTGATGGTCTTCTAAAATTTTTACAATAACTGCTGTTGATGCAGTCGATATCACAGCCCCAATAAATAATGCTTCATGCCCTGTAATTCCAATCAGCTGAACAACCTGCGTTCCAACAAACCACATCAGCATTGCTTGGGTGAGACCAACGATAATGGGCGTGCTGCCCAAGGATTTCACTTTGCGAACCCCAAAATGCAACCCCATTGAAAACATCAATAGTAACACACCAATCTCAGCTAAAGTATTGGCGGATTCTTTACTAACAACGTAAGGTGTATAAGATATTGGCAAAGAAAGGAGGACACCTGCAAAAATATAACCAAGCAACAAAGGTAGTTTAAGAAATTTCTTAAAAATCCAGCCAAACGCTCCCCCTGTTAAGAGCATGGCAGAAAGATCTTGGATAAAGATATTATGCATCAAAAATCAACCTCAGAAAATAAAAATGATATCAAGAATACGTTAACGAAAAAACATAAAATAAAAATCAAAAATAAGCTTTTGTGCACATTTAATATAAGGATTTTATATGCAAAGCTTAAACATATTTATGCATGAGCTATTAGACTATGCTGGTTTATTTCCTCCTGCTCTTTTATCGTTAGAGGAGTCATTAGAAAATTTTGTTTTATACCATGAACATAAACAAAAAAAATGGCTAGGTAAATTTATCTTACCCGCTAACAAAATTAACGATACAATTTTAATTTTAAACAAACAAAATTCTTTTTTAACACTTAATAAAAAAACTGAATTTTCCATAATTCTCTCAAGTTGTGAAACTATTTCTGAATACTCAAAAACTTTAAGCTTAGACTTTACTGTCTTACTTAATTTATTAAATCATTATTCTAAAAATATTGAAATAAAATCTTTTGAGTTTTTACCACCGAAAGAAATTTTTTACTCAAAAAAATATGATGGATTAAATTATATATTAACGAACATATATAGTCTTATAGACAAAGCTCAGCTCAAAGCTGAAGTTTTTATAGAAATTCCCTTAACAGAAGACATTGAATCCATAGTAAATATTCTAAATAATTATGGGAATAAATTTAACCAAAAAATTTCTATAAAAATAAGAACTGGAGGTATCTCTTCAGAGCAAATACCTTCTTCTTTCGAAATTGCTAATGCTATTTCAACTTATGCTGCAAGCAAAACACCCTTAAAAGCAACAGCAGGTCTTCATGTCCCTGTTCCAAATTTTAATAACCATGTGGGAACAACATTACATGGATTTTTAAATGTTTTTTCATGTATGCTGCTTTGCTACGCTCAAAATTTAAGTGTAAGCATCATGGAGAAATTACTTCTTGAATGCACATATAAAAATTTTAGGTTTACTGAAAAAGGGTTTTTTGTAAATAATTACTTTTTAGAAAATGAAAAAATACTTTATCTAAGACAAAATTACATTAAAAGCTTTGGCACGTGTAGTTTTATAGAACCAATTGAACATCTTGAAAAAAATAACTTTATTAAATAAAGGATCCATGAAATGCAAGAATTAAATACCTGGTTAGATATTCCAAATATTCATGATTTTTCAATTTATAATATTCCTTTTGGAGTTTTTTATTCTGACAATAATTCTAAAACGGCGCGCTGCGGAGCAGCTCTTGGCGACTATATAATAGATTTAAACATACTACATCAATATGGTTATCTCGATAATATTTCAAATTTAAATAAAAATATTTTTGAAAAAAACAAATTAAATGATTTTTTAGAACTAGGCAACCAAACATGCTTTGCGGTTAGAAAGGAAATTCAAAAAATATTTTCTGACCCGAGCTCCCTCTTAAAAAATCGCCCAGACCATTTAAATAAAATTCTCCTAAATTCACAAACCCAAAAAATGCTTCTTCCTATTGATGTTAAAGATTATGTTGATTTCTACTCAAGCCTTGATCACGCCACAAACGTAGGAAAAATGTTTAGAGATGAAAACAACCCGCTTCTTCCGAACTGGAAACACATACCTATTGGTTACCACGGAAGAAGTGGTTCTATTATAGTCAGCGGCACTAATTTTCCTCGCCCTCGTGGACAGTTATGTGCGCCAAATTCAACGACTCCCAGTTTTGGCGCATCACAGCAGCTCGATTTCGAACTCGAAATGGCATTTATTACTAGTAAAAACACTTCAATTGGAGACACCATCACTCCCAACAATGCCAAAGACGCAATATTTGGATTAACACTCTTTAATGATTGGTCAGCCAGAGACATTCAAAGATGGGAATATGTCCCACTTGGTCCCTTTTTAGGCAAAAGCTTTGCAAGCTCCATGTCTCCCTGGGTTGTCACCCTTGATGCACTAGAACCTTTTGCTCTTCCTCCCCTAAAAAAAGAGAATTCAGAGCTAGAATATCTAAAATGTAGTAAAAATGGACTCTATGACATAACTCTCGAGGTTTATCTTCAATCTAAAAATATGACATCACCGATGTTACTCGTTACATCCAATTACAAGCATATGTATTGGAATTTATTTCAACAATTAGCTCACATGACGTCAAATGGCACGCCAATCCGGGTCGGAGATTTATATGCCAGCGGTACAATTAGCGGCCCAACACGCGAATCTTTTGGATCTATGTTAGAAATCGCTTGGAAAGGTACCCAACCTATTTTTCTCTCAGACGGCACAATGAGAACTTTTTTGCATGATGGCGATACAATAGTCTTTAAGGGGTTTGCACAAAACGACAATTTTAGAGTTGGTTTTGGTAGTCTATATGGAACGATACTTTCTGATTAGAAGAAGCAAACCATCCAGTATTGTTCCGACCTTTTCATTGTCTTTTTGTAAGACAATTATTTTTTCTAGAGACCTTGTTATATTTTTAATTCCTTATAAATATAACATAAATTCACAGATTGATTGTTTTTCCCCACAAAATTAATACTTTATCATTCTTAAAAAAATGTCTTAAATTTTGACGAAACACATAGAGACTGGTAGTTTCTTTCTTTCAAGGGTAATCAGCATATAGGGATTAGTCAGTTTTCAATATCTGACAACTTGATTTCGTGTAGTGCCTTTATTTTTTTAGTTCATTTCAACATTTGTGGACTTATTTAATTTTCGTTTAGAAAGGAAAGTTTTATGCGCAAGTTACAAGAAGCAGTTAGATTTCCTCAGTCTGTTCAACTCTTTCGTTTTTGCTTTCGTGTTCTAGAATTAAGACAGCCAAATGAGAAAGTTCATGACCAAGACCTTGGTTCAATTCTAAATTATAATCCAAGCGACACAAGTCACTGGAAACGCGGCAAAAAAGCAATTCGCAATGTTCAATCTCTTGAAAATTTAGCAAAATCTTTAGACGTCGACCTAGAGATTATTCAAGATCTTGCAGACGGCCTCGTTGATCTCGATGAAGCATGGTGCGACTTTTGTGATGCCGAAGAAGAACGCCGCCTTTCTTTAGAAGAACCTGGGGTTCGTATTGAAAGACGCGATAGAAGCCTTGAAATCGAAAAAGTGGCTCAAGAAATTCTTGCCAAAGCAAATGTAACAACGGTGCCTGTTCATATTCCTGAACTCATCTCTGCATTTCCATTTATTCAATTGATGCCAGGCGATGTATCCGACAAACTTGCGCGTAGTTCAAGAGTAAGACCTGGTCACTATGCAATCCGCTTCCGTAAAGGAGACATTAGAGCTCATACACGTACAGCAATTGCACGCGAAATAGCTCGTATTGTATTATTATCTGAAAGAGAAAAATTTAAATTCACAAGTCGTTGCGAAACTCTTTCTCAAGCAGAAATTGTAGATTTTGCAAATGCACTTCTTGTTCCAAGAGAAGCTTTAGCTGTAGAAATTCAAAAAATTTCGACTCGTGTAAATATGGTTAAAGCTCTTGCTGATTTATTCTGGGCACCTAAATCTGTAATTCGCTCACGTCTTTCTTCTATTTTATTTGAAACTGCGTCAAACAGCGTATTTGAAGCAGCTGCACTTGAAGCAAGAATTTCTGTTCAAGACAGATCCGAAATGACAGATGAAGAGTTTCTTGACGAAGAGTTTAATGAAAACTCAGATTCAATGTCCTTTTCTAAAAAACAAGGACGCCCAAATTCTACAGTTGTCCCTAATTCTGTACATTAAACAACTTGCCTACGTTTATTGAATATAAAAGAGAGGAGAACAGATTTTGTCTCCTCTCTTTTATTCTTGATTTTTTTGCATTTTAGGGCAAATGTTGAATGTGAAACACGATAAAGGAGGCGATCTAAAATGGTGGTTGTTTTAAATAAAAATTCATGCCCTAGAAAAGTTAGTTTAATGGCTCGCAAACTTACTGATGACGACGACGATGATGAAGATAGCGACTATAGTAGTGATGATGATGAGAGTGACGATGATGATCTTCCAGAAATGAAGAACGATCTAGAATCTGAAGAAGCAAAACCCAAAACATTAACTCGCAAAGAAGCAATTGATATTCTTCAATCTAATCGCGATTTCTCTAAATTAGATTTTCGTAAGGCAAATCTGGCAAAGCTTGATTTCTCAAATTGTAACTTTGAAACCTCAAATCTTTCTTATGTAAATTTTAAGGATTCAAACTTAGAGGGCTGTAATTTTGCAAATGCAAGCTTATGGAATGCCAACTTAGAAGGGGCAAACCTCACTCGAGCAAACCTTGAAGACGCGGATCTCGACTATACCAAACTAAGAGGGGCTATTCTTTATCGTGCTAATGTACGCCGCGCAACCCTACCAACCGATTTAATTCCTAGAGAAGAAATTTTACGTTCTATCAACGAAGGAACAAAAGTAAGTCGTTAAAAGATATTATTTCTTCTCCAAAAAAACATTTAATATATATTTTTAAAAAAATAGTTTTTATTTAGCTAAATTAATATATAGTTATTTTTCCTGAATTTTTGGTTAATTTTCCTTAATATTGGTTTTAAATGGATGCGATAATAGTTGATTTTAATAGCTTAAAGCAAGAAGTTTATAAATGGTTTGGATTTCATAATAAAAATTTACAATGTTTGGATTATAAATATTCCATTTTAACACTGGGTCAAAATAAGCAGCGTTTTATAATTATTCATAAATTTAAATATTTTAAACACAAAAAGATAGCGCTTGGTTATTATATTAATCTAAATAATCAATTAAAATGCAGACTTTTTTACCGTTCCATAAGTGAAAGCGAATGGCGTATTTGTTTAGGCTGGGAGTTTTATTCACAAATATGGGCTAAAACACCAATAAACGTATCAAAAGGCGGTTACATTGGAGAAGGTTTATTGCAGTTTTATTTTGCTAATTACCTCGAAAACCTAGAAGACACGCTTCAAGTATCAGAAAAAGACTCAATTCATAAATACTTAAAAGAGAACTTTCAAGCAATACGTTATTTTTATTATAGTAAAAAAAATAAAGATCTATTACCAGAAATTCAAAAAGATTACATAAAAGAACGGAAATATATCAGCAATACTTTAAAGACTTTAAACGCCTCAATTGATTACAAAAAATTTGATATTTATAAACAAGCACAACCAAACTTAGCCATTTCAGTACAAAATACAAAAAACTCCAATTCAAATAAAGCAGCAATAATTAAACATGATTACACTCTCTGGGAAACAATTCTTCCTTGCTTAAATAACAAAGTGCTTTATTACGAATTTTATCACCATTTGTTAGCAACTAAGTGTAGTGTAGATATTTTTAAATTAGGTTTAAATATATATATTGAAATTGCATACACACAAACATCAAAAAATATTTCTTTTAATACTGCTTCTTACAAAAAAAATAATGTTACAACAAGAATTTGCTGGATTAAAAATGTTTACTTATTTAACAAAACAAATTATACAAATAATAATGCAGAATGGGGTTGCTTAACATCATTTGGAAATTATACAAATTACGCTGATGATCTTTGGTTTTTAATCCAAAAACCAATAGACTATTTATTTCAAGTATCGAATCAAGTTTATAGCAGGACAGGTTCTGAAAACTTAATTGCAAATAGTCCTTATATTATTCTTGCCTGGTATAACGAAAAATATTCAAAATTAATTGAAGAATTCAAAATTAAAAAAAGCTTTGAATTATTTAAATCTAAATCTAAAAAATATCTTATTTATATTTCGATAAAAGATAGAATAAATAATTTTATACAATCTTTTAAAACAGAAAGAGCGAATAACTTGTTACTACGAGGCATTGTAGAAAAACTACTTGAAGCTTGTGCAATTTACATAGCTCAATCAAATATAATTGGCTACACAGGAAAAATGCGATGCAAGGATTTTGAAAATATTTTATTTAAACTTAAATTTTCTGTTATTAGTTATCAAAATCTTAGCGAAATATTACACAATATTTTTGTAAATAATGCAATTAATAATAAGAGATACAGTGATTTCTTAGGATTTGGCGGTTCTATTAGAACAACTGAACATAGTTTATTTACAATTTGCGCTAATCATCTTTTAACAATTTCTGCATTTCATATAAATTTTCAGGATATTGATATATTCTCTGAAGAAATTGAATTTACAGTTATAAAACCAATATTTAAAACACTAAATCAACCCCACGATTGTTTACTTCGTTTTTATCTTCGCGCTTTAACTCTAAATCTCCAAAAGTTGAATGGAATAAAAGTTACAGAACAACAATCTAAAATTTTATTATCTTCTTTCGCTAATCAATATTAAATTAAAATTTTAATAAAATTAATATTATACCCATTTCTTTTTTTAAAAGGATATATTTGGTAAGCTATTTTAAAATATTATTTTTTTGGAAATCTTATAAAATTGACATAATATCATAATTTTAATTAGTAAATTATATCTCGCTATATTAATTTTCACTCAGGATTTTTTACTATGAAAGCAACTAATTTTAATCAAACCTTACCTTACGCTTTTTTGACATTATCTACATTATTTTGGGGAGGAAATTTAATTGTTGGAAAACTTCTAGTACTAAATATATCGCCAATTTTATTAACTCAAATACGATGGATTTTAACTGCAGCATTTTTATTTTTGATTTATCATAAAAAAATAATTCAAAATTGGGGAAATATAAAATCTTCATTTGTTATTTTATGCTTGTTATCATTATGTGGTCAAGTTTTTTTTCCTTTAAATTTATATATAGCATTGCAATATACTAACCCTATTAATGCTGCAATATATTTGTCAGCATCGCCATGCCTAGTCATTATTATTAATAAATTAGTATTTAAAGATTTTGTAACAGTAAAATCTTTATTTGGGATAATAATAAGTACATTTGGTGTAGTTTACTTAATTATTAAAGGTGATTTTTTTAATTTAAGACAATTTTTTAATTTGAATATTGGTGATTTTTGGGCTATGGGTTCTGCCTTAAGTTGGTCTCTATATTGCTCATTTTTACGATTAAAAAATAAAAATATTTCTGGAAACGTTTTTGTCACAGTTTCAGCAATTATTGCCAGTGTATTTTTAATTCCAATTTTATTTTTTTATCAATTTGATTTATCTTTTATTCAATCATCTTTTAGTTTATATGCTTTTATTGGTATATTGTACTTAATTATATTTCCCTCATGGCTTGCATATTTATTTTGGAATAAAGGCATAGAAGCAATTGGCGCAATACGTGGAGAAGTTTTTACACATTTTATTCCACTTTTTTCGGTGTTATACGCCGTCCACTAAGTTTTTAACATAAGCTTGCCTTAGGTTTTGAATTCATAATTGACTTGACAATTTTTTGTGTTAATTGATTCCAACCACTA
>QOVW01000029.1 GCA_003339605.1 Spirobacillus cienkowskii | reverse complement strand
GTTAAAAATATCTTTTATATTTTTTTGTTTCATTAAAACTCCAAAGATGTAAATAGTGACGACTTCTTGGTCTGTGAACGAGGGATTTGAGTTTGGACTAATTTTTAAAAAAAAGGTTGGAGAGAGTTAAGAAAAGAAATCGCAGGTAGTAAGGTATACATTGATGAGTTGGCTCTGCCAGTCCATTGGTAGCTCCTTTGTTAATTTTGTTTTAGCAAAAATTATTTAACAAATTGGAGCTATTTCTTCAAGTCTCACAATAACTTTCTCAACTATTAACTGGCATCAATATTTATTTAGAAAACGGTAAATTTTGTGCAACTTTTATTTATAAAAATGGCATACTTATTTCTGGAAAAGCTAGTACTGGTAGAAAACTACATTACACAGAGCTATACGATTCACAAGAGTCCATCGACTTACAGAAAGTGAGTTGCCGTTAATTAGGTAAGCGGTAAGGATCTGCGCGCCGCGAGGCGCGCAGATCCTTATACGCAATCAGCAAAAAGTCAGCTTTTAATATCCGTGAAGTAATACGTCATTGGAAATTAAAGCACTGGACTCAATCTGACATTCGAGAAATTGCTGAAAAGTTAAACCCTGTAATCAGTGGGTGGTTAAATTATTATTGTGCGCATTATGGTTCCAAAGCACTGCAAATCATAGCGAAAGCAGTGAATTCTCATCTCATCAAATGGGCAAAAAGGAAATTTAAGAAAAATAGAGACAGTTATAATAAGTCTTGTGAAATGATTAAGAGATTGCACCAGCAGTATCCGAATCTATTTATTCATTGGGCACGTTGTAAAACCATAATCTATAATGGCTGAATAATGGGAGCCGTATGAGCTGAGAGGCTCACGTACGGTTCTGCAAGAGGCTGGGGGTGAAATTCCCCTGGTCTACTTACTCCGCCTTTTTTCCGTTTCAGCGGCTCGGTACCCCTGCATAACCAAAATTTTTACGGGTAAATTTCATATAAAATATAAATAAATTTTAAAAAAATAGGAAATTATTAATTATTTTAATATTTTCCTTTAATTATAAAAAAATTATTTTATGATAATTTTTTTATTCATAATTTTTTGAAAGGAAACTCAAAATATGCTTCAATTAATTAAAAAATTAAAATATATATCATTATTACTATTTGTTTTTATTTCATTTTCATTTACAAACTATCCTAATAAAAAAAATAATACTCTTAACAAAATTCTAATTAATAATAAAGAGGTAAATATTTCAAATGCAATGAAGCATTATAAAGTACCAGCAATTAGTATTAGTGTAATTGAAAATAATAAAATAGATTGGTTATACTCCTATGGGTATATATCAGAAAATAATAAAACTAAAATTAATGAAGAAACTCTTTTTCAATTTGGTTCAATATCAAAAGCAGTTACAGCGTTGGCGGTTGTTAAATTAGTTGATAATGGAATATTAGAACTAGATAAAGATGTTAGTTCTTCTTTAAAAGGTTGGAAAATCGAGAAACCTGTACAATTTATAAATCCAGAGATAACTCTTGCATCTTTGCTAAGTATGACTTCTGGAATTGGTATAAGTGGCTTTTATGGTTATTCACCTAATGAGAAGCTTCCTACACTGATTGAAATATTAAATGGACAGAGTCCAGCGAATAATCTACCTGTTAAATTAGAAGAGCTACCATCTGAAAAATATAGTTATTCAGGTGGAGGTTATCAAATAGTAGAATTGCTTATTGAAAGTGTAACAAATAAATCCTTTCAATCTGTTTTAAATGAAGAAATATTTAAACCTTTAAATCTTAAGAATAGTTTTTTTCAAGCTCCTTTAAATAGTGATTTATCAATAAATGCTGTCCACTCTTATAATGAAGAAGGGAAACCATTTTCTTATCCATGGAGACTCGTGCCTGAGTTTGCTTCGGCTGGATTATGGAGTACTCCAGCTGATATCTCGCAAATATTAATTGAAATTATGAAAGCATATCAAAATAAAAAAAGTTTATTTTCAAATCTCAATATTAAAAAAGCGTTGACCAAACAAAAAAATACGCAATATGGTCTTGGTTTTGTTATATCTGGAACTAATGATAAGCTTCGAATTGCAAAATTAGGACAAAATGCTGGATATCAAGGCTGGATCGTTGCTTATCCAAGCAAAGGCCAAGGAGCTGTAATTATAACTAACTCAGATAATGGCCGTGAACTTGCCCAAGATATAATTAGTTCAATTGCTAAAAATTACGATTGGCCGTCAAATGAAAAATTAGCTGATGCCTGGATGCTTAAATAACCACCTTTTTTAGACAGCTTTACATGTTTCGCAGTAAGATGCCGCGCCTTTCTTTTTAGGCGATTAAAATCTCAATTCATTGATGATGCTCTTAGTGAACCTTATTCAGGTGATGAAATTCGACAATCCCTAGAAATCTATTCTCGATTAGCCATTCACAAAGCTCAAACAGTTTATGCAGATAAAATGAAAAATTTATGTATAATTAAATGGTTAATTCATTCTCACCCCTAGACATAGCGTTAAAAATTAGCTACCGACTTAGACCCCCTAACAACATATCTTAATAATTCATCTTTAATCTTAGCCTGATCAGCATTTTTTAAACTCTATATAACAATTAAAGTATTGAATATTTTAATGGTTATGGTTATAAACATTTATAAAATACTTTATTGATTATTTCTTTAAGTATTATTTTAAAATATTAAAAACAACAATAAAATTATGATTATTGTTGTTTTTAATTAAATTTATTTTTTACATAAATTTTTATAAGAGGTTTTGCGAATGAATATTAGATGCATAATGTATATTATTAGTAAAGCAAATGAATATAATCTTATTAAATATAATTCTCAATTATATAAGTTTAATGAATATGGAAATATTTCTTTTCCAAATGAGTTTATTAATAGAATAATTGCATTATTAAGAAATATAGAAAATATTTTATCAATTAGAAAAATGATTTTTGGGTATGCAGAAGCAACAACTATTTCTTTACAAGATCAAATTAAAATAAATCAATGTTTAATAGACAATATTAATTATTATGAAAAAAAACAGAAACGGAAAATCAATAAATCATATATCCAAAATCAAGTTTATGGATTAAATCAATTAAATAATTCAATGGATTATTTTGAGAAAAAAAATATTAGTCAAAATGACATTGACGATCCTCTTCATCCCAATATAATAATTGATTGTTTTTCAAATGGCGAATTGAAGTGTAAAGATCAAAATATCAAAGTATATCAAACAGTCTTTGGAGCATCATATGGAAAAAATAAATTTAAAGATGTATACTTGGAACATAATAAAATAAAAATATCTCCAGCTTCTGGCGGAAAATGTAATGTTTCAATTGGAAATCCATACCGTGCAATTGGATGGTTTTATAATTATCTTCAGCAAGGAGCTCAGGATCCTATTATTAGATGCTGGGAAATTCCACACAAATTATTTTTAGATTTAGTTAGGACTAGTGGAACTGAATATCAAATTAAAATGTATAAGGAGCTAAGACCTCAGAACGCTATTAAATCTAAAGAAAAATTAAAAAAAAGAAATGTGGAGATTTGCGATCGCAAATCTCCAAATCAATTTGGGTTGTGGACTCATGATAAAATATCACAAAAAGATGAAAAATATGTAATAAATAAATTTGGGGAATATTTCACTAAAGTTTCTACAAATCTAATTTCATATAAGTTATCAAAGAATATCAAAGAATTAAACATACAAGATGGTGAAACAAGAAATATTGATCTACTTAATTAACACTTAGGAATTAAAGATTATATTAATATTAAATTAAGTGATTTTAGTGGCTGTACAACAGCATCAGAAGGTCTTCTTATAGTTGACAACAAAAATCAAATATATGATCTTAAAATTCTTGAAATTTTGGAATTAATAAAATTAGATGATTTTTCTGTAGCTAAAAAATATATAGATTTATTATATAAAAAATATTTTATAATATTTACAAATTTTTTATATAATAATAATATTCGTTTTGAAGAATTTTTGAATAAAAAAATGTATAATACAGAAAGTCAGAGATTAAAAAATATTCAATTTGAGAATAGATTTAAAGAAAAAATATACATAAGCAAGCTACATTACAATTTAATTGAGAAAATTATTGATATTTTATGTGATAATTTAAATAGATCTACAATTGCAAAAGGAATATTTATTGATATATTTAAAATAATAGATATTAAAGAAAATATAGATTTGAAAAACTTTTTCATAATCAATCAAATCTCAATTGAAGCTCCAATATTTTCTATAAAAAAGCTCTTTGAATTAATAACTATAAAAATAAATGACTCAAAAGAAGAAATTAATATAAATCAAATAGTAAAAAACAATAACATTATTATAGATTTATTTAATCTAATCTTAAAAATTTTAGTTTCAAATAATGGTTTCTTAAAAAAAGAATTTAATTCAATAAGCTTAAAAATGAATATATTAGGTAGAATAGAAAATGAAAAATTTCGATTTCCTCTTCTACAAAAATTTAAATTTCAAGTTGGGAAAGCTCAAAGATTTAATATGCCAGACAAAGATTTAAAATTCCAAATTTTCTATGACAATGAAATTATTTCAACTTTATTTGCAAATGATATACTAATAACAGGAGGTATTTCAGGGACAACGAGAGATATTTTCAGCTATTTTCCTTTTAGTTCCGCAAAAACATTACCAAGTAATAAAAAACAATTAACTCTTGAAGAATTTGGGATATTATTTTCAGTTGTAACTGCTTTTATGATTAAGTATAAGTTTCATTCATACTCTGAATGCTTTATTGCAGCTTTTCAATATTTTGAAAGAGATAAGTCCCCAAATTTAATAAATTGTTCAGATATATATAGAAATCCTCCATTTCCAGTTTTATGTAATAAACCAATCATATCTCACCGCCTTATGTGTTGATAATTGAAACTAGATTAAGGAGATGTATATTTTGTGTGGCTCCAAAATAGTAGCCAGGCTACACTGTACCCTATATAAAATAATGCAAATAAATTTTTTTCGGATTAGAAATCTTCTTGCAAAGCTGTCAATTCTTCCCTATCAGCATAGCTTAAATAATTTTTTTCTAACTGCCTTAAAATTTTTCCCATACGTGGCCAAAAAATCTCTGAAGTTTTGGCATAATTGCCATAGACTTTCGCTATTTCCGTTTCCTGAATGCCTCCCTCTCCAATTGTTTTAATAAAAACGCCTCGTTTATTAAGGAGACGTGATCTTAAACTACTTTCCATTTCTTCGGTTCCATACTTTTCAAATAAGTCTCTTACTGCTTTATGAGGCCAACTTTTATCAGCTGGATCGTTTGGAGAATAAGCCAGTAATAACCCAAAAATACTGTCGAATTCTTGTATGCGTTCAATATTCGATGCTAATAATCGAGCTCTTAAGAACCAATTCTGAAAATGTTCTACATCAAATTTTCCATTGCTCATTCCTGGCAATATATTGTAGTTGCTTAAGAGTTGATGGGCTCTACAAGTTATTGTTTGGTTAATTTTTTCGTTTCTTGTGAGATCATCTTTTTTATAGGCTAATTTTAAAATATTAATGAATAAAGATGGATCGTTTTCTATTTCGGTAGAAAGATTTTCAGGAATTTTGCTATAATTTAAAAAAGGAAGGAAGCCCCACTCTATCAATGCAAGCTTTCTTTTGCTTATTTCACCCCTTTTTTGTAGTTCATAGAGAACTTTTTCAAGTTTGTACATAAATAAATCAACCGAGTGCGATGCATTTATAAAATCAAATTTAATTAGATTGTCTAATACTTTTATGTATAAATCAGATGGAATTTTTTCTTGATTATTATTTTTAAAATTTGCTATTATATAAAAGGAGTCTAGTGGCCGATCGTACTCAAGAAATTTATTAATAACATAGATATAGTCATCATTTTTTTCCAAAGAGAAAAACCTTTTTGTATTTTTCCAAAAATGCTCTTGAACTTCTTTTTTCTCAGTATGAAGCATATCTAAAATAAACTTATTCGGAGGTAAATATAAATAAAGATGCCCTCGCAACTTAGGGTTTGAAAAAACATCTTCTCTCAATACCCAATCTAGCCAGATTTTCTCACCTTTTTGAAAGGCATATGATATCATTCCTCCAATGAAATTTAATCCATTTTTTTCGTTCATTGTTAACTTAACTGCTGAAGCAAATGACTTATCAAACATTTCCGAAAATACGCTTCCTAAAATCGATGCTTCTGGCACTTTGGCAATTAAATCATTTAAAATATCAATTTTGTTTGGATTAGGGATCAATTGAATAAGCGCACGTTTTTGTAAATCTCTTAAAAGAGCCTGCTCTTTCTCAAAACTATAATCAGCGCTATTTATTCCTGGATAGTCAATTGTAAAGTTAAAAACGTGTGACCATTTTAATAATAAGTTGTTAGGCTGAAATAGAACATGTAATTTTTTTAGTTTTTTCCACAATAATAATTTTATACTCATTTTTACATTTTTATAGGCAATGAAATGAGCCAATTTTTTTTCTATTTTTTTGAATATTTCAGTTCGCTTCTCATTGGACAATTTATCAACTTTTACTCTCAGGAAAATATTGAGTAATTCTAGCTGATAAAATAACGGTTTCAAAGAAAACATAAAATCCAGAACATCCAACCATCTATCGGCTTCTTTATCTAAAAATATCAAGAGATATTTGTAAAGAACATGCATGTCTACTTTATCTCTATCCTGTGACAATATCTCAATGTCTCGGAACTTTGGTCTATATGTATATTTGCGCACTAATTTTTTCTGTGAGATCATTCTTATGATTAGATCCCATACCTGGTTTTTATGTTCAAGTTCTAATTCTTGAAGTAAAGAAACTCTGTCATGGAAAGACACATTGCTTTGATTTTCTAAAACACGATAAATACTCAAAAGAGAATTTGATGGCTGATGCATATAATTATTTTTCTTATTTTCAATTTCAGATAGTATCATTAGAACTTTGGAAGTTTGCTTAAAATACTTTCTGTCCCAAGCACAACTCTCAAGGGACCAAAGCAGTGAATCATAATAACAACCCTCTATAATTGTTGTTTGTTTAAAGGTCTGAATGAACTCACTTTTTCGGGCTATTTTTTCAACATTTTCTAAAAAAGAGGTAGCTGCTGCCTCAGCTAAAAGAGTGATAACATCATTAAGTGAAGCCCAGAATTTCCAATTAGACTCCTTACTGAGTATTTTTGTGACTAAATTTTCAATTTGAGTTTGTAAATTTGTAATAGCGGATAAATTCATATTTGCGAGCATGGCCAAAGATGTTGCAATTCCAACCCTCAGTTTTTTTGAAAATTTGTTTCCTTCTTTGTACATAGCAGTTTCAAATCTTATGTCTTGCTCAAGATTATAATCGGCGTTTACTTCACACAATACATCTTTTGCAACATCAAAAAACAAATAAAGCAACTTGTCATTTAAATATTTGATTAAATGGCTGTAACAGTATTCTTGATAAAAAGAGTATGAACTATTCAGATTTTGAAATAATATTGAATAGTCTCGTGGCAAAGTTTCTAGTAAATTCTCTACTTGAGAATAACTTTTTCCAGAAATTTTTTCTACAATTTTTTGATCGTTCTCATTATGCGTATTCCATGCTCCTAACATAACTAAGGGCAATAAAGTTACGCCATGTTCTGGAGAAGACCATAATGGGTTTGGAGTTTCTCCCTCTTCAGCGAGCATTAATCTCAAAATCGATAAATTTCCATAACATGAATTAGCAATTCGATAGGCTTTTTCATTTGTGTAGGAACCTTCTTTTTTAAGAAATTCAGCAATAATAGAAGTACGTACCCTACCTACAACATCAAGTTCAGCTGGATTAAAATTATTAACAATGCTTACAATCTGATGTCCATGTTGTTTAGCTTCACCAATGGGCGCTCCTTTAAAAGTTGGAATTAAAATTAAATTTCTAATTCTTGTTGCAAGTAATCGAAAAGAGTCTTTGCTTTCTACAATCATAGATCTAGAAATTAGGCTTCGAGATAAAATTTGATCATCTATGCTCGCTAGCAATGAGTAAAAAAAGGCTATTCCCAAATCTAAATCGTTTGATTTGATTTTCAAATGTCCAATATTCAATTTTGAAATGAGTTCTTTTGTATCGTTGCATTGTTTGCCTGCTTCAAGAAGCAATGGTTGATTAATAGATGGATCGGTAGATGTACTCCATCTATTCCAAAAATCGCTTAATGGAATATAGCCAGAAGTATTTGGAAATAGAGCGAGTTTCTTGGCATAGATCATTGAAACAACGGGACTCTTCTCAAGCCAAAGCTCTAAGTCTTCAGCATCAATTACTTTAACATCTTTCCAGAGAGTTTTTTCTTTACCATTTGCAATAATTTTGGCTTTTTCTTTTTTTCCAACTCTTCTAAAGCTTACATGGATAAAAGTTGCATTTTTAATATCTTGATTAAAAGGATTTTCCGTACGCTTTTTAAAATCAGATTTAGCTTTTTTTGAGACATTTTTAGCTTTGCTCATTTCCCAAAAGGAGTATCCCTCAGGAACAAATTGATTATCTGGTTTCTCTTTACAATTGAGTATTCCATCCCAACCGTGCATAAATACGCTATTACCTACGGGCATTTCCAAATAGTTATGATTTATCGTTGATACTATCAAGTCTCGGATAAGCTCTGGTAATATACTTTCGGCTTCTTTATTATCAGAGAATGAGTGAAGATGAGAAGCCGTAATATATCTTAAAGGAACTAAGATTGAGTTTTTAGTTTCCAAAGTTGAGGAGGTATTATCGGCCAAATTCTTCACATAATCAAATTGAATTTGATTATGGTTAGTAATTTTTTCGAGAACCTTCAAAGAAGATTTATCAGTTAGTTCTTTTTCAATTTGACTTAAATGAGCACTGAAAATAACAGTTTCTGCCTCAACTTGAATGAGAGATTTATTTTTTTGTATTCTGAAATTTTTTAAATATTGTCGATTTTTGCACGGCATTTTTAATTCCTTTTGATAAATAATTTTTATTAATTAGCAATAATTAGAGTATAAGGCAATCAATAATTAATATCATTGAAATACTAATTTGCTAGCTTAAACCTGTATGTAACCAGCATTAAGTTTTTTTTTCAATCCTAAATGATTTTAGTGGAAGTTTTTTATATTTTTTTAGGCATCAATGTTCTTTCTTAAGTATAGGAGTCAGTTTTTACGAAATTAAAAAATAAGGATTACGTGATTGCAAAGAAGGGAACCACCCTGATTGCATGTTAAGAGGGGCACTTTGTGAACTAGTAACTAAAATCCAAATAATTCCTCCCAGTATATTTTTCATTTCATGTTTTCTGGTTTTATAACTCAAAAAAATGGGGATATCTCTTGCGCAAGATTCATTATCTGATTT
>QOVW01000107.1 GCA_003339605.1 Spirobacillus cienkowskii | reverse complement strand
CCAGATTCCTAATTTTGACCATCGATTAAATTTATTAAATACAGTTGAATAGGAACCAAATTCTGTTGGAAGATCTCTCCATGGCGCTCCTGTTCGTAACTTCCAAAAAACAGCTTCCATAAAAATCCTAATTCTATTTGAAAAATGAATCTTAAATTCTTTAAGCAATGGTGTTAGCCTTGACCATAATTGATCTGTTATCATCAACCTCAACATGTTTCCCTCTTTTGTTAGACTTGGTAATCCAACCCTTAGGGGAAACATGCCAAAATTCAAGTATTCTTCGTTATTTGAGTACACTCCCTAAAATAATAAATAAATAATCGTGTATAAATAAAATTTTATTCAACTAATAAAGAAGAATCGTACCAAACATCTTCATATGCAGAATCATCAATTAAAACTCTCCAACCAGGTGGTAATCCCAAATATTTTATTATTAAAGGACAATATTTTTCTAAATGTTCTGCATGCAATGCAACAAAAAAATCATTACTTTCAGAAAACTCTTCACCTGCCCAAATATACCAACCTGTTGTATCCTTTGAAGGGAGGTAACGCATAGCGTTTATTGGCATTGTTAATTCTTTATTTAAAATATTTTTACTTATTCCAACTTTTAAGTTTAGCGGGCACTCTATGTACAATGTGCCATACTTTAAGCTTATCGCTTTTTGCTCTTCAACTTTATTCATTTTATAATCCTAATTCATTTTTCTTTTGTTTAGAATATCTACTCATTTCAGCTCCTTGCTTAGAAGAACAAGACGAACATTGAGGCTGTACAGCATCAATTTCTCGCATCTTTTGTAAATTAATTTTCCCTCCAGACTCATAATATTCTTTTACCAAAGGCACTTTATGATCTGCAAACATTTTATCTGATTTTACACCACAATCTACACAAGGCTGATTTTGTACTGTTTTTCTTTGTTTTTGAGTTGTTGCATTAGAAGGACGTTTGTAAGGCTTGCTTATTTGTTGATTAATTTGATTATCATCTCTAGATATTAACACATTTTCATTACGATTTCTACTCTTACCGTCCGCCTCGGGAAGTTTTTCTTTTGTGCCAGGAAGCTTGCCATCCGCATCTGGGACTTTGCCTTTGGCATCGGGAAGATTTTGGGCAATTTGTTTTGAATCTTTACCCTTGGCTTTTACCTTTTGCAAAAACTCTTCGCCAGAGTTCGCTAAATTTTGTATTTTGTCTTTATTAGCTTCTGTTACATTGATAACACTGCTTTTTACTTGTTGGACGACGACATCATCACCCATTTGCATCACTATCGAAGCACCAGATTTTACCGATTTGACTATCTCTCCAAATGCTTTTGTTGTGATAAGACCTACAACATAATCTTCACTCTTTTCTAGCGCCAACTGCTGCAAAGTTTTTTCGCCATTTATAACATCATAAATATCTTGGCCAATCTCATAAGCTGTGTAGGCTCTGCCTAAAATTATCAAACCGTTCACTGCCACTGACGCAGTAGAACCCGACGTCAGCGTTGCACCGCCTAACAGCAAAAGTTGCCATGTACGTTTATCTGCCAATTTATCTAGCAAATACAAGCTCTTCTCTGCCACAAATTTCAAATTATTATTCTCTGTTTCCAACCTCGCACTGGTCATCGCAGCATTGGGATCGCCAAGCCCTGCGGCAGCAGACATGCCCGCTACCAACGAGGTCACAATGTTGATGCGATTTTCTCTCTCAGCAGCGCTGAGGTTTTGTGTGTCTTCAAGGCTTGAAAGGGCGGTATTGATGAGTACCCCTGATGCGGCTCCAAACGCTCTGGAACCGCAGCTATCGCCCATGGTTCCTGCGGCGCAGCCTAAAACAGCGTGCATGGCTGTGTGCCCAGGGCTGCCTTCGCCCCCGAGCAATGGGGCAAGTTCTTTGATTTTTTCGGCACCGATGCTTTGCAAATAATTAGCTGCAAAACTTTGTACAAGCTCCGTTCCTGTGGCACTGAGCTTGCCTGTAAACGCTGCGGCAAGTGCTGTGGCAACCTGACGGTATTCGCCCCCAGGTGCCCATTTCGCCGCAGATTCGTATTCTTGTTTTAATTGCTCTATGTATTCGGGTGGAAGTGTGTCGCTATTCTTAAGAGCATGTTCTAATTCTTTCTCTTTTTGCTCTGCTTCTTGCCCTCTATTTGATATAAATGTGCCAAACTCTTTGCCAAAATCGTTAACGATCCCTATTTTTAACCGAATTTGCTCTTCGTCAAATATCTCATCTAGTTTTTGATGGGCGGTGCTGCTATCGCGATGCAGGGTTGCTTGGATGTCTTCTGTTGTTTTCCCTGTGAGCGCCAATTGCTTTTTGTCATTGCGGATTTCAAGTACGCCTTCGTCTATCACGCTCCGGGTGACGCTTGAAATTTTCTTGCTACCTGGCAAATATTGCGGTGGACTTACTGAAAGCTTGTCGCCTACGCTAAAGCCCCCACCAATATGCTTGACGTCGTATTCCGCTTCGTTTTTGAGATCGACAAAATCTAGCGTCTCTGTTGAAAACTTATTGAGCTTCTTATCTTTAGCCTCTTGATTGCTCGCTATCATACCGCCTACTAGCTGGGTATGACCCCCTACATCAACTTGATAGCCTCCCGATCCTGCTAAAAACCCCGATTGCGTGATCACGCTCTTGTAGTTGCTCGCCATGTCGGTCACGCTGCCATTTACGCTCGCTTCCTGAGCCCCTACACACGCTGGAGGAATACACGCGCTTGCTGCGACGCCAAACGAATGCTCTTTAGAATCGTGAACTTTGCTATCTTGCAGGCTTTCTATGTGCAAATTACCGGCTATATCTGCCTTAATAAACTTGCCTTTAACTTGAGCGCCTTTTAACGTGGTATCCCCTCCTGATACCACTTCTACGCCCTGCTTCCCTTCTACTATTGTATCAACATGCTGAATTTCACTGCTTTTGCTCCAACCTTCTCCTCCCGATACTCCTGCTTCAATCGTGAATCCTGTGCTTTTTCCTGCATTCGCACCTATCCCCAACTCCCAACCCGAATTCCATTGACTGCTCCGTCTCTCTGTGGTTTTTTGTGCCGCCTGCATTAAAATATTGCCTTCGGCCTCCAGACGAATTTTACCTTCCGCTTTGAGATCACTGCCCGAAAGATCAATGCTGCTTTCCTTGCCCGCTCCCCGTGCCTGAACAATGAGATTGCCTTGTGTGTAAATCCCTGATTTATGAACTAGCGTGCTTTCGGTTACTGAGCTTTGCCCTGACTTGCTCTGACTTGCTCTGCCCGATTGTATATTTAACCTTCACGCCACCTAAGTCTTTAGGTGATTTCTGCAACGCATCAACCGCATTTTTGGCCGCTAAACTATTAGAAAGTAACGTCAATCCTTTAAACCGATCGTCTTCCACTTTGTTCATGTTCTCGGCTGTCCGCACCACGCCCTGCGCTGCTCCCACTACGGGGTTGGATGCCCCGAACGACAATCCACTAGTTTTTTGTGACGCGGAATTCTCTTCAAGTACTGTCGAAATACCTGCTTCTGTTTTTACCTTATCTGCAAATATCCCTATGTCGCCTAGCGCCGAAAGTTTGCTGCCCCCTGTTTGGCTAAAGGTATTGCCTGCATCAATCACAAGCGTGCCAAAACGACTTCCTACCTCAGAAGATGCAATTAAATTTTCTTTGGTTTTGTTACCTTTGTCTTTCTCTTGCTTGCCTATTGTAAATCCAAAACGACCTTCACTTGCAAATATTCCCGTTGTCCGCGTTGATTCATGAAACGATGCGTAGGTTTGTTCCGTTGCGGCTTCAATGGTAACGTTGTTACCCGCTTTCAAAACTGTTTTTTGATCAGAAGCTATTTGACTTCCAGAAACTAAAATATCGCCTTTCTTTTCGCCACCTTTACCAGCTTGCAAAATAACCGAATTACCGCCTATTTTAGAACCATAAACCCCGTCTCTTTCGCTTTCCCCCTGTGTTGTTGTGGTTTTGCTGCTAAATATTCCATCATTGGTTGATTTGTTATAATTATAAGAGCTGCTTTTTAAACTCTCTGACAACACATCAATTTTATTATCTGCATAGAATTTTGCATCTCCATGCACGGCTGTAATTGCAGAACCTTGTAATAATATATTTCCTGATTTTGAATTCGAATCTGTGTTATTTTCACGTTCAAAAGCATTAATGATAATTGAATTTCCAGCTGTAACCTTACCACCAACTATTGTTTCTGAATATTTTTTATCTACCCCTTCTCCTTTTGAAAAATGGTATTCATCATGAGTGCGTTTGGTATCTTTAACACCAGTTATTGTGACATTAGCACCTTGAATAATAACATTTTGGTTAGAATTAAATTTTCTTTCTTTTTCAGGAACATTAGCTTGGTCATCATTAATTTCTACGCCTTTGTAATTTACGTTGTTTTTTGCAATAATTATAGAATTGCCGTCGCTAATTTCTTTGCCAACGTGATGCGTAACGCTATTTTCTTCAATTCTTTGACTAGACGAATGAAAAATCATACCTAAAAAATTAGATGTTTTATTATTAGTAATTAACAATTCTTTTTCTGTAACCGCAGCTTTGGCGTTAATATCTCTGCCTGCTTCTTGCCGTGTTTCATTTTTAGAATAAAGATTTGCACCAATTTTATTGATATCTCTGCCGGCAATAAGCTTTACAGTATCGCCTGTTACAGTAGCAACTCTATCTACGCGTGTATTTTTTTGTTTTTGGCCATTCACAATAAAATATTCATCCATTGCTTTTGTTTCAATATGAATATCGCGTTTGGCATTGAGAATTATGCTACTATTATCACCAGAACCTTTAATATCTCCAGAAATATTTTTAATATCATTGAGTGCTTGTAAGGTTAAACTATTTGCAAAAATTGAGGCATAGGGATTGTTAACAATGTTTTCGGCTTCAATTTTACCACTACCAATATACATGCTGCTTGTGTTATTAAAGTCACCCGAAATTTTTAAATCGACTTTACCAAATATCATGAGCGAGCCATTGGATTTTAAATCTGTTTTTAACAAATTTTTTACATTCACAACAACCTGATCAACATCTTTATTTACATCAATTATTAAATCAGACGTTAAAGTTGCCATTTGCTCGTCACTCAGTTGTGTACCTGGAGTGATTTGAAAGTTTTGGGCAACCATTTTTCCTGAGTTCAAAAGATTTTGAAATTTATACTCGTTTTCTTGATAGTTTGTTAAAAATTGCTGGCCTGTTAATACCACAGCCTGATCACCCAATTCTCTTTTAGAATCAAACTGATCACCATAAATTTTTAATTGCCGCTCAGGATTGAGTTGTAATTTTTCTGTGTATTTATCGTGAGATAAAAATTTATTATATTCTACATAGGTTGGATTATTTTCTATTAAGTAACGATATCCTGGCGATTTTCTAAAATCAAAATACCTGCTACCAGGCATTGATAAACTTAAATTAACATCCATAGGATTTAGCGCGTTTCGAGAATAAAAATCTATTGATGAAGAGTTATGATTGTTAAAATTAATAGTTGTAAAATCTATTCCTTTTGCAATAGGAACATCAACTTTATCTAAAGTTACTGATGGATTTAAAGAATCATGTTGAATAGAATATTTTGTATTTAAAGCTTCAAAATTATTTTTTGATTGTGGGATAACAACTGGGTCAATATTAACTTTTTCATTATCAGGCAGCTTTGTATCGCTAAGTTTTACGCCATCCATAGGATGAAGCAGTGAATTGTTTTTGTCTCTTAGACTCGAAAGCGCAACACGATTTACAGAGCTAGATTCTGGATTATCAATATCAAAATTTGGCTTTTCCGTCGTTGGTATTGCAAGTTGATGAATATCTTTCTGTTCTTGAGAAAGTGTTTCTTGATGTGTTGCTGCACGCAGATTTTTTAATTGAGGCACTTGAATATTTGCAATCGGAAAGCTTGAAGTAAGAGAGGAGGCTCCTTCTCGCTGCGCAGAATCTTTAAAATTACTCTGCGAGGTTTCTACATTGCCTACAGTTGGTTTGTGCGCAGAATCTTTTAATGGATTTACTGCAATATTTGTATTTTGATTATCAAAATAACTTGATGTATTAACCACCGCTCCAGAAATATTGGTTGCTTCGGCCAATGGTTTGATTTCGCCTATTTTGTGTTGGTCGTAGTGGTTGGTTTTTGTTTCAATTTTATGCGCAGTTCTGAATCCCATTCGAAGACGCTCACGAAAACTCAATTTCCACTTAAATACATCATCTATTTGAACGCGATCTGTTATTTTGTCTACAGAAATTAATTTTTTTGCATGGTATTTTTTACCAAAATAATATTCGTCTTCAGTTTTTAAAATATTATCAATTTTAATTTCTGTGTCTTTATTATATTCACTAAAATTATGCCCAATATTTTGATTTTCGTTTAAGTTAACATCAGGTCTCTTTTTTAAATTATCGTGTTCTGCACCTTCATCATTATCCATTGAATATCTGGAAGTTCCTGCTGCAGCAATTTTACTATAAAAATTACCAATATAATTTTTAAAACTAATATCACCGCCCGATAAAATTTCAGATGAATCGCTATTTTGTTTTAAGGTATATTGCTCAACTTTACTAGATATAATTCCTTTATTTCTTTCTATAAAGCCCTCACCTCTTCCAGTATCAAAAAGTTTTTGCATCCCTGAATTAGGCCGTGCTTCTTCAATTTTTACTTTTTCCGGATCCACCGCAGGCTTATTGTAAACTCTATCCACATCAAAATTAATAAATTTCTTTGCCACAATTTTTGTAGAAATATTTTCTAGTATGCTTGCAGTAAAGGTTAAACCACCCTTACTTAAAATTTGGCTTTTATTAACATTTCTAATTTCTTTGGCATTTAATTTCACTTCACCGGAATCAGACACTCCAACTATTTTTCCACCTGCATCATTTTTTATTTCGCCCGATCCTCTTAGTGCTGTTAAATTTAAATTATCACCAGAAATTCTTGAGGTATTTAAAATACGACTTCCTGTTAAATTAACAGATTTTCCATCTATTTTACTATAATTTTCAATACCTCTAACAGCTTCTATATTTACAGAATCTGCAATAACTTCTGCTTGCGCATGGTTTGTAAAATTATTGCTTGAAGTAATTTCTAATTTTTTCCCTACAATAATTTTATTATTACTTACTCCATTAGCGGTAATTGTTAAAGTATTTTTTGCAGAAATTTGTGCGTTATTTGTAAAATCATTTTTAAATTCTAACTCAGAATCACCTTGGCTAATAATTTTTCCTGCTACATTGCTTGAACTGGTTTTAAGAATTAAATTTTGATCTGCAACAACAGTACCAGAATTATTGCTAAAAGTTGGAGATTTTATATTTATTGTATTTTGAGAATAAAGACTTCCTGAATTATTATCTAAACTAGATGATGTTATATTTAAATTACTTCCGCTATTAATTGTCCCACTATTGTTAGATACATTATTGTTACTCTCAATCTTAATATCATTCAGTGCTAATATATTTCCACTGTTATTGTATAAATTATTTGCATTTAAGGTTATTAAACCCAACGCTTTGATGTTTGCAGAGGTGTTTTGCACTTCTCCTGTTGCATCAATTTTTATATTATTACCAGCAAATAACGTACCAGAGCTATTATTAAATGAATGCGTTTGTAATGTTGCATTGCCTAAAATATTAAAAGAACCACTATTGTTGTTATGAATATTTGAAGCGTTTAAAGTTAAAGAGCTTGCAAAAACCTTGCCGTTATTTGCATTATCAAAATTACCAGATCTTATTTCTGCATTAACCTTAGAAATAATTGTACCTTGAGTGTTATCAAATTGATTATTATTTGTGTTGATATCGAGTTTATTTTGTGAGTTGCCATTTTCAACAACAATAACTCCTTGTGTATTACTAATTTGGTAACTGTCTGATTTTAAATAACTCCCACTATAAATAATTCCGTTATTATTATAAACATCTCCAGATGTTATATCGAGGCTTGTACCAGCATGAATTCTGCCCATACTTGTATTAGTTAAAGATTCTCTCTTTAAATTTATGGTTACATAGCTTTTCCCAGCAATAACACCGGCACTATTGTTAAGAGCGCCGCTATGAATTTCTAATTTGTTATCAGCAATAATTTTTCCAGAAGTGTTGTTTACTCTGCTTGCAAAATTTAAATTTTGCGTATCACCAGATAAATTGCCATTATTATTATTTAATGAATTTCCTGTTATACCCAATACAGCGCTTGCATAAATAAGGCCGCCTATATTATTGATATCTCCATTTTGAGCAATAATATTTACAGAATCATTATTATTATAAATTTTACCCTTGTCGTTTTCTATATTACCACTATTAATTTCAATCGCATTGCGTGCTGCAAAAATACCAGAATTATTATTTAAATCTCCCGTTTTAACAGTTAATTTTCCATGTACTTCTAAAGTTCCAGAATTATTATTTAATAAACCTTGCGATATAATTTCAGCATCACCTAATGATGCAATTGTTCCTTTAAAGTTATCTGCAATTGTACCTGTAAAATTTAAAGTTTTTTTACTAAAAAATTCGCCGTTATTATTTAAAAATTTACTTGCAGTAAATGTAACATTTTCGCCTTGAATTTGCCCTTTTGTAGAGTTGTTTACTTCTTTTGCCGATATTGTTAAATCACCAGAGGTCTTAATTTTACCGCCAATATTAATAATATCGTGCGATCTGGTATTGATATTTAAACTTCTTGTAATTGATTTATCTGCATTATGAGCAACAATTTCTCCTGCAGCGTTATCAATTTGTAAACTTTTTACCTCAAACACTCCACCACTAAATAACAATCCTGTTTTGTTATAAATGGATGAAGATGTAATATCTGAATTTCCTTCTACAAAAATTTGCCCTGTTTGATTATTATAAATATTATTTGCTGTAATATTAAGATTTTTTCGCGATAAAATTGTTCCATTATCATTATTAATGTTTTGGCCTTGAGTTTTAATTTTCATATCTTGCTGTGAGGCAATCAAACCCAAATCATTGTTCTCAACTCCAGCAAACAATTCTAGTTTTTCGTCTGCAACAATTTTTCCTTCTTTGTTGTTCACTAAAGAGCCAGATTGCAAATGCAGTTGTGTTGTAAATCCTAAAATTTCGCCTTCTATGTTATCAATACTGCCACTTTTAATTGTTTGGTTGCCACTCGCAAGAATTTTACCTTTATTGTTATTAATTTCTTGATTATTTGAATTGATTTCTAAATTAGCGCCAGGGTTGCTTGTAAATATTTTTCCACCTTGTGAATTATCAATCTCGTGGCTTATAATTTTTGCGCTCAGTCCGCTTGCAATTTTACCAGATTGATTAATTAATTTTTGTCTTTGAGTATTAATATTAAGGGTTCCCAATGCCATAATTTCGCCATTGTTATTACCCTTAACACCACCATCTAATTTTAAATCTTTACTCGCAACAACCTTACCATCGTTATTATTTAAATTGCTACCTTCCGATAAATTTAAAGTAACAAATCCGCCAACAATTTCAGAATTATTTTTATCTGTATTTTCTGCCGTAACAAAAATTTT
>QOVW01000106.1 GCA_003339605.1 Spirobacillus cienkowskii | reverse complement strand
ATCGTAACGGGTCGCAATGCTTCTAAATTGTTTTAATCGAGCAAATAAGTTTTCTATCAAATGCCTGATTTTATATAAATGCTTATCAAAACCAGCATTGGTTTTATCAATAGAATTTTTCTTTTTAGGAATAATTGTTTGAATTTTTTTGTCTGCTAAATTTTCTCTTATTTTTTTGTTGCTATAGGCACGGTCTGCAATTAAATTTTCAGCATTGCATATATCGATAAGTTGATTGCCAATTTTGCTATCATGAGCTTGTCCATCGCTTAAAATAAAATCTATTGGATTTCCATGAGAATCTACAATCATATGAATTTTACTTGATTTGCCACAAACAGCTTGGCCAATATATTCATTCTTTTTGCATTTTGAATTTACAGAATGCTGATGAGCTTTTACGATTGTTGAATCAATAAAGTTCCATTCATTATCTAATTTACCGCGAGTTTTTAAAAATAATTTTTTCTAAATATCATGTTTTGACCAAAGATTAAATTTGTTAAATACTGTCGAATATGAACCAAATTCAGTTGGAAGATCTTTCCATGGCGCTCCTGTTCGTAATTTCCAAAATACAGCTTCCATAAATATCCTTAATCTATTTGAATAGTGAATTTTAAATTCTTTAAGCAATGCTGCTAGCCTTGACCATAAATGATCTGTTATCATCAACCTCAACATGTTTCCCTCTTTTGTTAGATGTGGTAATCCAACTTTTGCGAGAAACATGCCAAAAATCAAGTCTTATTCAATATTTGAGTACACTCCCTAAAAAAAACTAAAACGGAGATTTTTGTGCAAATTGTAGTTCCCATGTCCGGTTTTGGAGAGCGATTTCGCCGCGCAGGTTACACTATTCCTAAGCCGCTGATTGAAATTGATGGCAAACCTATTATTGCTCATGTCATAGATTTATTTCCAGGCGAGACAGATTTCATATTTATTTGCAATCAAGAGCATCTAAACGAACCAGCTTATCGTATGGAGGCTATTTTAAAAGAATATTGTCCATCAGGTCGTATTGTTGGCATTTCTCCTCATAATCTTGGTCCTATTAATGCAGTACTTCAAGCAGAGCATCTACTTGATCCTATAAAGCCAGTAGTTGTTAACTATTGTGATTTTGCCTGCTATTGGGATTGGAACCATTTCATACAATATGTCAATAAATTAGGCTGTATAGGAGCTATTCCTGCGTATAAAGGATTCCATCCCCATTCTCTTGGTAATACTAATTATGCTTATATACGTGAAAAAGATGGTTGGATTCACGACATTCAGGAGAAACAGCCTTATACCAATAATCGTATGGATGAGTATGCATCAAGCGGAACTTATTACTTTGCTTCAGCGCAAACAATGATTAATGCATTCCGAATGGTGATAGAACAAGATTTAAATATTGGGGGCGAATACTACGTTAGCCTCGCCTACAAACCGCTTTTTGCAAGTAAACAACCTGTTGCTGTTTACTTGCTTCAGCATTTTATGCAGTGGGGCACACCAGAAGATGTTGCTGAATACAACACTTGGTCTAAAACGTTCAGAAGGTTAGTGGCTCACTCCATAAACAGCAATTCTACTCCACAAGGGACATTAGTAATTCCGATGGCTGGTTTAGGGCAGCGTTTTGCTAAAGAAGGCTATAAACTGCCCAAACCACTCATCCCCGTTTCAGGACTGCCGATGGTAGCTCAAGCAACGCATGATCTGCCATCAGCAGCACAACATATTTTTGTATTGCGAACAGATATGTATGGGTACCAAGATGTGGCAAATCAGTTAAAGGCTCTTTACCCAAAAGCAATTATAAAAATGATTGATCATGTGACTGAAGGACAAGCTTGTACTGCATTGATAGGTTTGGATGTGTTGGAAGAAGATAATGATGCAGAAGTGTTAACCCCAATAACCATAGGGGCTTGTGACAATGGTGCGCTATACGATGTAAACGCATTTAACAGTTTGTTCAACGATCAATCTGTGGATGTCATTGTTTGGGGAATTCGTGGATACCCAAATGCTATACGTAACCCAAAGATGTTTGGATGGATAGATGCTGAGGGTTCTTTAATACACAGAATATCTGTCAAAACGCCATTAGATACACCATCTACTGACCCCATCGTTTTGGGGACATTCACTTTTCGTAGATCAAAAGACTTTCGTCGTGCTTTAGCGCGACTCATTGCGCGCAATGGCAGAATTAATGGGGAATTTTACATTGATTCATTGATTAATGATGCCATTGCTCTTGGCATGAGGTGTTGTCTTTTTGAAGTCGACAGTTATTTATGCTGGGGCACACCAAATGATCACCGTATATTTGAATACTGGCAATCATGTTTTCATAAGTGGAGTAACCACCCTTACCGCTTAGAACTCGATTGGCGAGTTCCTAAAGATCAAGTTTGTATTCTAGAATCAAAATATCAGACTGTAATACCTGAATTGCCAAAGATGGTTGCATTATAAGGCGCATTAGCGATTTATATTGACTTTTTCAGCTACACTACCTTAACTTTTTAAGTATAATGTTTTGTTATACAAGAATTATAACTTACTGGAGCTGTAATGAAGTTTTCGCTTATTATACCATGTTACAACGAAGCGGCAAGTTTAGCGCTACTACTTGAGCGCTGTAAAGAGGTGGTCATAAGACCAGGCGTAGAAGTTATTTTGGTTGACAATGGATCCACGGATAACACAGTAGACGAATTGTTAAAATTACTTCCTCAATATCCTGGATGTCGAAGTATCCGTGTCGAGCAAAACCAAGGATATGGCTTTGGAATTATATCTGGACTTAAAGCGGCTGAAGGAAAAATTTTGGGTTGGACACATGCCGACTTACAGACAGACCCTAAGGATGTACTTCGTGGTTTAGATCTATTTGAAAAGTATGGAGATAAAATTTTTGTAAAAGGTAGGCGCTATGGACGCCCTTTCATGGACATTATTTTTACTGTTGGAATGAGTTTATTTGAAACGCTTTTGTTAGCGAGGCCAATGTGGGACATAAATGCTCAGCCAACAATGTTCTCTCGAGAGTTTTTCGATACGTGGATTTCGCCACCGAACGACTTTTCCCTCGATTTATACGCCTACTACCAAGCACAGAGTCAACGTCTCAAGGTATGCCGCTTTCCTGTTTGTTTTGGTGAACGTGCTCATGGAATTTCACACTGGAACGTTAACTGGACAGCAAAGTGGAAATTCATTAAAAGAACCATAGATTTCAGTTTGCAATTAAAAAAGAAAATCACAACATGAAACTTATTTTTCATCGCCGCAATACCATCTCCGAACTGCGAGCAACTGACCAGAAATATGGTATTGAAGTAGACATTCGAAGCCATGGACAAAAGCTAATCATTCATCACGATCCTTTTGCTATTGGTGAATCTTTTGATGAATGGTTGAATGCCTATCAACATGGAACATTAATACTTAATGTTAAAGAAGAAGGACTCGAAGCCCGTTTAATTGCTATTATGGCCTCAAAAGACATTGAAGATTATTTTTTTTTAGACCAATCATTTCCTTTTTTAGTAAAGTGGGCAAAAGCTGGTGAGCGTCGTTGTGCAGTTAGAGTGTCGGAATTTGAATCAATTGAAACGGCATTAACCTTATCAGAAAGAGTGGATTGGGTTTGGGTTGATTGTTTTACTAAATTTCCTTTGAGCGAAAACAGTGCTCTGCGCCTAAAAAATGCTGGTTTCAAACTTTGTCTCGTTTCTCCAGAATTACAAGGTGGTGATGCTGAAACTGAAATACCAGCTCTGGCCTCCTTACTGATAGCACGAAATATTAAACCCGAAGCTGTTTGCACTAAACGTCCTGATATTTGGGAAAAAATGGTAATACAACAACAATGAAGAAATTATGCCTACATCCGTTGTTTTTCTTGGGGCTTATAATTCGTCTAGTCCTAATCATCAGTGTTGCTCCTTTAGCTGTTTCTAGATGGTATGTACCGTTTCTAGATACCAGTATATCTTTATTATCGCTTGACCCATGGTCAGAATGGGTGACTGGTGGAGGAACTCTAGCTGCGTTTCCATATGGTTATGCCATGTGGCTTGCTTTTTTACCAATTATCTTTGCATCTAAGCTGATTGGTGTGCCTCTGTATTATGGATATGCAACAACCTTGTTAGCTTTTGATTTTTGCTTGTTGATCGCGTTACATCATCTTTTGCCTGGCCGTCACAGGCTATTACTGGCCGTCTACTGGATGTCACCAATTGTAATTCTTGCTAGTTATGCGCTTGGCCTTAACGATATCATCCCCACTTTACTATTAACCCTATCAATATATTTTATTCAAAATGTTAAGCTAAAAAAAGCTGGCATCTTCTGTGCTGCAGCGATTTCTGCTAAGTTAAGTATGGTCGTTACATTACCATTTGTTGTTATATATCTATACAACAACAAAGCGCTGCGACAACACATCTTTAAGTTCCTTGTAGGGTTTGCTTTTTGTGCGCTGATTTTTGGCGCGCCCTTTCTTTTCTCTACTGCTGGCATTCAAATGCTGTTCGGCAATCCAGAAATTGGAAAGATTTATCGAGTAGCGCTGAGCTTAGGAGGTGGAATTTCCATCTACATAATCCCACTGCTTTATTTAGTCATGTTATATTTAGCTTGGCGAGTTAGACGTTTAAACTTTGATTTGTTTCAAGCAGTCACTGGAATGTCCTTATTGTTGATTGTGCTAGCAACTCCTGCCTCACCAGGCTGGTTTGTTTGGAGTATGCCTTTTCTCGCTCTTTACCAGGCAATGAGCGGGCGCATCGCGCTTCTGTTGATAGGAATGTTTTCTGTCTTGTATGTACTAAGCACGCTCTTAGTTACACCAATTCTGTTTTTAAATGGACTGAATTTTGATTTGAGCCAGTTACTTCATGTAGAGGGGCAAACTGGAAATCATGCTTCATCATTACTGCATACCTCTATGGTGGCTATTGGGGTGGTGTTGGCTATTCGAATTTGGCGTGAAGCAATCAGTCGCAATGATTTTTTTAGACTGAGTCGTAAACCATTTGTTATTGGAATAGCTGGTGATTCTGGGTCTGGTAAAGACACAGTTGCCGATGTCATCGCAGGACTATTTGGAAAGCATTCGGTTGTTAAATTATCAGGGGATGATTATCACTTATGGGATAGACATAAACCAATGTGGCAGGTAATGACTCATCTAAACCCTATGGCTAATGACTTAGAGGGCTTTTGTGGCGATTTTTTATCGTTGGTTGACGGCAAGAGTATCCAGTCCAGACATTATGACCACCAAACTGGAAAAATGAGTAAACCGTTCAAACTTACGAGCAACGATTTTATTATTGCCAGTGGTTTGCATGTACTTTATCTTCCAATACTCAGAGATTGTTACAACCTTAAAATTTATCTGGATATTGATGAAGGACTGCGACGCTATTTCAAGCTCAAACGAGACGTAAATCAGCGTGGTCATCCGCTAAATCATGTGCTTACGTCATTTGAGAAAAGAGAGCCTGACGCTGAACGGTTTATTCGGCCTCAATCGACATTTGCTGATTTGACTCTTTCTTTGCAGCCTATTCACTCTCGCATATTGCAATGTTTAGATGACAAACTTCCTCTTCGTCTAAAACTGGTAGTCAAAACACGATCTGGATTTAACGAACATTCTTTGAACAGAGTTTTGATTGGTGTCTGTGGATTGCATGTCGATATTGTTGCTAGCAACAATGCCACCGAAGTTCAAATAAGCATAGAGGGAGAAACCTCAGCAGAAGATATTGAATTAGCAGCAAAAATTCTTTGCCCGAGAGTTTTCGAATTTTTAGACATTCAACCAAAGTGGCAAGATGGCATGGCAGGCTTGATGCAGTTGATAATATTGTCGCATATTAGCCAAGCACTGACAAAAGGATTTATATAATGAAGATCAATAACCCAGAGTATTTCACTCACCTACCCGACGCCTTTCTGTTTGATACAGATAATACGCTGTATCCTTATGAGCCTGCACATGTCGCCGCACAGACAGCTGTTCGTAACAAAGTGGTAAGTACGTTTGCAATTTCTCCAGAAAAATTTGATACAGCTTTTAAACAGGCTAGAAATCAGATTAAAATGCGACTGAAACACACAGCTTCCTCCCATAGTCGACTGCTTTATCTTCAGCGTATGCTTGAGATTATGGGTTTAGGCTCCCAGGTTCTTTTGGCTCTTGATTTTGAGCAGACTTATTGGAGAACGTTTCTAAGCAATGCTGTATTGTTTGAAGGTGTTAAAGAGTTGTTGGATGATATTCGCCTACTTGGCATTCCAACTGCAATTGTCACAGACCTAACTGCGCAGATTCAGTTCAGAAAGGTTGTTTATTTTGGGCTGGATCACTATTTTGACTACATCGTTACTAGCGAAGAAGCTGGTTATGACAAACCACATGAAGCTCCATTTCAAATCGCTCTAGACAAAATGCGCCCGAAAGGAAATCGTATCTGGATGATTGGCGACAATCCATTGAATGACATACGAGGCGCTCGCGAAAAAATCAATGCAGTCACCCTTCAAAAAATTCATTCTGGCGTGGAGTTAGGAACTCGAGAAAATATCCCTGATGCCTATTTTGAAGAGTTTGCGTCATTGAGGAAGTTAATAGCAAAGCTGAGGGATGCATAATCAACATGACTGATTTAACAACAGCAAAACAAGTGAAAACATATTGCACCAAAATTGGCTCAGATCCACTACTAGTTCAAGGCGCAGGAGGAAATATTTCTTGGAAAGATGGTGAAATGCTCTGGATAAAAGCATCTGGAACATGGCTTGCGCATGCAGAGAAACAAGAGATTTTTATTCCTGTGAATCTTGCTCATTTGAGATTAAAAATCGCTGAGGAAAATTTTTCTGTAGCGCCTAAAGTACTTGGTGATTCAAGTTTAAAACCATCTATTGAAACAATCCTGCATGCACTCATGCCGCATAAAATAGTTGTTCATCTTCATGCAATTGAAATTCTTGCGCACCTAGTACGCAAGACTCCCCTACAAGATTTTAAAAAACTAATTGGTGATGCTGTTAAATGGGTTTTTGTGGATTACTTCAAACCTGGTGCGGAACTTGCACAAGCAGTCTCTATGCAACTTGCAAAGCATCATGGAGCAGATGTTGTATTTCTCAAAAACCATGGGCTGGTAATTGGAGGAGATGACATTAAGGGTATTGAATTCTCCCTCTCTAAGCTACTTTCGCTGCTGCAAAATAATATTCACCATTTGCAAGTTAAAACACAACCTCCTGAATTCATGATTGATGGCTATGTTCCTAGTAAAGATAAAGAAGTAAATAAGCTCGCGACAGTGGATGAACTCACCACCAAACTTGAAACTGACTGGGCACTCTACCCCGACCACGTTGTATTTCTAGGAGAAAAGGCAACGATTATTAAATCATCTTTAAGCTCTTATGACTTATATAATATTTCTATTACGAAACCCCCATTCGTCTTCGTGGTTGGTAAAGGAGTGTATGAAAGTACAACAATTAATGACGCACAGAGAATTCAATTACGTTGTTACTATGAAGTACTTACCAGACAAGTGGTATCTGAAAATCTGGAATCACTAACTAGCTTCCAAGTTGCAGAGCTACTTAATTGGGAGGCGGAGAAATATAGAATTAGTGTTTCAAGCTAGAAAGCGCCAGACAAAATTTTACGAGGTTATCAAATATGAATAATCCAATTGAAAAAAAAAATAATAAAAGCGTATTAGCGCTAGTTATGTTTTCTGCCGTGGTATCTTCTATTATTGTTTATTTTGTGAATATTAAAAAAACCGCAGTAACCTGGCCAGCAATTGATAATCTTCCTGCAGTTTGTAGAATCCTTGATAAAACATGTTTACTTAGCGACTTTTTTACCAATGCAAGCTCAGATTTAACTCCACGGTCACCTTACATATATGTTTTAAGTGAAGTAACGCGCTTAGTTGATAACGGTATTGGTGGTGGTTTGGCTGTAATAAAAGCTATTTTGCTAGCACTACTGCCTGCCTTAATGGGTTTAGTTATTTTTGCTTCAATAAATTTGCATGCATCAAAAAACGTGCTCATTAAAAATAATAAACACATGTCTCCATCTCTTATTTTTACCGTAATTGCAGTACCAATTTTAATCCTTTCATTGCAAGGGAAATTAGGCGTGGCGCTTTCTGTTGCTTGGTGGATGCCATTGTATTTTGATGCAACACCTCATAATGTATCGATTTTTCTTACATTGATTGGATTTGTCTTTATATATTGTCGATATAACTTAACTGGTGCAATCTTTGTATTTTTGGGAGGAATAATTCACCCTGCTGTTGGGATTTTTACTTCAATTTTTTCTTGTATTTTATTTTCCAATTTAGTTAATTTTAAAAAAAATTTTAGCTTATTTGTTTTTGGTTTTACTACTACCTTATTAGCAGCAGTTTTGATTAAATTGTTTTTTGAATCTGGTAGCTTATTGAGTACGCAGGAATTTGTCAGAATTTATGTTATTGAAGGACATCCTGCTCATTATCTACCATCTCAATTTGGTTCGTTTTCACGGATTCCTTGGTATGCATCTTTTTTAAGTGTTGTTGGAGGGTTAATTCTTACGACAATCGCTTTGTATGCACAGAGCAATACTGTCTGGAGGAACTCATTTTTGGCACTTATTGCTTATCTTGCTGCAGTTGCTTGTCAGTTTTTCTTTGTTGAGGTTTACCCAATAAAAATAATGGCAATTTTAGGCCCTTCAAGATTTACAATGTTTGGTTCGTGGTTTTTGTCAATATTTGCTTTCCTTGTAATTGCTAATTGGTTAAATAAAAATACATATGCAATTAATATTTCAAAAAAATTTAACGCAGGTTTGTTTTTAGTTCAATGGCGTTATGTTGCGTTATGTTGTTTTTTGCTTTTATTAATGATAGTTTACTATTCTTCTAATTCAAATTCATATCAATTATCTGATGAAGGTAATAAAAAACTAGTTGATTTTGCAATAAACAATACAAATAAACAGGATGTTTTTGCACTGCCATTTTATTTTCCACGAGTTATGTTTCCTTTAGTAACTGAAAGAGGGGTTTTTCATGGCAATGGATTCCCTTTTTCAGAAAAATACTTCAGCGAGTGGGATGCTAGGAATGCGCTGATAAATGGAAGTAATGCTGCAATTAAAAATCTTCCCGGATCATGGATAGGAGAGAAGTATGCAAACCATTATCGGGCTCTTTTTGCAAATGATTTTATAAATGCTGCTTCAAGATACAGGCTCGACTGGGTTGTTGTAGAAAGTGAATTCTCAAATCAATTTGCAAGCTGTAAAGCAGACTTTGAATCATTAAAATATAAAGTATACTCAATCATTTCTCTTAAAATTTGTGCTAAGTGAAAGCCTATTAAAATTTGGAAAAAATGAGTATTGAGTAACCGCATTATTTATGTAAACTCTAATAAAATTAGTATATACTCAAACATTGACTTTAAATTATCATTTGAATATGAGAAAATTTAAAGTTAGTAGTTAAAGTGATTCCTTTTAGTGGACAATATGCTATGAACTTAGGCGTTCATATAGAAGGGTTGTCCAATGGTAAAGAAGAAATCAGTTAAAAGTCAATA
>QOVW01000105.1 GCA_003339605.1 Spirobacillus cienkowskii | reverse complement strand
GTGGTTGGAATCAATTAACACAAAAAATTGTCAAGTCAATTATGAATTCAAAACCTAAGGCAAGCTTATGTTAAAAACTTAGTGGACGGCGTATAATTAGTAATACAGGTTTTGATATTTTAACAACAAATTGTGCTTGGTCTGTTAAAACAGCTTTATTTCCATCTGTTAGAGAATATTATTCTGAAAGCAGTAAATTTCGATTGTATTCATGGTTACCAAAAGAGGTTGCTAAAATTTCTCGGGAGATTTTAAAAAATATTCTAAAAAAACATAGTGGTTTTATTTATATTAATTCTTATAGAGCTCCAAAAAAGAAGTTATATACAAAAAAGCAATTTTTAGATTTGTATATTAAAAATTGTTTTTCATTAAATATAAAATTCCAGTTAAATATGACTCCTATTTGCTTTAATAAAATTTTTCAGCTATTAGAAAATTACGAATACGTGGCTAATTTTTATTTGTTGCAAAGATTAATTATTATTGAACAAATTAAGGAATTAATTTCAAAAAAATTCGATGAAAATTATGAAAAATCAATTTCTAAAGAAAAAAAAGAATTTTCAATATTACGAAATTTATATCAAACTCTTTTAGAAGAAGAGCAAGAAATTATGTTATTTATTATAACAAAAAAAAAGTAATTCAGGGTTAAAATGAGAGTATAATAAAATATTCAATTATAATGACAATCAAATGCAATAGTCAGTGGCTTGCAAAAACCAGTGAAGAAAGAAACACATTTAATGAAAAATATATTATTCTATTAATAGAATAATATTCAAAAGATGTAAAAGTACGTTTTTTTGATGCGGAGTGTTTTTATGCTCGTGGGTCTGATTTTTTTATATTTGAATGCAAACACTTAAAAAATATTATTTCATGGTGGAAGAGTTGAGAGATACAGAGCTATTTTCTAAAGAATTGCTTAGATAATTAGGTTAAGTGGTTTAGTTCTGCTCGCCATTTTCTTTGTCTTCAGGTTTATTCACAAATTGCCATTGTCCCTTTTTAATAAACTTAACAATTCCTTTTCCTTTCCACTCAGAAAATAATCTAGCTAGTTGAGTCGCTTCTGCTTTTGTATTGGATAATCCAATAAACTGTCTGGCATCCTCAGCAGAAATAAAGCCTTCTTGGTTGTTCATATAAGAAACTGTGTTCAGAACATGTCGTAGAGAGGCTTTTTCCGCTTCGGTCAATTGTTTAGTAATTTGTCCTTCTAAAGCGATGCTAGCCCATCTTTTTGTAAATAATCGATCCCCAATTTTTAATACTGGTGAGTATCTACTCTGCATGACATTTTCAGCTATGATTCTATAATTTTCATCTAAATAAGATTGTATTTCCGAGACCTTTTTCTTTCTCCAGAGTAGCAAAGCCTGAGCCATGCGACATTCATCTGGTGTAGAAAAATTCTCTTTTATACGAGCATACAATTTAATTAAGGCTTGATCAGCTTCATCATTGTAAAGAGAGATTGACCATCGACCATAGTCGCCATATTCGACAAATTCAATCACGGGTTCTCTTTTTCCAGATTCAAGCATGTGTCTAAAAATTCGGATTTTACCAGAGCCTTGTTCATCGGTAATGCGTGGGACTCTCATTAGATTCATTAAATGTTTATTTGTAGTCTTATGAATTCGAGAAAACCATTTATTAACAAAAGCTTTTGCCTCAAGATTACAATTGTTTCTGGCTGTAATGCGATTTGGATGTAGTTCTATCACGATATCGCCTTGATTTTTTTGATATAAAGCATGTGCTACGGCATTTGCTAATATCTCTCTCAACGCTTTACATTCGCTATTGCAGAGATATCCTCCCCATGTCTTAGTTGCCAAATCTGTTTTAGCTCAACACCTATGAAATGAGGTTAAGTAGCTCCTTGTTCTAATTTTTGAATCAGATCCTCTGAGGTTAAATCTTTAAGTTTTGACATAAACACACCTTACAGGTCGCCATTCAGCCTGAGGAGGTGTTCAGGAGAACTTTGTTAATAGTAGCAAATATTTAAACTATTTTTAAACTCATTTCAATGGCCTTTTACAGCCAATTTGCATGAGGAGTATGCCAGGAGGAAAGTCTATTTTTATTAGGTAATTAACAGATACCGAAGTCATGCGACCTCAGGAGGCATTCAGGAGTATAGTTGTATAATTTCAAATACTTGGTTTTTTTGATGCTCTATAACAGCAAGTGATGAAGTTCTGGATCAAAACGAGAAGGTATTGAGGTGGCGAGAAAGATTCAGACTTAGTGAAAATACTAGCCACCCATTATAATTACCTAGGATAGCAATAATATTAATCATCTCATTTAAGGAATAGTTCTTGAGTCTGAATATAATTTTTTTTAACTCACTTAATCTGAGGCTCGTGGGTCTGATTTTTTTATATTTGAATGCAAAGACTTAAAAAATATTATTTCATGGTGGAAGAGTTGAGAGATACAGAGCTATTTTTAAAATAAATAATTCGTGTTGTATGATCTGCTTCAGTTTCAGAAAAATTTTTAGAAATAGATATTATTTTAAGTTCTATTTTTTGCAATATGAATTTACATTAAATGGTGTTATTGGTGAATAAGCGACATCTCCTGCAGCATCTATTATAAACCCTACTATACCAGGAATAAAACCGAAAAGTGTTAAACCTATGTTACCAAGTATACCGCTTCCTTTAGAATAGGATGTTGGTAATATTGCATTAACTGGTGAGTTTTTACCGCATATAATTTGAATGTTAATGTTTTCTTTGCTATTTGGGATGGACATAGATGAAATACCGTTAGATAATTTTGTAGAACCATATGGTGTTATGATTTCGGTTTCTTGATTTGTGCTCCCTTGAAAAGTAACTAGTGTGTTTTTCTCTTTAATAATACTTGCGCATCCGACAAAAACAAATAAAAACAAATAAAAACAAATAAAAACAAAAATATTTTTTCTCATAAATTTAACCTCTTTTTTTATAATGAATTAGATTAAGAGTATTTTCGTCATTAATTAAAATTACTTTAAAATTTTTCTGAATTATTTAATATTAAAAAAAAAACTAAAATCAGCAGTATAGCTAATTTTAGTTTTTTTTAAAACTAAGATTGGTGGAGGTGCCGGGGATCGAACCCGGGTCCGGATAGGTATAACAATTGGCGCCACATGCTTCTTCTTTCATGGGTTCTCGCCTAAGAGCTGGGGAAAGACAACCTACTACTCAGGCCAGTTCGATTAATAGGTAAGCGAAACTACGAACAGAAGTTTGCGAGTACCCGCACGTAAATTAACGGCGAATTTGACTGCACGTGCTGCCGCACCCAAATCACCGGCTCTGTGCTTAATTAGGCAGCGAGAGCGAGTTTAGTGTTTTTGCCACTTCTGGCTGCTACAGCGTTTTAAAGAGGCACTGTAACCAACCCCTGCATGCTCCTTTTGCGCAACTCTCTCCGTCGAAACCAGTTCACCCCCAAAAATGTAAGGGTACTAAGGTATAAGGTTTAGCCTTATATCGAAGGACATGTGGTATATGTTATTTTAAAAATAGCTTTAAGTCAATTTGTTTTTTATATAAATTAATTAAATAAAATTAGATCATTATTGATGTTAACAATAATAATTTTATTATCAAATAACTTTATTAATTTTGCTTCTTTAAATTTTTAAAATTTTGCAATAAAAAATTCTAACTTATATTCTAAATTTCTGAATTAAAATAACTTTTGATATTTTTTAAGGTTGATATTTTTAGTGAAAAATAAAAATATTATTAAAAATAAATTGTCAATTATTTATAGGGTAAAAATGTGTTCAGATTTTTGACTCATAAAATTATGAATATTAATAGATTTATTTTATAAAAGTAGATCTATTTTTTCTAGTTATTAAGATTTAATAAGGGTTTTTATAAAAAATTTAATGTTCTTTCTCTATATCAAATATTAAAACTTGTAATGTGCTCTTATTCACATAAAAAAGCGCTCTTGACTATTTACTTACTGCCCTAAATTTCGTTATAGTTACCAAGTTGGCTAAAAACTCTAATTAGGTTATTTAATAAACTGGAGTTTGTAGCGACTTTAAATTTTGTTTTTTTTGAACATGGAGAATATATCATGACTTTAAAAGTAGTTCCTCTTGTTGCATTATCTGCTATTTTACTTTCTGGTTGTACAGGTACTTGCGGTTCTAAAACTGATGCTCCTGCTGATGGCGCAGCACCAGCAGCTGATGCAGCAATGCCTTCAGCTCCTGCTGATGCTTCTGCAGCAATGCCAGCTCCACCTACAGAAGCTCCTGCACCAGCCGATGCGGCGCACGCTCCGGCAGATGCGGCAATGCCAGCTGATACAGCAGCAGCTCCAGCACAGGCGCCTGTTGCAAAATAATATATTCTCAATCTGAATTTTATTTTTTAAACCCCTTTCTTAATTTTAAGAAAGGGGTTTTTTTATGTAAAAATTTTTAATCTATTGTCACTTTATTTTCTATCCAATTTCTTATTTGTGTTAACTCTTCGGCAAATTTTTCAGAAACTCTTAAATCAATAAAAGTTTTGAATAACTCATCAATCACATTTGTGAGCATATTTGCACTTTCTATGCGTTGCGCAATATGGACAGTAGAGTCTGTTTCAGACATTGCAGGGAGTCGAACTGTGCGCAAAGTTAAATTTTCGCCAGATAATGTAAAAGTCCACTGTTTATCTGCATTTTGCAAAATAAATTTTGCTTCATGAACCAATTTACCTGTTTCTAATGCACTCCCGGCCTCATGGGCATAAGCTGGAGTGCCTCCTTTTAAACAGTTTTCTCTGACCGAGCCACTTGTGCTGCTTAATACTATTTTGTCATCAATATATAGATGAAACGTTCCAAACTTTCCTATATTTAGTTTGTGATTTTGGGTTTCACTTTTAAACCAAAGCCAGGTTAAAAATTCTTTACCTAAAAAGTTTCTATTTGTTTGTAAAAATCTGAGTTGATCATGGGTAGACTCACTGAACATAGTTTAACAAGCTCCTTTAAGAAAATGCAATTTTGCATTTTTTATAGATTTACTCTAATACTTGCTCAGATTGCGTGCAACGTGATTGGAAAGGATTTTATTTTATGAGTCTTGTCGACGAAATTTTTCAAGTAGCAAAAAAGTGTTCTGCACTTGCTGCGCAAATGTGTCTAGAATTTAAACATGGGGTTGACTCCCAGTCTCTTAAAAATGATAAATCTTGGGTTACTGAAGCAGATAAAAAAATAGAAGATAAATTACGTGAAATTATTTTAAAAAATTTTCCAAATCATTCTATTTTAGGAGAAGAAAACGGAGGTGCAATTGATGCAAATCCTGATGCTTTTACATGGATTTTAGATCCTATTGATGGAACTTTTAGTTTTGTGCATAACGTTCCTTTTTATTCATCTTTAATTGCGGTATTAAAAGGAAATACTCCAATTATTGGCATTGCCTCTTTGCCTGCAATGAACATCACTATGAGTGCGATGCGTGGCGGGGGTGTGTCTATTAATGATAAAAAATATGAAAGAAGTCGTTTAGTCGGGAGTCCAAATATTGAAATTGTTGCAACGGCAGATCCCTATAGATTTTATTTACAACAAAAAGATGATCTGATTAAAACATTGTATGGGGCTGGATTTAAAGCCAGAACTTACCCTGATGCTCTTGGTTACTATATGCTTTTGCAAGGCTCTGCGCGTGCATTTATTGATCCTAAGGTTGAAATTTGGGATGTTGCACCATTTCATGTCATTATGCCAGAAGCCGGATATGCAATTCATGACTGGAGCGGCAATAAAGATTTACAAAAGGGAACCAGCATTTGCTATCCTTTAAACAAAGACGGTTTACCTTTGCATTGTAAAGATGTGCTTGAGCTTGCATTGCGCTCTGCTTAGTATATTTGGTTTTCAAGGAGATCTTGCCATGAAAAAAGAATTTCATTATTGTTTTATTACAATGATTTTAATTCTAATTTTCAGTGTGCAGGGTTGTATTGGACTTACGCACCATAATATTATTCTTGAAAGAAGTCAAAAAGCCCTTCCTGATTGGTTACAGCAAAATCAAAATATTGAGTTTTATGATAAGCAATTTGTCTATCTGATTTATAAAAAAACAAATGTGTATAATTTAAATTTGGGTATCAAACAGGCTCAAGCTGCAGCAATGTTGCAAACCCGTCTTTTGGTTATGGATAAAATTGAAAAAACTTTGTCCAAAAAACTTTCTCCCTCTTCTCTAAGTACGTATAAAGAACAAGACTCGCTCTTTAATGAGCTGGCTCTGGCGGTAGATAGAAATAGGAGCTCGTTAAAAATTCAGCCAGCTCTACCGCGCGAGGTCTACTGGGAGTATCACGAAAGAGATGCAGATAATGGCTCAGAACGATTTTATGTAATATGGGTTTTGCTTACAGTACCGAAAGTAGATTATGAGTCTGCGTTAACAACAACTGCATTGAGCCTCACAAAATCTAGCTATTCAGATATAGTAGATTTAGGTCAAAGCATTTTACAGCAAAAGAACTCTAGATAAATTTCTAGAGTTACAAATTATAAGGTGAGATATGGATAAAGCTTCAAAGTGGCTCGTCATTACAGAAAAACCATCTGTTGCAGCAGACCTTGCAAAAGCATTAGGTGGATTTGATAAAAAAGGCGATTACTACGAGTCACCTAAGTATTATATCACCTGGGCTGTGGGGCATTTGCTCGAGTTACTTGAGCCCGAAGAGCTTGATCCTAAATACAAAAGATGGCTGTTGCAAGATTTGCCAATATTGCCATCAGAGTTTCAATATAAACCTAAAAAAGGTCAAACAGAACGGTTAAATCAAATAAAAAGTTTAGCAAAAAAAGCAGATGTCTTTGGCATTATTAATGCGTGTGATGCTGGGCGAGAAGGCGAACTGATTTTCAGAGAAATTTATGATTACTGTCAACAGTCTAAACCGTGCAAAAGATTGTGGCTACAAAGTTTAACCCCCGACTCCATTCGTAGGGGTTTTGTTAATGCAAAGCCAGGAAACGATTACGATAATCTTGGTGATGCCGCGCGCTGCCGTGCAGAGAGCGACTGGCTTATTGGCATGAACGCAACAAGGGCTGTTACGAAGAGGTTAAAAACAAGAAATACCAAAGGAGTGTGGTCTGTTGGGCGAGTGCAAACTCCAACACTTGCGCTTATTGCAAAAAGAGAACTCGATCATTTAAAACATCGTCCCGAACCTTTTTTTACTTTAGAAGGGCGTTTTTCAACATCGTCGCATGAGTATTCTGGAGTCTGGTTTGATCAAAATTTTAAGAAAAATGCACACACTGATGATGATGAAACCATTTCGCACGAAAAAGAAGATCGTATTTTTTCTGAGCAACGGCTTAACGAATTATTAAAAGAGTTTGATAAATTTAAAGGTCAGTCTAATGCGTCAGAAGTTAGAAAAGAATCAAAAGAAATTGCACCACAATTGTTTGATTTAACGCTATTACAAAGAGAGGCCAATCGAAAATTAGGGATGTCTGCTTCTCGCACGCTGCAAGCAGCGCAGCGTCTTTATGAAAAATATAAATTGTTAACCTATCCTCGTACCGATTCTCGTTACTTACCAGAAGATTATGTTAATAATGTTACAGATGTTATTAAAGAATATGCAGCAATTCCTACAGAATTCACCTCTGCATGTAAAAAAATATTAAAGTCAGGGTTGCTTAATAAAGAACGTATTTTTAACAACAAATATGTTTCTGATCACTTTGCAATCATTCCTACTGGTCAATTGCCATCCGAAAAACTCGATGGAGATGATGCTCGTATTTACAGTCTTGTACTGAAAAGATTTTTAGCTGCATTTATGCCACATGCTGTGTGGGCAAAAGTTGAGCGTATAACAAAAGTTGGCTCGTTGCATTTTAGAACTCGTGTGCAAGATCTCCAAGAACCTGGTTGGCGTGAGGTTTATGGACTCGATTCTGAAGAAGAAAGCAAACTTCCTAAACTTAACGAAAAAAATCCCGAGGCCGTAACAAGTGTGGTTGCTGAAGATATTATTTCGCAAACCAATGCAACCAAGCCTCCTGCTCGTTTTACAGAAGCTAAACTATTGTCTCTCATGGAGCATTGCGGAAAATCAGTGGTTGATGAAGAGCTTGCCGAAGTTTTAAAAGATAAAGGTATTGGCACTCCTGCAACGCGCGCCGAAATTATAGAAAACCTCATAGCAAAAGAATATGTAAGCCGTTATGGCAAAAGCTTAAGAGCAACTTCAAAAGGGATACGGTTGGTTGATGTGTTAAGCCGTATTCCTGTCGATATTTTATCAAAAGTAGATTTAACAGGTGAAATCGAATTCGACTTGCGCAGAATGGAAAAAGGCTTAAAAAAACGTTCTGAATTTATGCAAAATATGTTTGATTTTACGTCAACTATTGTAGATAAGGCGCGAAATTTTGAATATGATGCGATTTATAAAAATGATAGTCCGTTAGGTATTTGTCCGCTTTGTCAAAAAGGCAAAGTGTACGAAGGATTTTGGGGTTATAAATGTGAACGTTCTGGCAATAGCAAAGAAAAAAAAGAAGGAGAATGCAGTTACATTATTTGGAAAGAAAAAAGTCAACGTTATATTGATAGAAGCCTAGTCGAAGAAGTTCTTTCTAAAAAAATTGTCGGTCCATTTGAATTTAGCAACTCTAATGGCACCTCTCACTTTAGTGAATTTTTAACCATTTCTACTACAAAAGGAATTATTTTTTGTGAGCCAGATGGAACACCGAAAGAGTCTGCCTCTGGGCTTGATGTGGTTGTCTTGCACCAAGAAGTTTTACCAGAAACTTTTTTAAAACTTCCTGGACTCGTTAAAGTGACTGAAACCTTTTACATGTGTGAATTTGGTTCAGCTGCAGCTCAAGAACAGACTCAAAACTCTGAAGATGCAAAGCCTAAACGCACACGCAAAAAAAAGCTTGAAAATGGTATTGATGCAGAAAGCGAGCAAACCAAGAAAAAGGCTGTAAAACCAAAAAAAGTAAAACGTATTATTTCAAGAATGCCACGGGTGCTTTGTGGGCGAGAAATGAGTGTTGAAGATTATAAACTTTTTCTCTTAACTGGCTCAACCCCTCCAATTGCTGATTTTAAGTCAAAAAAAGGAAGGCCTTTTGCTGCAGCATTACACCTTAAAGATAACGGAAATTTTGAATTTAAGTTTGTGTCTCGTAAAGCTTTGCTTGGCGAAGATGCCTCCGCAACCCCTAAAAAAACTGCTAAAAAGTCGGGTAATAAGGCTAAAGTCGTAAAAAAATCAAAGAAAAAAGAAGCCCTCACTGACGAAGGAGTTACCTCATCTTCGTAAAGTGTTTTTGCGAAATACATTGAGGTATGCTTGACTTTTCTAAAGTATCATACTATTTGCTTGTTTCACGATTGTGGCAGGGTAGCTCAGGTGGTTAGAGCGGAGGTCTCATAATCCTCAGGTCGGTGGTTCAAGTCCACTCCTTGTCACCATTTTTTAAGTCCTTTCGTTATACGTAGTGCTCTCCTCGCACAAATGTAAGAGTCTTTCCGTAGGGGTGTAGTGCCCTGCGCTAAAACCAAATTTCCACGTACTTTAATTACGATATTTAAATTAAATATAGATAATAAGTTGTTGAGTCGCTTTGCGAAAAGTTGGTTGATAGCAAGCTTCTTTTAACTCTTCACAAATTTTAATAAATTATCGATATACCTTTGTGTCAAACTAGATTTAAATTTTTTCATAAATTAACCTATAGGTTTATATTTTCAACAAAAAAGTAAACCT
>QOVW01000028.1 GCA_003339605.1 Spirobacillus cienkowskii | reverse complement strand
AATCGAATTCGTGCGCACTCTGCCCTTGATTATCTTGCACCATTAGAGTATGAAAAAAATTATGATATTTAACCGTCCACTTTTCGGGGATCACACCAGATAATGAAATATAGTTTATTTATTTTTTCAATATTTTATTGTAATTTGGTATTTTCAAATACACGACATATAATTTATGATTCTTTAAACTATCCTTTACAATATTGTGATCATTATGTTTTAACTTCAGTAAATAACTATCACGAAGGTGTGACTACAGGGTATATTATTCCACAACTAGAATTTTTAGGAACAAATCATTATTTAAGAAAAACTACGTATTCTTCAATGTATCAAGCTGGAGTTTTTGAAATTGTTTCAACAGAAAATGACAAATGTAAAAAGAACATTTATAGTAATGAAACATTTTATTTAATTTTTAAAAATTCACCTATATTAAAATCACAATATTTAGCCATATCTGAACAAAATTTCTATTATCTTAGCGAAAGCCGAAAAAATAAGTTCAGTTTTTATGCTCCAAATCCAAGTTTATTAAACAGAGTTTTCTTAAATTACCAAGATAATTTAAAGAATAATAATTTTATAGATTGTTATGGAGAATATTGGTGCAAAACTTCAGCGTATGTAACAGGATCTATTTCTGTACGACTGACACCAGTAAGCCTGACTCAATATGGTAAAGCAAGACAACCAGTATATACAATAATAACTCCATGAATTCTTTTATAAATACGGAAAATTATCTTGAATGTATTTTTTAGCATGATTTATACCTTGCATCACCTCAGACGTTCCTGGACCAATTAATTTCATTTTTCCAGGATAGGTGACAATATCACCCGCAGCATAAACCCCAGGAATTGAAGTTTGTCTATTATGATCAACAATAATAGAATTGTTTTCCATTGCAATTCCCCATTCTTGCACCACTTCCAAGTTGAACAACAAACCTATTGCAATAATAATTTCATCAATTTCTAATTTTTGTAACTCACCTGTTTTGGTGTTTTTAATTGTTGCTGATTTTAAATGATCTTGACTGCCTTCTAATTCACAAATTTCTGAAAAAGTACGAATTTCTGCATTTGATGAATAGAGTTTTTTTGTTGTTTCTTCATGAGCATTAAAACGATCAGATCTGTGCAACACATATAAATCTTTACATTCGTTCACAATCGTTAACGCCAAATCTAAAGCACTATCACCGCCACCAACAACAAGCACTCTTTTATTTCTAAACGTTTCTAATGAATGCACACCATACCAAACGCCTTTGCCTTCAAAATCACGCAGATTTTTTATATCTAAACGACGTGGTATATGCGCTCCCATCCCCAAACACAACACAACTGTTTTTGAATGCATCACTGTGCCATTTTTAGTTTCTACACATAAAATATTATTTTTATTTTTACGAATCAACACAACATCTTCATTTAAGCTACTTGGAATATTGTAAGGTGTTGTTTGCGCATATAGATTTTTATAAAGATCTTTACCACGAATTGCAGGTATACCAGTTATGTCATAAACCCATTTTTCAGGATAAATAGCAGTTAACTGTCCGCCTAACTCATGTCTTCTATCAATAAGTCTGACAGACATGTCTCGTAGTCCCCCATAATACGCTCCAAACAAGCCTACGGGGCCTCCACCAACTATAATGGTGTCATAACATTCTAGAAATCCGCCGTTCACTAAAAATCCTCCTAATAAACTAAATGACCTCTTAGAATCAGTGCCTCATTCTAGGTCTGAAGCCTGCTTCCTCAAGCTTTTCAAACAGTGAATACTGATGTTCGGAATTCCGGGTTTCAAGGGAAAGCTCTACATCAACATCACCCACACTCACTTCGCTGTAAGTGCGATCATGAACAAGATCAAGCACATTTCCTTCTAGTGCTGCAACACATTCAAGAAGTTTCTGCAAACCCCCTGGACGATCACTGACACAAACTGTAACGCGCAGCATCCGCCCCGTAATATTTAAACCTCTTGCAATCACCCTAGAGATCAGCTGTGGGTCAATATTTCCGCCACTCACACAAACAATAACCGTTTTTCCTGCATAGTACTCAGGACGTTTTAAGATATCTGCAACTGGCGCAGCTCCCGCACCTTCGACAACAATACGCTCTTGTTCACATAATCCTAAAATTGCTTTTACAATAGAGTCATCGGAAACTAGTGAAAGATTCTCAACATACCGTGTCATATAATTATAATTGAGATTTCCAATTAAAGAGACAGCAATCCCATCTGCTATGGTGCCATGCAAAGGTTTCGCAATGGCTGTTTGCTCTTTATTTTTTATACTTTTTAAAGCAGAATCAAAAAACTCTTGTTCTACCCCTATTACACTCCCACTGGTTTTTGCTTTAAGCACAATTCCTGCCCCAGCAACTAAACCTCCGCCACCAACACTACACACAAAGAGATCAACATTTCCAAAGTCCTTTCCTGTAAATTCTGAAAGCTGAAGTAAAGACTCATAAACACACGTTGCCTGACCAATTATCACGTCATAGTTATTATAAGCATGAATAAAATGTGCTTTTTCTTTATTGGCAAAAGTAATCGCGGCTTCACTTGCTTCTTCTAAATTATCACCCACCAAATAAAGTTTAGCTCCCAACTTTTCTGTTGCATCACGTTTAACAAGTGGGGCTGTTTTAGGCAAAAATATATGCGCTTGGCAATTTAAATTTTTTGCCGCAAACGCGACACCTTGTGCGTGATTTCCAGCAGACGCTGCACACACTTTAATCTCTTTAACTTCTTTAATTCCATCTGCAAAATATCTCTGAACAACATTATTGATTGCATTTAATGCGCCTCTTACTTTAAATGAACCATTAGGATTTAAAGATTCTAACTTTAACCAAATATTACCGCCCGTTAAGTTACTTAGCCAGGGAGAATGACGTAACGGACTTGGCTGCATAAATTTTAAAATTACAGCTCTATAGACTTTTTGAATTTCTTCAAAGTTTACTTTTAAATTATCTAGATTTTTATTTTCACAAGATTTTAATAATTTTAATAATTCTGGAGTCATAACACCATACCTTTCCATAGAAAAACAAAAAGTGGTGAAGTACGTAATTGAAATTGCCTTATTTGTTGTTTCTCTGTTACCATATCACTTGCTGTTGAGATAATAAAATTAAGGACTATATTTAACATGAATTTTGAATCATTATGTGAAGTGTTTCCCAAAGATGAAAAGTTATGGCCTTGCCAAAAGCCGTCTCGGGCACTTCCTATATTTTTAAAAAGTTATTTACGCCAAAAATTTGGTGGTTTTTTTTCTGCAAACGACTTGTTTAAGAAACATTCTCCATCACGCATTGGAATCACTTCGCGAAACTTTGAAGATGGCGATCCAATTTCAACAATATCAAAACAGCATTTCATGAAGACAGATGAAGTTATTACTAGAATTGACTATAGTTATGGAAGACAAAAAGCAATTGGAATTTTTCATGTTTATCAAAATATGACTTATCAGTCTGAAAGCAGCTCTATTAACAAAGGGCAATTAGGTAACGGAGTGATGGGAGTTTTAGAAGAAATTCATACCAGCCTTTCCCAATCATTTCATATTATAAAAGCAAATAAGCCTGATCTCCTAGAAAGCTGTAAACCAATCGAATGGTATTTAAAAAATGCCGATTATATTTACTTTTTAACTGATTTTTTATTTGATAGTTCTGATGTTATCTCTTCTGTAGAAAAAGCACTAGAAATAATTAAATTATTTAAAATCAAAAAATCAATTTTTTTAATTATCAGAGACCCAGAAGAATTTCCTGATAAAAAGAATATTATTGAAGAATTATATCCTTGGAAAGAAGAAAAAAATTTAAAACACACCTTTTGTTTTAGCGGCGAAAATTATGTAAATAATATAAATTATCAAATAAATTATTTTAAAGAAAAAACCAAAAATTCAAATCATACAATTAAAGTTATTTACCCAAAAGAATCAATTAATATACTAATTGACTATATTTTAAAAAATGTACTTGAGAAAATATAATAATGTCAATTATAATAATATCTTCTTTAATATCTCTAATAACAATTGGCATTCTATTTTTTAGACCTAAAAGTCCTAAAAAAAGAAAAATCCCCTCCTGGTTTTTAGGGAAAAATTATAAAAAATTTATTCAAAACAGATTATTATTTACAAAGCCGCCAATAGTTTTAATTATTGTTATTTTATTAATTACTTTATTATTTGGAATTTGTTATTATCCTAGAACAGAAAAAAACATTGCAATGCTTAGCAATAAAATCGCGTTAATATGGATAGACCCTTCATTGCAGGCAAAACTATCAAGATTAAATTCAAATTTTTCTGCAGAAGAAGAAGCTAATAAAATTTTTAATCTTGGTTTTGAAAGTTATGGATTAAAAAATTTATTTACCGTTGAAGATGGCAAAATAACTATAAAGTATAATATAGAATTTTTAAAGACAAAACAAGATTATATTAACTTTTTTAATGATGCTCAAAACTCTCCTGTTTCTCCATTCCTCCAATCAATTCATCTAGAAAAATTAGAAAAACAATTTCTTGATTTTAAATTATTTCAAAATAAAAAATTAACTATTATTGCATTTTCAGATAGTAATTCAGAATCACTTCAAGGACTTTTCTCTTTAAAAAAGTTTTTTAATAAAGGATTGCTTTTTAAAAGCTCAATATTTATTGACAATAATGAAAACGAAAAAGAAATTATACCTAATGAATTATTTAGTCTTTGGAATGAAAAATCAAATTCTTCATCGGACTTTTCATTTTTTAATAATAAAAATTCATTGATTCCAGATAATTCTAGACCTCATTTTTTTATAAAAAATTTTGATTTTGAAGAAGAAAAGTATAATTTACTTAAAATTAAAGAAACAGAAAAAATTCTTCCTCTTTTTATTGGATGTTCAGATAGCTATCCTAGTCCAATTGAACTTGATTCGTTTTCTAGCCTTAGAGTTTTAGTAAGTTTTTTTAGTAATAATTTTATTGAAAAAATTTGTGAAAAACAGACTGAAAATTCTATAAATAAAAAAAATATATGGAAATATCGAAATTCTACAGTTTGGGTTGTTCCAAATAATGAAAATATTAACTCTGCAATGAGTAATGATCTTACATTTTGGATTCCAGAAGGATTTGATCTCAATTTTGATACTCTTGTCTACACTGCTGGTCATTTTTTTGATCAACAAAACATAGATAAAAGTATTATTCAATTAGATAATGGATCAATGCCAATTACCTTACATTTATCTGCCCCGCCTCCAGCGTCTGAGCTTGGCATTCAATTTCCTGGTGATACCAGAATTTACAAAAGTTACTTTAAACCACTCATTAAAGCCCATGATGGAACAATTCTTGCCTGGAAAGCATCTTCTCTGCCAATCTTTTTTCTCAGAACTGGTACAGCATCACCAAACAGTGAACTTGGTAAATCAAGCACCTGGACTAACTTTTGGTTTGAAGTCTCAAAAAGTTTAAAAAATTCAAATTTAGCATTCTCACAGTTAGAAATTCATGATATTAATAAATTACAAGAAAAACTAGAAGAATCTGAGTTTACTAGTAATACAGTAATTTCTGATATACTAGATTTAAACACTTTAAATTTTAAGCCAACAAATTATTTTACTTTAGGTTTATATAAAACTAATAATCCAGAAAAATGGTATTTTATAAAAAACAGTGACAGCGAAAAAAATTCGACTTATATTTCAAAAGATGAGTTTTTTAATTTTTTTTCAACCGATTCCGAAATCAGCAATACAAGCAATTATAATAATATTGAAAGCTCATATTTTAAGTTATTGTCTGCAACATTAGGAATAATTTTACTTTTATTTTTATGGAAAAAAGATAAAAAAATTTTAAAAAAAATAGCTATATTATTAATTTTATTCCAATATGATAATAACATTTATGCACAAAATTTTGAAAGTTTTAATTTCCCATTTACTTCTTTGAATAATCATAAAATTCATTCAAATGAAAATAATAACATAAATTTTAGAATTGCTTGGTGTGACAAAATATTACCTGAAAATATTGAAAAAAATTATTTAAACTTAAGAAACATATTACTAAAAAGAGGCACTATTCATCTACCAAAAAATTTATTACTAAACTCTTGTATTCCTGGACTTTCTGAAATTTGGTGGACTGATAACATAAGTTTAATAAATAAAAATTCACTAGAAAAACATTTATCGAATGGTGGTATATTTATAATTGAGGGTCAAAAAAATTTTCCTCAATTTTTAAATTCACTCAATAATCCAAATACTGGATTAGAATGGGAATTTCCAAACAAACGTGGAATGTTCTATAGAAGTTTTTACTTATTGCAATCCATAGACGGATGTTTTAAAGATAATACAAGAATTTTAATGTTAAAGAAAAAAATCAATGCCCAAGCACCATTTGGTATTGTCACTGAAGCCAGATTTATATCAAATGGGAATGACTGTTTTTTAGAAAATAATGATTACAAAATTAGAAGTTTTATTAATATAATTTATGCATTACTCACTACAGATTATAAAGAAGATCAAATGCAGTTACCAGAAATTTTAAATAGAATTAGAAATCTTGGATTAGAACCATGAAATTGTTTATTTTATACTTTATAAGAGTAATAATTATAGTTTTTTTACTTTTACCAATTATATACCCTTATATTAAAGTGCTTAATAAAAACGAAAGTTATACATCTGTCAATATACTTATTCCATCTGATACAAAGTTAAACTATCAAGACAAAAACTATATTGAAAATCAAGTTTCTTTATTTTACTCAAATGACACTAAAATTAAAAATATTTTTTATGGCTCATCAGAAAATTTGCCTATTCAAAACTTTGAAGATCTCATTTTAAAATTAAACCAATCAAACAATATTACTGTAATAATATCTGAAGCTAACTTATTTGGTGATGATGCTAAAAAATTTATAGATATTATTAAAAATAATAATCTGTATAAACAAAATAAACTATATTTTCTCCCCTTTGAAAATTTACCCAGCAACAATAAAAATATTATTGATGAATATTTGGTATTATCTGAGATATTTATTCCTCAAATTAGTTTTCTTGGTGAAGAAAGTATGGCTCATGTTTCAGTAGTAGGAAAAGGCAAGCCTTCTAGTATTATTGAAGCTGAAATTTTATTACATAGTGGTAGTGCATTTTTAAACTCAAAAAAAATTCTATTACAAGTGACTAAAGATGGTAATATTCAACAATCTATTAATATTCCAATTAATTTTACAAAAACCGGGACTCAAGTCGTGACTGCAAATGTCGCATCAAAGATTTCAAAACCACCGGTAAACACTGGTAGTACTAGTATTCAGGTTGTTTATTCAAAAAGTACTTTACTCCATATTGCTGTAGGACCTGATTGGAGTTTAAGAACAATGAGGCAAAAATTAAAATTCTGGCCTAATTTAGACTTATTAAGTTATTATATATTACTTGAATCACAAAGTGATCAAAGCATTCCAAATTCCCAACTTTCCTTAATTGAATTTCCATCTGATAAGTTATTTGGATCAAGCTTACCAAATTTTCATGGAATTATTGCACAAAATTTTTCTTTTGATACATATTTAGGAGAACAAGAATCACAAAATTTAACAAATTACGTTAAAAATGGTGGTAGAATGGTTTTTTTAGGCGGTCCCCTTTCATTTTCAAGCGAAAATAATCATGTTTCCGCTTTATTTCCATGCACCAATACTCCAACCTGGGACGATAAAAATAACTATAACTGGACTCCTGATTTAAAGCAAATGAATGACAATAATTCAAAATTTACAGAAAGTTTAAGTAAAATTTCAAGTCAATTTACAGCCGTAGGTTGTAAACTTAAAAATAATGCCATTGCATTGGCGCGAACCGATCCTGGCAACCATCCAGTATTAATTGCAATGTCCGCAGAAAAAGGAATTGTGTTGAGTTTTTTATCTGGTGACTGGCTATATCATTACACACAAAAAACAATAGAAAATACTTCAGAAATTGCAAAAAGAATGCAGGAATCTGATGGTATTGAATTTATTTTTAATTGGATGGTTGAGTTTCTTCAAAGACGTCAAGACAGCGGAATTCGGGCTCCTGACATTTCGAGCTCTAGAATATACTCTGATGACATTTATCTTTCTGCTAAAAGACGAGGAGGTATTCAACTGAATAAAAATGTTACTTTAGAAAATAATAAAAATAAAAAAATTTATGGAACAACTTTTACTTTAAATCATTTAGCTAAAGATATTATCAAACTTAATGATCCTTTACAAAAAATTTTACCCATTAAATTAGATCATAATAATTTAAAAACGCAATTTGAGTTAGCAATAAATCAAGAAAATAATCATGAAAATATTATGAAGTTTGGGAGTTGGCCTATTTTTAATGGTAAAGCTAAAATTGAAGAAAAATATAATAACCCATTTTTATTTGAAGATGTTCAAAAATTAAACAAAAATTTTTCTCAATTACAAAAAAAACAAACACCTTCTTCTGATAAAGTACCAATCATAAATGCTTACCCCTGGCTTTTAGCCGCAGCACTGTTTTTATTAAGCATTGAACAATTTTTGGCACGTATACTTTGGAAGGAATATTTTGATACACTGTGAAAAAAAAGGTGAGGTATTATGTATCCATATATTCCAAAAAGAAGCGAACCTCGATACGAAACAGCGTTAATCGCATATGTGATACCATACAAATGGATACCATTTTTTAAAATAAAAGTTGTAATTTTAGATCTTTCATGGAACGGATTTAAAATAGAGTTCCCAGAGAAATTAATTAAAAAATTAAAATATAACTCAATTTTATCTATTAAAATACCAATAAATCAATTTAATATTTCTACAATTACTAAAATAAAATTAAAGATCATGATCAAATGGTTTAATCTTGAAAGCAAGCGGGCTGGAGGAATATTTGCTCATCCCCGAGGAGAAAAAGCCATTGTACTCGGAAATCTTATTCAAAAACTTGCAATATTAAAGCAAAAAGAAGATGAATTGAATTTAGGGAGTAAGGCTTACGCATCAGCTAGCGGAGAAGAAGCTTCTTAATTTGGAGATAGAGTACTTTATGTTTGACCTATTCAATGACAAAAATTATATTCTTGAAATTCAAAACCCACTTGAAAGAAGCAACACTGATTTTCCGGAATCTGTTTACCCAATATATAACTTAGCAGAATGGCGTCTGCTCTCAGAAAACAGCGCAACAACTCATGATCTTCTAAAATGCAAAGAGAACGAGTTAATTCGCCTAAAAAAACAATCAAAGAATTATTTTGGCACAATTGTCGCATCGGTTGCAGAAGCAAAATTGGCTGCAAATTATGCTGATATTTTATATATTCCTGGTGAAATTTGCAGACAGAGTGACGTTTTGATAGCGTGCGCCCAAACATCATGCGCTTTGGTAATTGAACGCGGTGTATTTCTTGCACCACCTGATATTCAAAGAATTATCGAAAAAACTCACTCGCGAGTTGCAATTGTTGACTGCGGATCTACAAATGGTTATGGCGATGCTATCTTAGATCCAAGATCTTTATTCACTTTAAAAAAACTTGCTGTGCCTTTTGGAGTTCATTTGAGTGATCTGCTTGCACCAGAAGGCACAACTTATTCACATCGTCCCCAATGGCTTTCTAATTATGAATTTATTGACTCTTTTGTGCAAACAGCAAAAGCCTTTGACTCCTTTTTTTATGTTATCAAAAACTATGGAAAGGGTGCTATCTCCCGCAATTCTATTATTGAAAAGCTGTAAAGGATAAAAAGTCAACCACACCTCCGACTAAAGCCGGAGGCTTGAGGAGAGAAACCTCTAAAAGCGATTGACCAGACCCCTCCAAGAAATTGGAGGAGACGTTCTTGTG
>QOVW01000104.1 GCA_003339605.1 Spirobacillus cienkowskii | reverse complement strand
AAACAAAAAAGTGTTCGAGGAACTCGCCATGCAAGATAGATTATTTGAACAAGCAAAAGAAACTTTGTACTTTTTGAGTCATCACCCCGAAGAAAGAGCCGCATACACTCAACGTTTAAAATATCTGTTAGATACCGCTTCTCGAATTGATGATGCTGAAGCAAGGGGTGAAGCTAAGGGCGAAGCGAGGGGTATTCAAATTGGCGAGGCTAGGGGTGAACATAGAAAAGCTATTGAAACAGCAAAAAAATTAAAAGCTAGAGATTTTTCAATGATAGATATTATTGATATGACAGGACTCTCGCCTGAAGAAGTCGAAAATCTTTAAATATTGTTAGTGCTGACAATGCTCTAAAAACTGTCAGCCACTACAGATTATTTGTACAAACAAAATATGGCAGAAATTTTGTCAGCAGAAAATCGTCTCAAAAATCTCCCTACAACTTTAAACATTTTTCACTTTGTTCTTTATGAGGTTTTGTAGTCTCAATTTCTTTGGCAAGCAGATTTTGAATTGTGATTGCTGTAAAGCAATGCGCTTTTGCCGAGGGGTGCACCAAATCCCAAAACAAATAATCTTGCGGATTTTTGCATGCTACATTAGGACTCGGTAAATGAGCAGGCACTCCTGGGTAACAAGAATTGGTGGTATTTTTAAAGCCATATTTTTTAGCATTTTGCGTAAATTCTTTTAACATTTTATGGGCATCAAAATAAATAATTTTAAAATCATCGTCTGATTTATGATCCGCAAGTGACAACACTCTTTTATTGATAAAATAGTTTTCAAGATTGGTTAAGGAACTTAAAAACCATTGCATATTTTTATAGCTATCAACATCTGAAGTTAACGCAATGTTACCTAAGTCTGGCAAATTGGCCACCATCACATACCGCGCACCCTTTTCTTTTAATTTTTTGACAGAGTTTTTTAAATCTCCCGAAAGACGCCATAATTTTTTAGTTGTGTACCAAGGTTCTTTATAGTTCATGGTAAAAATATTATTGGCTCCAGCCCAAACCACAAATAACGTTTTGTCTAAGTCTTTATTTTTTTCAAAAATATTATTTAAATATTCATCAAGTTGCGCAACCAAACTTGTTGCCATGGGATATTTTGCATTAAAACCAAACGTTAACGCTCCTAAGTGAGCATAGTTTTCGAGCTTAGCATCAAGTGCCGCAGACAAAAACTCAGCCCACACCATGCCATTGGTCGCTCTTCCAAGATAATAAGGGGGTAGCGGCATTGGATTTTGTGAGTCTTTTGATGCTTTAAAATAATTGCCGTTATCAGAAAGACTATCTCCAAATATCACAATTTTTTTAATTTTATTTTTTTCAGAATCTGCATAAGAAAAAAAAGAAAAATGTAGTGCAAGTAACAAAAAAAATAGCTTCATTGATAAATCCTTTTTTTAAACTTATACCTCTAAAAAACGCGTTTATAAAAAAGCTACCAAACAAAACCATTTTCTGGAATTTTATGATTCTTGCCGCAAATTCTTTCTGAGAACTTTTCCGATTGAAGTTTTTGGTAGCTCTGTTTTAAATTCTATAACTTTTGGAACCTTATATTGAGTGATAAATTTTTGACAATGCTCAATCACTTCTGATTCTGTAAGGGCAGGGTCTTTTTTGACAATAACAGCTTTAACGGCCTCGCCTGTTTTTGAGTTTGGCACACCAACCACAGCAACTTCGGCAACTCCAGCAATTTTTGCTATACAATCTTCGACTTCGTTAGGATACACATTAAAGCCACTAACAAGTATTAGATCCTTTTTACGATCGACAATTTTAATATAGCCATCCCGATCCATCACGCCAACATCGCCAGTAAGCAACCAATTTCCTTTAAAACATTTTGTTGTTTCTTCTGGTCGTTGCCAATAGCCTTTCATCACTTGCGGGCCTCGCACAGCAATTTCACCTTGTTCACCTAAAGGAACAACCTCACCATTATCATCGAGCAATACCACATCGGTACTTGGCACAGGCAGTCCTACGGTATCAATTTTAACAACACCATTAATAGGATTAAACGATACAACAGGAGACGCCTCAGTTAATCCAAAACCTTCAACAACCGAAGTTTTTGTAATTTTTTCCCATCTTTCAGCAACAGCGTGATGCAAAGAGGCTCCGCCTGCAATGGAACATTTTAAATATTGAGGAGGATTTTCATAAAACCATTTCTCATTGAGTAAACCATTAAATAATGTATTGACACCCGAAGTCCAAGATATTTTTTTACGAGCAATTGCTTTTTGTAAATTGGTAAGTGGTCTGGGGTTTGGAATTAGCACACTTTCTGCGCCGCAGTAATAAAAACTCAATAAATTTACTGTAAAAGCAAAAATATGATACAACGGCAATACAGATAAAATCACTTCGTCGCCAAAAACAATTTTTGATTTGCCCATCTCTAAAATTTGATACACGTTTGCCATTAAATTTCGATGTGTTAACATTGCACCTTTGCTAACTCCAGTGGTGCCTCCTGTGTATTGTAATGCGCACAAATCATCTAACGTAACAGATTGCCAATAATTTTTTACCGCAATATTTTTTGCATTTAGTATTTTTAAACCTTGATCTATAGCATTTGGTAACGGCTCAAAATAAACTTCGCACTTTGGTACTTGTTTTTTAACATACTTTAACACAAGCTTAACAAGATTTTTCTTAAAAAAAGGTAAAAAATCAGCAATGCTTACAAGTATAACTTTTTTAATATCTGTATTTGGAATAACATCTTTAAGTTTATCGGCAAATAAATCCATAATAATTAAAACTTTTGCACCACTATCTTTAAATTGGTGTTCCATTTCAAATGTTGTGTACAATGGATTTGTATTAACAACAACCGCTCCAGCTTTAAAACAACCAAACACTGCTAAAGGATAAGACAGGCAATTGGGCATTTGAATTGCAATTCGATCACCTTTTTGAATATCAAGTACTTCTCTTAAATAAACAGCGAACGCATCACTTAATAAATTTATTTCAGAATAAGAAAAAGCCCCTTCAATTCCATTAGGTAAAACAAGACTGCATGCAGTTTTGCTGTTCCACTTTACAGAAGTTTTAGTAATCATATCAGCTAAATTTGAGAACTCAAATGCTGGTATCTCTAGGTTAGTACCCTCACCATAATGAGATTGCCATGGACGCTCTTTACATTCTATATTCCAACCAGTCATCTTAGCTCTCCTCTGCGCAATACTAGATGAGTTGTATAAAAACACGGAAGTGCGTTAATTTCAACGTTAAAAAACTTTAATTTAAAAAAAACATAAAAAAAATCAATTTTGTTAATTTACTTTACAAAAAAAAGTATCCATTAAAATTAAAAAATTTAATAAAAGCATAATGCAAAAAATTTACCTATTATTGGTAATTTATTCCTAGTGCAAATTTACTGCAACATTTTATTTCCTAATTTTAAATAATTTTTGACTAAAAACAAATATTTTTCCTGTTAAGTTTTTAAAAAAAAAGTTATTGTTAACCATTATAATAATAAGGAGTCACACTATGAGTATCAATAATGTAAAAAACTCACCATCTATTATTAACCCCAATGCAAATCAAACTTCAGAAGCAACAAAGCCCGATCGCATTAATACAAAAAAAGGAGCAAATGCTTACGCCAAAGCAAATCAGCCTCCTAGTTTAAAAGATGCTGCAAATGTCCAAATTTCACAACGTGCTAAAGAATTAAGCATGGCTAAAAAGATAGCAGAAGAAACTCCAGACATTCGCGAAGAAAAAGTTGCTCAATTTAAAGACAAACTTAACAAAGGTGAATACAAGGTGGATGCCGAAAAAGTAGCCGATGCAATTTTGCGCGAAACATTTAAAGACGAAGTTGCTAAAGAACCCGAAACAGTTTTAAGTTAATAACTTTTTAATAAAGTGATAATAAAATTATGGATGAGTTAACAAACCTAATCATTCAATTTAACGAAATTTTAAAAAAACAAATTGCTGTGTATTTAGATTTTTTACCTATTTTAAATGAAGAAGAACAAGCAATTGAAGAATATAATATTACGTCTTTAGAAAAAGTGGTCATCTTAAAAGACCAACATTCAAGAATTGCACAAAATATCGAAGAAAAAAGAATTTCAATTCTTAAAAAAATTTGTTATATGATTGCATTCGATGCAAGAGGTCAAAAGCTTTCCTTAAAATTATTTCGTATTGCTTTTTCAACATATCTTAAAAATATACAGCCATTGATAAATTTAGAAACATACACAAAACTTCAAGAGCAAGAAAATAATTTCAAAGAAATTGCCAACGAATTTGAAAATACTTTTATAACAATTTATCCAAGAATATTTAGAAACGAAATTATTCTTAAAAAATTATTAAAAAGCGTAACAATGTCAATAAATTTATTTCAATCAGAAGCAGATGTTGGCATGAATTATGATTCTTTTGGTAAAGCACAATCACTGACAAATAAAACACAAACCATCTCGTCAATGCGAATAAAGGCGTAACATGGTTGCAACCTTACAACATATTTTAAATTTAGGCAGCGAATCACTCCAAAATTCGAGAGTTGGAGTTGATGTCACGGGTCATAATATTACCAACGCACAAACTCCAGGTTACAGCCGCCAAATTGTGAATTTAGAAACAAAGTACCCTATAGAATATGGTTTGCAAATTTTTGGTGATGGAGCGCGCATTCAAAGTATTCGCAGAGCGCATGATAAATTTGTTGAGGGACAATTACGCAGAGAAGTTCAAGAACAAAGTCGCACAGAAACCCTCGCCGAAGGATTAAAAAAACTAGAAAGCTTTTTTAATCCAGATTTAACTTCAACAATTCGCGACAGATTTACATCATTTAATAATTCTATGAGAGAGTTGGCTAATTTTCCAGAAGAACCTTCTGTTAGAATTAACACCATAGAAAGCGCAAAAAGCCTTGCGCAAGCATTTAACTCTACGCATTCAAGAGTTGTACAAGTACAAACCGATGCCAACGAAGAATTGCGACAAATCATTGCAGCAGTAAATCAAAAAATTGCCGAAGTTGCAAAACTCAATCGAGAAATTCGCGAAATGGGAGCAGCAAATTTATCTGATGTGAATGACCTCGAAGACAGACGCGATAAAATTATAAAAGAAATCGGCAGCATTGTTGATATTAACGTATACAAAGACAATAACGAACAAATTACCATACGAGGGCCAGCAGAATGTTTACTTGTAGAAGGAAATCTTGCCTCTCGTTTTAAAATTGAAGACATTTATACTCCAAAACATATGCCAGATATTGTTGTGTCAGAATTTGACAAAGAGCGTTACTTTGACATGACGCGTAGTATTAAAACAGGAAAAATGGGAGCGCTGTTACAAATTCGCGATAAATATGCTCAAGGAGTTCGAGACGAAGTGAATGCTTTGGCAAAAGGATTTGGCGATTCTTTTAATACTATTCACGAAAAAGGTTATGGAATTTTTGATATGCGAGAATCAAGTGGCCGAAAGTTTTTTGATGGACTTGATGGCCCAGGAGAGCCTGCTCAAGATATAGAGGTGGAACTCGGAATTGTTTACAATCCAAATGCAATTAGTGCTTCGATGTCTAGCATGACACCTGGTGACAACGTTGTTGCAAATCAGCTTATAAAACTTTTTTATGAACCAATTTTTGATGATGAAACAACAACCATCACTAGTTTTTATGATAAAATGATCAGTAAACTTGGTATTGCAACACTCAAAACCAAAGAAGAAGCCACTGCTTCACAAATTATTTATGATAGACTAAAAGCCCAAAGAGAAACTGTTGCCGGAGTTTCATTAGATGATGAAGCAGCAAATCTACTAAAGTACCAACATTTATTTACAGCAAGTTCGCGAGTGATTACAACTGCAGACGAAATGTATAAAACAGTTTTAGATTTAAAAAGATAGTTTAAAAGCTTAAGTAATAAGGAGGTGATATGGCCATTCAACCTCGTATATCAGAACAATATCGATACGGAACAACCCTCGATCGCATTGGCAATGTAAAAGCAATGGCTGATGACGTTAACGAAACAGCTATTTCTGGTAGAAAATTAAAAAGAATTAGTGATGATCCCGTTGCAACAATTAGAGTACTAAGAAATAGAACACGCATTACAAATCTCGATCAATTTAGAAAAACTTTAGATTTTGGTAGAGGATATTTAGCTAAAACAGAAGACGCGCTTTCTTCTATTTATGAATCGTTAATTCGAGCAAAAGAACTCTCTATTCAACAATCAACAAGCATTTATGATGAACCCTCACAAAAAGCTGTGGCAGAAGAAATTCGCCAAATTTTAAATCATGTGATTATTTTAGGTAACACCACCTATGATGACAAATATGTATTTGGTGGCTTTCAAACCACACAACCTCCTGTTTCGCCAGATGGTCATTACCTAGGCGATGATGGTTTTATTTTTGTACAAGTTGATGAAGATAGTTTTAGAGCAATTAATATTAGTGGTCGAGAAGTGTTTGATGTGCCTGCAAGCCACGAAGGTAAAAGACCTCCGCTTGTTAAAATTTTAGAAAATATGTATGATTCTTTGTACATTTGGGACAAAGAAAAGTTGCATCAATCTATGGTCGATTTAGACTCTGCAATGAATTCTGTTGTTTCTATAACCGCTTCTTTGGGGGCAAGACGTGTTGCGTTAGAAGATGTATCTGAACGTCTTGATCGCGGCGAATCACAACTTCACAGTGATAACAATAATCTAGAAGCTGCAGATATGGTAAAATCGGCGCTCGATCTCAGAAGAGCAGAGCACGCATTAGGTTTTACTCTACAAGCAAGCTCAAAGATGTTAACCCCATCGTTACTTGAGTTTTTAAAATAAAGTTTTTTTAAAAAATTTTATTTTAAAAACTGATTTAGGAGAAAAAATGAAAATATCCATTATTTCTGGAAGCCACCGAAAAAATTCGGAATCAGAAAAAGTTGCTCGTTACATTATTAAAGAAATTCATTCTAAGCTTGCTTTTTTAACACATTTTGTTTCACTTGCAGAAAATCCTATTCCATTATTTGATGAAGATTTTTTTAATCCAAACAGCGCAAAATGGAATAAAGCTTGGGCGCCAATTGCACAGGAACTACAGTCATCTGATGGAATTATAATTGTCTCTCCAGAATGGCATGGCATGGTACCTTCGGGATTAAAAAACTTTTTGTTACTTAGCAGCGCAAAAGAAATTGGTCATAAGCCAGGATTGATTGTTACGGTTAGCGCCGGAACCGGGGGCGCGTATCCTGTGTTAGAATTGCGATCAAGCGGATACAAAAATTCCCGAATTTGTTACATTCCAGAACATGTTGTTATAAGAGACTGCACACATGTGCTTAATAAAGACACACCAGAAAGCACAAGCGACACCGACATTAGAAAACGGATCGAATACGCATTAAACATTTTTGCACAGTACATGAAAGCATTAAAACTTGTTCGCGATAGCGGCACCATTGACCATGCTACTTTTCCACATGGAATGTAATTCCTTTAAATGTATTAATTTGATAATCAATTTATTTTAAAATTATAAGCTTTAAATTTAATAATTATTCCTTCATATTTTTATCCATATAATTTTTTAACAAGAGATTATTTAATATCATAAAATTGGTACAGAAATTTTAAAAAAGCAAAATAGCCTTGGTTGGGATTCTAAAGTCATCGATCGATTAAGCAAAGATCTGATAGCTACCTTCCCAGATATGAAGGGTTTTAGCCCAAGAAATTTAAAATATATGCGCCTATTTTCCGATAATTATCAAGATGTTATATTTGTGCAGCAACTTGCTGCACAATTGCCTTGGTTCCATATTGTCACAATCTTAGAAAGATTAAAAACACCAGAAGAACGAGCCTTTTATTATTGATATTTTATTTGAGATAATCCCCTTATAAGGGTTTATCCAAAATAAAATATCAATGAAGATTCAATGAGCATCCAAATTTTTAATATCTATTTGCGGCAACCAAAACTTAACTTCTTGTTTTTTTGTAATAATTTTATTATTGCTGGCTCTATCATAAACATAAACCTCAATGTAAAAAGATTTAGCGAGTGCAGAAGCATTGTCTTTAATTTGGTTTAATTCCTCATCAGAAAGCTTTAATAAATAATTATTATTTTCACTTTGTAAAACGTTATCTCCTATTTTATATTCTACACGATATCTCCTCATCCCGTCATTAGTACTCAAGTCTAAATTTTCATTACTGTTAAGCGTTATATTAACATTCAAATTACATTCATCATTTAGCTTAAAACTAGAAAAAGGAAAATTTGATATATTTTTACAACTTAATTGAACAGATTTTATATCTGAAATAATGTGTAATTTAAATTGTGCTGTAATATTAGGAAATTTCACCATGCGTAATGTAAAAAAGGAAGGGTCTAAAGAGGATTTTTGAAGTTTAAGCGGCGCAATAAAATTAAATAACACAGAGTCATCTTCGCTATTAACAATGGAGTTTAGTTTAATAATTTCTTTACTATCATGATCCAATATTTCATAACCGTTTATATCTGTTGCAAAATGCGTTGTTTGTTCAGTGGAACTTAAAGTTTTCGTTAAATTAATTTTAAAGTTTTCTGTTTTTTGCCCAGATTTTACAGAAATTAAATGATTGCCAGATGATCCTAAATCTAATAAAAATATTGGTTTAGATTCAAATAATTTGTATTCAGGTGGTTTTGCCGCTTTAAATGAAGCAATACTTGTTTTGCCCTCGTAATTTATGCTTAAGTCAACAGGATCATCTTTTGTAGGATAAATTTTTTCTGTTCTGCTGATAATTTTATATGCACAAATTTTTTCTTCTTCTGGTAACACACTAAAATTACTTTGTAGTGGCTGCAGTTTGGTTTCAAGCAATTCGGGATTGGTAATAAAATGTTCTTTTTCAGCTAAATCCTTTGCAATAACACGATAAGGAATACATGTGCCAATTGGAATAGAATTTACATTGTTATGATCAATAAAAATAGAATTAATTTTAGGAGAGTTAGAATGAGTGCCTTTTTCTACAAGTTGCACTGTAAAATCGTACTTTACATTAGGAGCAGCATCCTTAACACTTAAGCTCAACGGGTATGTGCCAAAAGAAAGATCGCTAGGCATAATAAAAGAAAACAATTCCTTATGAGTTCCTCGCACGATATTTAAAGGTATAGGTTTTCCACCATTGGGCGTTACAACAAGCGAAAGAACACTGTTTGGACTCTGACCAGAAGAAGTTAAACTTTGATAACTTTCATTAATTTTGCGACGCACCATAATATGAAATGGCTTTATTTGCTCTCCTGTTGGCACAAATATGTTTTTTTGCTCCGTTGAAAGTTTAATATCAATAATTGATGGAAGCTTTGCGCCAACCCTTACCTCATCAAAAGTTTTGCTTGCCCCTAGTTCAAGCCCAAGCTGTGCTGTTGCATCAAGAGGAGCTGCTGTTTCAATTGATCCTAAAATATTGAACGCACAAACTCTTTGCAAATTTTTGTCGAGCGTAAAATAATTATTGTTATCCTTCAGTTTTAAATTATTTTTAACATATAAAGAATCTAAAGCACTGATTATTTTATAATTGCTACAGGTACCAGAAGGTATAGATTTATACTCAAATTCAATTTTAGTGTCTCTAATAAGATTTTCTTGTTGCAAAACAGAATCCGCTCTAGATTTATGCAAAACTTTGCCATTTTTATGATTACAACTCAAATGTATAAGTAGTAATAAAATAAAAACACATGCATTGAGAAAGCCTATATATAGGGGCATAGTAACTCCTTTGTTAAAAATTATTCTTTATAAGTGTAAGTGTTTTTTAATTACACTTATAACAATTTAAAATATATTTAAAAATTATTTTTTTTAAATTTTTTAAATAAAATAATTAAATTTTTATTAAATAACTATTAAATTAAAGTTATTAAACAATAATAATATTGTTACTTTTTCAAAATAAATCATCTTATTGAATAAAAGTTAATTTTTACAAATATTTAAAAAAACATACACAAAAACAATTAATTAATAGAAAATTAAATATTAAATTTATATTTAAAAATTAGATTGTATTTTTGCAGTAAAACCCCCAGTTACGTATTCTAGGGGCTCAAGTTTGTTTACTTATTTAGGATGGACGAGAGACAATCATGAGTTGTTTTTAAAACTCATTAAATAGGATCACTTCCTGAAGCTGGTTCTGCTGGCGGCGCTTTGTCTTCTACTGGCGGCGCTTTGTCTT
>QOVW01000027.1 GCA_003339605.1 Spirobacillus cienkowskii | reverse complement strand
TGACAGAGAAGAGTTTGAAAAGGTAACAGATTTTACCAATTTTTCGTTTTTATTGGCAAATACACTATTGACAAGGTCAATAAAAAGTTCTTGTTTTTCTCCAAAAATCTTTTTGAAGATGGAATCCACTTTGGGGTCAAAAATATCGACAGATTCGCTTTGGAACATAAAAATCCTTCAACAATAAACACGTTATTTTTAATTTCACTGCGTAATTACAGTTTGCAAACTGCAAATACAACTGGTGGCGAGCTTCATGTGCAATTCACACATGAAGCTCGCCACCCTAGTGAGAATGTGTTTTCCGGTCAATTGTGTGAGAACAGAAAAATGAGTTGTTGATTTTTTTAGATATTGAGTTTTTTTAAGAAAGTATTTTTTTGTAATCAATTTCTAATTAATGGTGAACTTTAAATATGGTTTTCATTACTCAATAAGTAACTAATTATTGTAACAAGAATTTTTCTTTTTTTATTATTGTTTTTGTACAAATTTTGTAAATAGCGCAACAATTATGATATCAAAATATTAAACTTAATTTTTATGGTAAAATTAAAATTATTTTTTGGTTTTTATAATTTACTAGTTATTTTATTTGTTTAATTATGTTTGATTGAATTAGGATTTTTTAATGTAAATATAGACTGTAATGTAATATTAATGTATTATTTTATTGTATAACAAGAAAGAAGGTATATTGCTTATACAGATAATAAATCTAAAAATAATTTTTCTAAATTAAACAGTAAAGCGGTTAAAAATGGAGAATAGTATTTTAACAGAGTTGCATAAATGTAATTCCAATCTCAGTCTTGAGGTTGGAAGTTACGAAGCTTTATGGGATCAAGGCGACTTTATTGGTTATGCAAAACTCGCAAAAATGTTTGAGAACGGATGCAAACATCCTTCAAATTTTATAGCAGCAGAAATAGCTGAAAAATATTACAGTGAAGTTATGAAAAGAGTGACGAGCGCGAATATTAATCATTTTGGTGTGACAATGCGTGGTAGCCAAAATTATCAAACTTCATTCTTAGACGCACAAAGTCCTTTAGAAATTATTTACTATCAGGGATTTTGGGATCTTGTTTGTACTCCCTGTGTGGCAATTATTGGTACTCGCCAGCCAAGTGAAGCAGGGGTTAGAAGAACGCAAAAACTCACGCAAGGCTTGGTAGAGAAAGGTTTTACAATTGTGTCTGGCCTTGCTGCTGGCATTGATACAGTTGCGCATCAAACGGCAATAAAATTTAATGGCAAAACAATTGGGGTTATTGGCACTCCTTTATCTGTTTTTTATCCAAAAGAAAACAAAGATCTTCAACAAAAAATAGCACAAGAGCACCTTATTATTAGTCAGGTACCTTTTATTAAGTATGAAAAACAAAATTTAAAAACAAAAAGATTTTATTTTTTAGAACGAAATAAAACTATGTCTGTGTTAACTAAAGCAACTATTATTGTTGAAGCAGGTGAAACATCGGGCACTCTGGTTCAAGCCGAAGCCGCTTTAAAACAAAAAAGAAAATTATTTATTTTACAAAATAACTTTGAAAATCCTAAATTAACTTGGCCTTTGAAATTTAAACAAAAGGGTGCGGTTTGTATAAAAAATTTTGATGATGTTTTTGAAAATCTTAAACAATAAGGTTTGAGTTGTTTTATTAAAGTTTCTTTAAATTATAAAAAAGTAACTGTTAAATATGGAGAAATCAATGAGGGTAGAAGGGTTTATAAAAAAAATAATTGATAACGATATAACATATTTTGTTGCAGAAGTTCCTTCGTTATTAGTTGTAACTGATGGTGATACCGAAGAATAAGCATACTATATGGTACAAGATGCCATTGGTTTGATGTTAGAAGTGCATACTGAGGGTAAAATAAATAAAAATAATATTACAATAATACCTTTGGACAGTGAAAAATTTGACGTAATCTGCTCTGACACCAAATCATTGCACTCTTTTTTGTTAAAACAACAGAGAGGAAAATTAGTTTAATAACAAGTTAACATTTAGCTAGGATCTATTATGATTTTTAATGAAAAATACTATAAAAATTTTTATTCATTCTTAGTGTTTTAAAAAAAAAGCGATCAAAAAAATAAAAATAATATGACGAACATTAACTTATTGGAAATTTAACAATGATTGCTAACAAAAAACAGTTTTTAGCAGGACAATAAAAAGTAAAAATTTTAAATTAACATTATTTTTACTATACGCCTTCCAAAATTTCTACCTATTTTTATAGGGCAAATATATTTATTATCAATAGGTTATAGTTTGATCGCATGGAGCAAATTTAATAGAAGCTGTATTAGTTAGTATTTTCTCCAGAAATCATGGTACCAATTTTTAAAGAAGTTTTTTCTAAGTTTTCACTTTGATTTACTAGTGTTTGAGAACCCTCTAAATTACTTGTAACAGACTCTTGAATTGTTCTTGTAGAGTTTTCTATTTGTAACATAGCAGTAGAAATTTGCCTTACACCTATTTCTTGTTCTTGAGCAGCGTTTGTTATTTGCTCTATGTAATTTGATAAGGATGAAATATTTTCTGAGATTTCTTGAAACGAAAAATTAGCTTTATCAGTGATATTTTTTATTCCATCAAATCTAGATCGTGTTGCGTCTAAAATTTGTCGAACTTTTTCTTCGCTTTGCGTAATCAATTCTTGTATTTCGTGAGCCGATTTTCCGCTAATTTTTGCAAGATTTCCTACCTCTTCTGCAACCACGGCAAAACCTTTTCCATGTTCGCCTGCGCGAGCCGATTCAATAGAAGCATTTAATGAAAGAAGTTCTGTTTTAGCAACTATTTCATTAATAACTGCTGTTTTTGAATTTATTTGCTTAATGATATCTGCTATAACTTGCAACTGTTCATTAGATTGATATATTTCTTTCATAGAAGCTAACATATCTTTCATCACTGTTTGTCCAATTTCAGATTTTTCTAAAGAAGTTTTAGAAACTGAAAAAAGCTCTTTGGTATTTTCGTTTGTTCTGTTAACTGTACTTGTTATTTCATTAATTGCGGCTGTTGTTTCGTGAATAGAGCTTGATTGTTGATCCATTGAACTAACCAAAACACTAGAATTTTTCTTTATTAATGAAACTATTTTGTTAATATCTTTGGATTGAATATTTAACTCATTGCTAATTAATTTAAAATTACTACTTATTTTTATGGTATAAATAAAACTTATCACAGAGATTAACAATCCGAATGATAATATTGATAATAAACCTAAAAAATAATATTTTTCTTTTTCTTGTGAAATATTATAAATTTCAATGGAGTTTTTTCTTAATTTACTTAGCATCTCGCTCAATTGATCATTTAAATTTAAAAAACCATCCTCAATTTTGCTTATTTTGGCAGTTAAATCTTCTTTTTTTGATTTATTTTCTTTCAAAGTAACTATAAAATCCTCAATATTTTTATTAATTTCAGTCCAATTTGTATTTGTTTTATTAAAATTATCTTGTTCTTCTTGAGTAAACTTAGTTTCTGACACATATTTTTGTAGAGCCTGAGTTAAACTACTTGTTGCGTTTGAGACGTCTTTTAAAGAACTTTCTAAACCTTCTTTGTTTTGATCATGGTTATTTAAAGATATTCTAAGGTATAATTGAATATCAGATTTAATAATCATTGATTGATAAAGCCAATGAGAGGCTTCATTTGAGGATAGATCTTTGATTATTGTATTACTCGAAAAAAGTATATTTAAAGTTATAAAAGAAACAAAAATTAAAGAAAAAAACAACGTTGAATTAAAAATTAATAATTTAATTTTGAGAGACAGTTTATCAAACTTTTTCATTGATTTCTCAAATGATCATGATTTTATAAAAGCAAAAAATTGTATTTAACATTTGTTAAAATCAGAACGATTTGGCTCGCAAAAGTTTTTGCCTCCTTCTACTGGTTTTCCATCAAAATCAGCAGTTATCTTTTTTGATTTTGTTTGTTTTTGACGTGCTGCAACATTGGCGCATGCTTCTAAAGCTGCTTTTGCACATGCTTCTGCGCTACCTGTTTTTTTAGTTTCGTCGCAACTTGCTTTGCCTCCGCACTTTGCATAACTTTCTTTTTCCATTCCTGTGCATGCTTCTCTAGTTACATGCATTGTACATGTGCCAGCAAAAGAACTGTTACTTAAGATAGAAGCGCATGCTATTGTGAAATAAGTGATTTTTGTTAACTTCATATTGTTACCTCCTTTTTTTATTTATACTATCTTAAAATTTATATATTTATTGTCAATCTTGCTATAAAAAAAATGACGTAAAAAAATGGCAATTAATTTTTTATTATTTTGAATTTTGTAAAAATTGTAGAAAGCAAAAAATGAGTCTTGATCAAAAATACTACAATAAAATACTTGATTTTTTAATATAACAGCTATTATAATATCTATTATAAGGGTTTTTGTGTTATAAGGGATATTATGATATCAATTAATTTTTTAAGCACGCAAGAAATGCAAAAGAAAATAGCCGAACAAGCCCGTGCCAAAAGGCTCAATCTCAATTTAAGTCAGCAATCTTTGGCGCAAAGATCGGGAGTGAGTTATGGCGCTTTAAAAAAGTTTGAAAAAACTGGGGAAATTTCACTTAAATCATTATTAAAACTATCTATAGTGCTAAAAGCTACCAATGATTTTAATGCGTTATTTGCCCCCGAAAGCCCAGAGGCAGCGTTATCTCTCGATGCGCTTATGAAGCAGGATACAAGAAAAAGAGGGAGAACATGAGTTTTTCTCCTCAAAATCTTATTTTTGTTTATTTTCACGGAACTGGCAGCAAACAGCTGATGGGGCGGCTACTGCTTAAAAATAGAAAAATTTTTTTTGAATATGATATCAATTTTATCAAAACAGGACTCGAATTGTCGCCATTTAAATTGCCTCTTAAAGCGGGCGTTGTTGCATCGAATGAGCAAGCGTTTGATGGTTTATTTGGTGTGTTTAATGACAGCTTGCCAGATGGTTGGGGGCGGTTGCTTTTAGACCGCAAACTCATGAAAGCAGGCTTAATCCCAGAAAATCTTTCACCGCTTGATCGTCTTTGTTTTGTTGGTTGTGGTGGCATGGGCGCTATTACTTTTGAGCCAGAAAATCCAAATTCTGCTACAAATCTGCCAACTGATTTGGATGAAATCAATCACGAAATTCAAGCCACCTTAGGTGAAAGTAACACTTATGTTGATGATCTTCTTATATTAGGAGGTTCTTCTGCAGGTGCGCGCCCTAAGGTTTTGTTACGAATTGATAACGAAGACTGGCTTATCAAGTTTAGATCGAGTCTTGATCCCAAAGACATTAGCGCAATAGAATATGCGTATCATCTCATGGCTATTGAGGCAGGCCTTGTTGTGCCTGTAGCAAAACTTTTTCCATCAAAAAAAGGGTTGGGTTTTTTTGGAGTAAAGCGTTTTGACAGAAATGGTGGTGAACGCATTCATATGCACACAGTGGCTGGGTTGCTTCACGCTGATCACCGCCAACCTTTGCTCGATTATGAAAGCATTATGAAAGCAACAATGTATTTAACTCGCAATGAAACTCAGTGTGAAATTCAATTTAGAAATGCTGTGTTTAATATTTTAAGTCATAATCGAGATGATCATTCAAAAAACTTTTCGTTTTTAATGAATGCAAGCGGAATTTGGAGTGTGTCTCCAGCCTATGATTTAACATTTTCTTCGGGTCCTGCTGGTGAGCATTCAACTATGATTATGGGTGAAGGAAAAAATCCAACTAAAGAGCATTTTTTAAAACTTGCAGCTACGTGTAATATTAAAAAAGAAAATGCGTTAGAAATTATCGATCAGGTTTTAAAAGCGACGCAAAAATGGCAAGAGTTTGCGGCAAAAACAGGTGTTTCAAAACTAAGAACTAAAAATATTAAAAAAGCTTTTTCTATAATTCAAAAAAATTTTCAATAATTAATGCAAGTAATTCTTCATCCCGACTTTGTCGGTGATTTGGCATAAATACCTGATAAATAATGATTTTAAAAAACAGGAGGCATTACACCTCCTGTTTTAAATATTAGCTATATTTTTGTGCAATTTTTATTTTATTGTTTATGATAGGTTGCTTTATCGTTACGTTTCAGCCCCATCGCTGCATAGATCTGTTTTGCAATCGGCCACACTTCTTTTGCACAATGAGTCCATATATTAAATATCATTTTTGCTTATCCCCTCTTTTTAAGGGATGAGCATTTTTAACTCAAACTCTCACAAAGCTTTTTTGGTTTTTTTTGATATTCTTTAGTTAACAAATTGGCTGCGCGCTCTACCTCTAAAAATTTAAGCGCATTCATTGAGATTGATTTTCAGTTTCACTATATAGTGTTTTGGTTGGTATCGAGAGGGTCTAGGTAATTTGTCTAAAAATACAGGGAGCAAAAATGAAAATATTTATAAAAACAATAGTTTTAATTTCTATGTTCAATATTCCATTGCAAATATTTGCAAACAATAAGATAGTTCAAAAAGAAGAAATAAATATATACACTTCAAGGCATTACGAGGTTGATAAAAAACTGTATGAAAATTTTGAAAAACAAGAAAACGTAAAAGTTAATGTTTTGTTTATCAAAGAAGCCGCGCAAATTTTTGAAAGGCTTAAGCGTGAGGGCAAACATAGCCCGGCCGATGTGGTGCTCACAGTTGATGCAGGGAGTATTTGGAAAGCCGAACAAGACAATCTTTTTCAACCTATCAGTTCTGCTACCATTGCGCAGCGTCTTCCTGAAAGCTTAAGAAGTGATAAAAACAATTGGGTTGCAGTGAGTATGCGTGGCCGCGTGATTGCCTACAACAAAGAAAAGCTCAAAGGTAACGAGATTGATACTTATGAAAATTTAGCAAACAACAATTGGAAACACAAATTGCTCATTCGTTCTTCGCACAATGTGTACAATCAATCGCTTGTGGCAGGATTTTTAAATGCAAATGGAGAAAAGGCAACCACAGAATGGCTAAAAAATGTGTCTGGTAATTTAGCTCGTACACCAGAGGGCGGAGATACAGATCAACTGTTGGCTTTGGCAAACAATGTAGGAGAAATGGCAGTTGTTAATACCTATTATTATGCCCGTATGCTCAACTCCAATGAGACAAAATTTCGCTCTGCAGCAAATAAAATTGGAATTATTTTTCCAAATCAAAAAAACAGAGGAGCGCATGTTAATATTAGTACCGCGGCGTTGGCAAAATATGCTCCCAATAAAGAAAAAGCGATTAAATTTATAGAATTTCTTCTTACCAAAGAATCACAAACAATGATTATGAATGAAAACTACGAATATCCTGTTACCATTGATGTTGAGTGGAATAAAACTTTACAAGAACTTGGAAAAGCAAAATTTGATTTAGATGGTATAAAACAAATTGGCTCTAATTCTCTTGAAGCGCTTAAGTTATTAGATAAGTATGGTTGGAGATAATTTTTGAAAAAAAAATTACTTAAAATATTTTTTATATTTTTGATTATTCTCATTCAATTACCACTTATTAGTTTGATTTTTTCTACTTTAGGTTTTAAGGTAGATACTATTTTACATATTTCAGAAAACCTTTTGCCTAAATATTTAAGCAATACGTTGTATCTTTTTATTGGTGTTGCAGTGGTAATGAGTATTGTTTCTTTACCGCTTGCTTACCTTGTTGCGCGATTTCAGTTTCCGTTCAGAAATTATTTTGAATGGGGATTTTTAATTCCTTTATCAATTCCATCTTATATTTTTGCTTATATATTTTATCAAAATAAAAGTTACTTTCCATCTTTAAATTCAACATTTTTTGCATCTGTTATCTTTACGTTATCGCTTTATCCTTATGTGTATTTATTTTGTAAAAATGCTTTTATGAGTATTCCAAAAAATTTAGAATATGCTGCTAAAAGTTTGGGCTCTACAAAGTTAAGTGTTTTTTTTAAAATTCAACTTCCTATTATTCTTCCTTCATTTTTTTCTGGAATAATACTAGTATTTATGGAAGTTCTTGCTGATTTTGGTACTGTAGATTTTTTTTCTATTGATACTATTGCAACCGGTATTTTTAGAGTATGGTCTGCAACAGGTGATACTGCCTCTGCTTCGTTTTTATCATTGATTCTTTTTTGTATATCGTTACTTTTTTTGTTTTATGATAATAAATTAAAAAGTAAGATTTCGCTGTTAAATAATACAGATAATCAAGTAAAGTTAAATAAATTAAATGGAATTTCTGGTTTTTTGGCGTTTTTATATTGCTTTACTATTTTTCTTGTTTCTTTTATTCTCCCATTTTTATATACAGTTTATAAATTTTATGAAGAAGGTTGGAAGCATTTAAATAAACATTTTTTGCAAATAAGCGCACAAACTTTTTTACTTGCTTTTAGTTCTGCTCTTTTGTGTACATTGATTTCAATTTTTATAACATATTTGATTAAAATAAATTCTCATAAAGATAAATTATTTAACATTGGAAAACTAAACGCAATTGGTTATTCGCTGCCCGGCTCTTTAATAGCAATTGGAATAGTAATTAATTTAGCAGAATTAGATAAATTATTAAATTTTATATTTCATGATTTACTAAATTTAAAAGACATACACATTTATACATTAGGGTCATATTTAGCACTAAACCTTGCCTATTTAACAAGGTTTAGTGCAATATCTCATAATTGTTTGTCGTCACAATTAGGGCTTATTAATAATAATTTGTATGACGCGTCTAAAACTCTAAATCAAAAAGAATTTTCTACTTTTAGATGCATTTATTTTCCGTTATTAAAAAGAAGTATTTTAGCGTCATTTCTTATAACTTTTTTAGATATTATAAAAGAATTGCCTGCAGCAATGATATTACGTCCATTTAATTTTGATACCTTAGCAATTGAAGCCTATAATTTAGCCTCTGATGAGCGTTTTACAGAGGCAACGCCTTCTATTCTTCTAATCATTGTAACAGCTTTAATTCCTATTATAGGTTATATTTTTCTTCAAAGGTTTAAAAAAAATGAATTCTAACTTAGCAAATATATTTTTTAGCTGCAATAATGTTTATTTAAATAAGGGAAAGAAAACACTTTTAAAAAATATAAATTTTCAAATTTCTATTTCTGATGGAGAATTTATCAGTCTTGTCGGTCCTTCTGGATCCGGCAAAACAACCCTTTTAAAAGCAATTACAGGAATAGAAAAAATTTCTGATGGCGTAATTTCTTTAAGTTCTAATGTGATTTCGAGTTCTAAAATTCATTTGCCCATTGAACAAAGAAATATTGGCTTGGTATTTCAAGATTTGGCATTATTTCCGCATTTAAATGTGGCAGAAAATATTAAATATGGGCTTTGTAAAAAAAATAAAACTGAAGTGAGCGCTCGCTTAAATGAACTGTTAAAACTTGTGCAGCTTAACGAGCAAAGCGAATTTTATCCTCATATGCTTTCGGGAGGACAACAACAAAGAGTTGCCTTTGCACGCTCTCTTGCTCCAAAACCTAAATTGTTACTGTTAGACGAACCCTTTTCGGGATTGGATTTTTCTTTTAGACGAGAAATTGCACTTAAATTAAAAAATATTATTAAAAATCAAAAGACAACAAGTATTTATGTTACGCATCAGCCAGAAGAAGCACTTTATTTATCTGATAAAATTATTTTAATGAACAATGGTGAAATTGTGCAAATTGGCACTCCTCAAGATATTTATTTAAATCCTAACAATCTTTTTGCGCTGCAGTTTTTTTCTCAGGTAAATTCAATGAATGCTGTTTGTATAGATAATAATAAGTGCATGACAGAATTTGGAAAAGTGAATTTTAATCAAAATATTGTAAATAAAAATGAAAAAGAAATAAAGATACATTTTCGATCTGATGCATTAATTTTTTCAAACAATAAAATTGATGAAAATTCTGAAAAAACCCAATCGCTTCCATTTAAAATAGAAGAAATTCGCTTTCACGGACAATTTTCGATATATCGTTTGAGTCATCCAAAAATATCAGAAATTTTTAGTGTTCAACACTTTTGTACAAGTTTTAAAATTGGAGATATTGTGCATGTTTCTCTTAAGAAAGATTTTCTATATGTTTTTTAAAATGAGAATTAAAAAATTTCAAAAAGATAATTTGTGACTTGTGACGATTTTTGGGTTTGTGAACAAGATAGTTTTGCTAAAGGCTTGGCTGTATGGAATTAAGTGTCATAGTTTATAATATTGGCGGTTAAAGCTTTTTTAAAATGGGTCGAAGTATTGAGGCGATCGGCCAGATAAATAAGTATTGATGCTAAACTATACATTAAGGTGCCAAATACCATGCAAAAATCAGAGCTCATGAATGATCTTAACCATGAGGAGTTTCAGGGATTAGTAAACGCGATTGATAAATCACAAGCTATAATTGTATTTAATTTAGAAGGCACTATTCTCTCTGCAAACGAAAACTTTTTGAAAACTGTTGGCTACTCACTTGATGAGATTAAAGGCAAACATCATCGTATGTTTTGTGATCCTGCATATGT
>QOVW01000103.1 GCA_003339605.1 Spirobacillus cienkowskii | reverse complement strand
TAGTGGTTGGAATCAATTAACACAAAAAATTGTCAAGTCAATTATGAATTCAAAACCTAAGGCAAGCTTATGTTAAAAACTTAGTGGACGGCGTATAAGAATGATTAAGTTAAAAATAAAAACCGCCTATGCGGCGGGAAACAATACTAGTGAAAATACCTATAATCATAATTTCTCAGCCACCTACACGGTGGTTAATGTTATTCATAGAGACATCTAACACGTTTTCTGTTTCTCAGCCACCTATGCGGTGGTTAATAAATGCAGGTATGTCAAAGCAATTGAACCAAATTTCTCAGCCACCTATGCGGTGGTTAATTTATAAAACATTATACACAAGTGGAGTATTAGGTTTCTCAGCCACCTATGCGGTGGTTAATTTGAGTCTGATTTGTGCAACCGGAAATTACTATTTTCTCAGCCACCTATGCGGTGGTTAATGCTCTAATTTTTGTAACAACATACTGGTAACAAAGCAATACATTATAATTTAAACCACTGCACCATTGCTTTAGGCAATTTTAAAAAAGCATAGTATTTATAAGGTTTTCAAATAACAGTCTATACACAATGGGTGCATAGAATTAAAAATGCGGAACACCCACCCCTTGAGGAGCAAGTCCATAGCTTGAAAATTTAATATCCCTCTGCAAGTCAAATGGAGGTTCCACCTGTTCACGCGCTATAAATAACACAAATCCTTTTTGCGCAGTAGAACTGCTATCAACAGGTATTCCATGAGCAATTGACTGAAGACGTGTTTTTATTGACTCTCCTAACTGAGGTTTATTAAATAGATGCTCTTTATTTTTTCGTGCGTAACGTCTTTTAATGCGTTCAAAAAAAGCAGGGGTTTGTTTTTCTATGCCACGATTTCTAAAAAAACGGTAATATGTTGTTGTGCTTTCTGGTACCTTTTTAATACGACTCACATCTAGCAAACCACGCTCTGCATTTTGATTTAACCAAGCCGAACGTGAAATAAACTGCAACTGATCTTCACTTCCTAAAAAACGAATAACTCCACCAATAGATTGATCGCTCCATTCTGGAAACGAAACAGCAATACAGCCTTCTGCTTTAGCAACAATAGTATGAAAATGCTGATAAATTTTTTTAATATCCATTGCTGTAAACTTAGAAAGATCTGTTAACTTAATATCTAAGTAATAATTTAAATTCATCACTATTTTTCCTTACAATTAAGCATTCGCATCAAGATCCAATTTTTTTATTATCTTTCTTTATTTGCTTTTTAGATGCCTTTTCTGCTTCTTTCTTTTTGCGTTTTTCAACACTTTCTTGGCTAGAGTAACTAAACACACCGCCGCGAACTAAACACCCAACAACAAAATGTACATTTCCAGGTATCTCTTCTACATTTTTTGATGCTTTAAGTTCTTCGGTTAAAGAAATAATATTTTCTACTAAAGAATAAAAATCATTTTTACTATCTTTAGAAACACGCATGGCTTTTTGCATTTTAGAATCAACACCATAAGGCTCAACAGGTAAGGCGGGCACAAAACTTGCATTGGAATACCAAGTATCAATAGTGCGCAAGGCATTGCCTATTTTTTGCGGGTGCAAGTAGGCATGATTATCTACTGTACCTAAGCTTGTTTTTGCAAGAACTCTGCCAATATCATCTTTCATTTTATCTTTTTCTACAAATTCTTGGCTTGGAAAAATTTCTTGCCCCAAGCCAATTTTACCGCTTGCCGTAATTTCTAATCGTAATAAATGACTTTTTCCAGAAAGTGCGGCAGCAAACTGATCGATTAACATTTGTAAAAATTTTTTTTGCTGCTCAGAATAAGGCTGCGCAACAATAAATTGACATTCATTATTAAATTCTTCTAAAAAATTGGTACGATTCATCACTTTAATAGTAATTGTTAAGTTATCGGCGTCTCTGTTGCGCCATAACCACGAACCATTTAAAATTTGGTTTACATATTTTTGTGCTAAAATTGCGTAACCATTTTTATCTGTATAAATTTTTAAAAATTGGGCAACATATTCTATAAATTGCTCGTCATTACAGGCATCGGGTTTAATGCTCTTACCTAATACATTTAAAGAAAACACACACTCAAAGGTATCGGAGTTTGCAGGCAAGTGCGCCACCTCTATGCGTTGCAAATTCGGTTTATCTGGGTTTTCATCATAAAAACTTTGCCCTGCAGAATGGCTTGATTGCGTACCACGGATGCTTGTTTGTTCCACAGTAACAGGTGTTTTTATTTTTTTCCCCTCATGATTAACAATTGCGTAAAATAAACCCTTGCCTGTTTGTATAGAACGCGAATAAGAAAGTAAGCTTGGTTGCAATAATTGCATAGTTAAATCTCCAAAATAGTATTTGATTTTGCAATAAACATTTTTGAATTAGAAAAATATGACCAAAATATTTTTTTATGATTTTCTTCTTTTTCATGCTTACGCAGCGATGCCACTGTGCGCAATCTGCCAGCACCCAATAGCGGTTCAGCATAAATATGTTGTGCAGCGCGAGCTCCTTCGCGTTGCTGCGGCTGTTCATCTAACGAAACAAACCCAATAGCCAAAGGCACAGCATAAAAATCTACATTTTTTTCATCATGTTTTCCTCCTTCACACATACGTAGCAATGCCTCCAATGCATCGACCTCGTGTTCATTTTTTATTTTTATGAGCTCATCACTTGCACATTCTAATACAAACGCATTAAATGGAATTGATTTTAAATGAGTAAAGAAATTTTCATCAAATTTTATTTTTTCAATATTTTCTATAACACCACTACAACAAAAATTAGAATAAATGATATTTTTAAAATATTCGCTTTGTAAAAAAGCAATACTTTCATCTAAATTTTCATCTACTAAATCGATATTAAAAACAAAATCTGCAACAAAATTTATAGTTCGGGTATCCACTGTTGCTGCAAAAGCGGGGTTACCGCTTGCTCTTTGATTTTCGTGCCCAGGAGTAAAACGGGGGTGTGTGATAGAACACTCTAACTCTCGTAAAAATACCGACACCGCATTAAATTTAATATTTTTATTATGCTCAAAATTGCATTTTCGTTGTGTTGCATGCATCATTCCAAGTATAGCTGTAACAGAAGGAAAACCCACCACATACATATTTGCCATAGCTTGCGCATCTGTTACCACAACATTATGCACACCTAAAAATCCGTTTTTCATAATAAACAACCTTTCAAGTATTCTGAAAACAAACCAGTTAAATGTATTGTCATACCTGTTGTAATAATATCTTCTTTTTTATTTGCATAATTTTGTAGTTTTTCAGCGCAATATAATGCAAATTCTTCAATATTTTCTTCGCTCAATTCATGATATAAATTTTGCTCGATGTTATTCAATTTTTCTATAGTATGATTTAGTACATTTGATTTTTTAAATCGCAAAGCATCAATAATATCAAATAAATTTTCAAACGATTTCTCAATCAAGATTTCAATATTTTTTTCTAATTTTTGTTTATTTTCTAAAATATAATGAAACTCACCATTTTCTATTTCTTTTAAATAACTTCTAAAATTAAAAGAATTAAATACCATATAATTAAAAGCTGTTTTCCGTTTATATAAACCATCTAAGCTAAATTTTTTTTCTATTTTATTAAGCTTTAGAAAATTAAATTTTATAAGCTTAAACTTTCCAGAAATTGAAGCGCTCAAATCTCCCGCATTCACAGGATTTGAACCACCCACCGAAATTGTTTCAAACTGGCGAAATAATTTATCGTAAGATGCATATCTTCTTTCCCACAATTCACGTAACATCCCATTATGAGCAATAGGACTAATTGCAAGATAATTGCCATTGTCAAGCGGCCATAAAATTTGCGGATCGGTGGCAAAAGTTGGATTATGAAAAAATGCTTCATCAATTTTTTCTTTTAAATAATATAAGTTTTTTTCTAAAATACCCAATTCAAAAAGTACCTTAATAACATCCGATTGCACCCAATTGTCAGAATGCAGCTCTTCGGCAATAGATGTTAACTTATTATTGTATTTAAATTGAGTTACAAAAAAATACTTTTTTTTGTTATCTGCTGCATTTCCACCCCAAAACAAGTTTTTTAAAAAATTTGTTGATAAAGAATACGCAAACCGAGGATCTTTATACTGCGGTTCTTTTAAAAAAGGGTTAGGCACAGGAGTGTTGGCATCTGGAATTTTTGCATTATATTTTTGCATTCCTTTTATTGCATGCACAATATCTGCAAGAAATTTTTGGTCTTGCAAAAGAAGCTTGGCATTGTTTTCTAAATTAATATCTTTGCTCAATTCCTTTTCATAAGAATTAATAATTTCAATTATAAATTTTTTTAACTCAGAGCGCCCAAATACATTTGCTGCAGGATTTTTAGGCTGCATTGGGTCACTAGAAACTTCTTTTTTTTCTCTTTGAATCACATTAACTCCTCGTTTTATTAAAAATAATAATAAAAATTATTTTATATTTATTGCAAAAACAAATTTATCAATTTTAACAAAAAATATATAAATTATAAAAATAAAGAAAATTATGTAAACCCAAATTAGTTCTTTTTTCATAAAAACCTCATTACTAATTTTTCGTTTGATAAGATTAATATTGAAATATCACATTACTTCAGTTATTTTATAATGCAATACTTATATTCATAAGGACAATAATTTTTTAATACAACAAAACCATCAAGTCAATAATAATATTGAATTTTTTCTCTTTTCCAAATTTTCAATTTTTATTAAAAATCGACGAAATATTTAAACCCGATTTTACAATTTCATTTATAAAGTCATCATACTCATTATTTTTTTTGTTTACAGGTAGCAGTTCTTGAATATTATTAATCGCATTTGGAAACTCTTTTGCACATTGCGCAATAGCTGGAGCCAGCTTGACTTTAAGATCGTTACTTAAGCCTTTGCGCACATACACGGGTTCATTAGGGATTGGTTTCGATAACCATAAAATTTTTGTTTCTTTATAAATATTTGGATAAATTTTTTCTACTCTTGATCTTGCATCTAATATTTTTCCAGAATCTTTATCTGGCGCATTGTAATATGCGGCCGCCGCATCAACCTGACCTTGCATGAGCGCAATGATTGAGGCGTCCATACTTCCAGTAGCAACCTCTTGTGCGAATTTAGCATTAGTATTTTTCATTAAAATAGAAGGATAAATATAACTTGAAGCAGAGCTGGCGTCAGAGTATGCAAATTTTTTTCCATTCAGATCTTTTACTGTTTTAATAGGAGAGTTACTTTTTACAAAAATAGCCGATTGGTAACTGCGCATTCCATACCGAACGGTTTGTAATAGAGGCTCGGCACCAAATTTATTTCGCGCAATGATAAAACTCACAATATCGCCAAATGCTAAATCTACTTTTTGCGCCCCCATTGCTTCCACAACCGCTATATAACTATTTGGAATTTGTAAAGTAATAAAAATTTTTGATTTTTGCTCAATACATTTTGCGACTGGCTTTGCACTGTCTAATGCTTGGATTGCTTGACTCGATGGCACAATTGCAATTTTTAAAGGGTTATTATGTGAACCAAGTTTATCTAATGCATAAGAACTTGTGATTGGTAACAAAAAATACATTGCTGAAACCAGATTTAATTTCATATTTTTTGGCCTCCAAGCAATAAGATACAAAACAAATTTTAATATTAAAATTTATCTATAATATAATTCAATTGTCAAAATTACTCTACTTTTATTTTAAATAATTACTTTTTATTTATAAAATTACAAATATAAACAAATTATTCTTGTTTTATATATAATTTAAATTGATATCATGTAAAAAAACACGCCAACTTGACATATGCCCCCTGCTCCTTTATTAATTGATATTGATAAAAGTTATCAATATCAATTAATGGAGTTGCCATGAATGAATTGCTTTCCTTAATTTTCTCTCTTTCACCAACATTAGATACAGCAGAGCCAAATTTTCGAACCAATCAGTATGTTGCTGGTAAACATGCGATATCTAAAATGTCTGGTTGTTTTTTGGTGGATTATAACTACACAGAAACTGAAAGCTTAAAACCAGATTATCTTGTAGACAAAAGAGTTTATGATGTTAATAAAAATCATTCTGTTAAAGAATGGATATATTCAGAAGAAATTTCTCCAAATCATATAAGACTGCAACATATTTTGTTTTCAACAGATTTAAATGGAAACTTTATAGAACACAGTATTTTAAAACATCATGCAGAAGACTGGGAGTATAATGCACCATTTTTATATGAATTCGTTAAACCATCAGAATGGATTGTCAAAATTCCAGAACAAGATTTATGGACAAGACGTATTACAAATCTTGACGATGGCCTAAGGTACCAATGCGCCTCACAATGGGATACAAGTTCACAGTATTTAACTTGGAGCTGCGGCAATAATTTTGCCCCAATTCCAGGACGTGAAACACGCGATATGAAAAGAAAAGATTATAACACTTTAAATCGCACAACCAAAGTGATTGTATACAATCAAAATTGGTTAGAAAGACAAGAAAATATTAAAACAATTTATCAAAACGAAACTAAACTTCCGCTTGCTAGGGAAGAAGGGAAAAACTGGTACATTCGTTTAAATGATCAAGAATGCTCAGTTGCACAAAACTTTATGGAACCTAAACTCGAGTTTTGGAAACTGTTACGAGAAACTTGGAGTGAAGTATTAAACGGAAGCGCACCGTTTTCAGAAACAACTCCAACAAATCCCACTCCACGTTACGTAAAAATTTGGGAAATAGAAAAGCAAGCTTTACATTTAGACCTTACTAACCCCGAACAAAGAGCTAGCACTAAAAATGAAATTTTAAACGTTATTAACTTGTATAAAAAATAAAGTTACAATAAATTATAACTTTATTTTTCAACTTTTTAACTTTTTATTTCATAAATTAAAATTAATTTAAAAATATTTTTAATTATTAAAAATTACCATGCAGGCACTGCGCCAGGAAAAAGTTCTTCTGTTTTTTTCTTAATTTCATCAGAATTCATAATAGCTTTTAAAGTTTGAAATATTTTCTTATCTTTATCAACTTGCCTTACAACAATGACATTCACATAAGATTTTGCAGTTGTAGGGTTTTCGCGAACAAGAGCTTCTGCAGGCTTAAAACCTGCATTTAAAACAAAATCATTATTTAAGACAACAGCAGTCACATCATAGGATGCACGCGCAGCCTGAGCAGCGTCTACAGTTCTAATCGTTAAACTTTTAGGATTTTGGACAATATCTTTTAAGTTTGGAAGCTCGCCAGCATTATGACGTAACTTTATTAATCCTGCATTTTGTAACAATACTAATGCTCTACCTTGATTACTGGTATCATTAGGAATAATAATAGAATCCTTTTCTTTAATTTGATTAATATTTTTGATCTTGCGAGAATAAATTCCCATAGGATAAATAAAAGTATTGGCTACAATAGCTAACTTATATCCCCTTTTTTCAATAGCTTGATTTAAAAACGAAACTGTTTGAAAAATATTTGCATCAAGATCACCAGAATTTAGCGCCTCATTCGGCATTTGATAATCGACAAAAGGAACAATTTTAAAATTTAAATTGTATTTTTCTTTAGCAATTTTTTTTGCAACTTCCATAATTTGTACAGAAGGTCCTGCAGTAATTCCTATTTTTATAGTTTCTTCTGCAAACAATAAATTGATTTTTAAAAATAACAAAACAGGTAAAAAAACAAATTTTATAATACATTTTAAAGTCATAGAAAATCCTTATCATTAATTTTACAAATGAGAAACTTTACGAGTGATAAAGTCGCCTAAAAACTGAATAATTAATACAAGTAAAACTAACATAACTAGGGCTTGTAACATAACAGGTGTATTAAATTGATAATACCCATACTGTATCGCCATGTTACCTAAGCCACTTCCCCCCACAGCACCTGCCATTGCAGAATATTCTGTAAGACTTACAAATAAAATTGTGCACGCATTCGATATTCCTGGTACCGCTTCAGGTAACAAAACTTTATATATAATTTGAATTGGAGATGCCCCCATTGCTTGTGCCGCTTCTATAAGTCCAGAATTCACACTCGCTAATTTACCTTCTACCACTCTTGCAAAAAAAGGAATTGCTGCAACACTTAATGGTACCATTGCTGCAGCAGTACCAATAGAAGATCCTACAATAAAACGAGTAAACGGAATTATAGCTACCATTAAAATTACAAAAGGAACAGAGCGGCCAATTGTTACAATACTACTTAATATTTTATGAACCAACACATTTTCATAAAACATACCTTTAGCTGTAACGGTAAGACCAATTGCAATTGGCAAACCAACTATAAATGCAGAAAATCCTGCAACCAAAACCATATAAATTGTTGAAAGCGTTGCATCAAGCAGTGTATTTAATGTTTCCAGGAACATATCCTAAAACCTCTGTAGAAATATTTAACTGATTTAAAAAATGAATACCCAAATCAATATCTTTTTGCTCTCCAATTACCTGACAAAGCATCAAACCTAGAGGAGAATTATTGACTAAATCAATGTGAGCTTGCAAAATATTCACTTGCAAACCAAATTTAACAATAAATGTTGAAATAATAGATTGACTCGCAGTTTCTCCAATAAAAGTAAACTTAAGAATTGGTGCTAAACCACTACTTGGATTTTGTTGTAACGAATTTTCAATACTTTCTGGAAGAGCAATATGAAAAGTAGATTTAACTAAAGATTTTGCAATTTGAGTTTTAGGAGCGCTAAACAATTGAAACATAGAATTGATTTCTACTAATTCGCCATTTTCAATTACAGCAACACGATCACAAATAGATTTTACCACTTCCATTTCATGAGTGATTAATAATATCGTAACGCCAAATTTACTATTAATTTCTTTTAACAAAGATAATATTGATTTTGTTGTTTCTGGATCTAAGGCAGAAGTGGCTTCATCACATAATAATACTTTTGGATTAGTAGCTAAAGAGCGTGCAATTGCAACACGTTGTTTTTGTCCACCACTTAATTGATGCGGATAATAGTTACTTTTATCTGTTAAACCAGTAACATTTAGTAAATAATTAACTCGCTCTTTAATAAATTGTTTGCTTTCACCCGCAAGCCTAAGAGGCAAAGCCACATTATCAAAAACATGAGCAGATGCTAAAAGATTAAAATGTTGAAAAATCATTCCAATGTTACGACGCTGTTTTCTTAAATCAACCTCTTTTAGTTCTGTTAAAGAAACACCATCTAAAACAACCTCACCCTGTGTTGGTTTTTCTAAAAGATTAACAGTACGTAACAAGGTACTTTTTCCTGCTCCACTCTTTCCAATAATGCCAAATATCTCACCTTTAAGAATATGGAGATCAATTCCTTTTAAGGCATAAGAAAGACCTCGTTTTGTGTTGAAAGTTTTTTTAATTCCAATAAGTTTAATCATATTAGTACCTAATAATTAAAAACAAATAAAATAAATATTATTTTTGTTACTTCAATAAATGATTATAAATAACAAGAATAACAGTTAAATATAGGTTTATTATTTAATTTAATAAAAAAAGAAAGATTAAGCAAAGAAGATAGTATGAAGGACATAGAGATAGTTCCCGCTTTAGCTGAATTTAGTTATTCACAACAGAACGCCCGCAAGCTGATTGTCAAATCGGCGCTCAGGCACCTTAAAACACACAAACACGATATCGTCAACTTGAATTTTTAATGAATAATTAATGACAAGAGTTATTGCCCATGGTAAAATTTGTCTCACATTATTTATGAGGTTAAATGTGAAAACCACAGTCCCTGATACGCCTCTGAACTACCCACTCACTATAAGTTTGGGAGCTGTTTTTAAATTTGGCGGCACCAGTGTTGGGTCAATTGAACGCATCGAGCACGTTGCCGACCTCTGCGTAAAACTCAAGCCATCTGCTGTTGTCGTTTCGGCAATGTCTGGCGAAACCAATCGCTTAATCGGGCTTGCGCAACAAATTACTACGATGCACAATGTGCCCGAATACGACATGCTTGTTTCTACTGGAGAACAGGTGTCAGTTTCTTTATTAAGCCTTGCGTTACGCAAGCGAGGCATCCACCCAGAACCAATGCTCGCAGCACACGCAGGAATTTTAACAAACTCAGAATTTTCAAAAGCAAGTATTCAAAAAATTAATAGCACAGCAATTCATACCGCTATTCAGCAAGGAAAGTTGCCTATTATTGCAGGTTTTCAGGGAATCACTGAAAATGGCCACCTTACTTCTTTGGGACGTGGAGGCTCAGATACCTCGGCAGTTGCTATTGCTGCAGGAATTGGAGCTAAAGAATGCGTTATTTATACAGATGTTGATGGCGTTTACACGACAGATCCCCGTATGTGTAAAAATGCAAAAATTATTCGACATATTCATTACGAAGAAATGCTAGAAATGGCAAGCCAAGGAAGCAAAGTTTTGCATATTCGGAGCGTGCAACTTGCTGCAAAGTGGGGAATAAAATTAATGATTAAAAATACGTTTTCTAATGATAAAGGAACAACAATGGACATTTTAAATTGCCCTATTGAAGGGGAAGTTGTTTCAGGAATTGCTGCGACGCAAAACGAATCTTGGATACAAATTAGTTTGCCTCACAGCCCTTCTTTTACTTTAGCAAATGTATTTGGCCTACTTGCAGAAAAGCATGTTAATGTAGATATCATTACGCAAAATATAGAAGAAAATTATACCAAGTTTAGTTTTACAGTCACACAGTCTGATTCTCAAAACGCAATCGAAATTTTAAGTCACTATTTTCCCAGAGCAAACATTAAGAAAAATGATGATGTTGCTAAAATTTCTATTGTAGGAGTTGGTATGCGCACGCATGCAGGTGTGGCTTCAAGAATGTTTCAATCTTTAAGTGCAAAAGACATTAAAATTTTGCTGGTTTCAACTTCAGAAATTAAAGTAGCTTGCCTTATTCCAAAAGAAAAAATTGAAGAGGCTGTTCAAGTATTGCACTCAGAATTTATCGCAACCGAGCGCAAGACCTCGTTCTTCAGAGCGAGGATATAAGTGAGCTGAAAAAACCACAGCACCAAACGGTGCAAGGTTGAATTGAAAGCCGCACAAAGCAAGCAAAATGACGATAGGATTTTTTGCTTGTCGAAAGTTGGCTTTACTTGTATTTTTGTTATATAATTTTTTTTTAAGTTAAAGGAGTTTATTCTATTTGATAACAACATATCACTACAGAATTAAAGATTCAGGGAAAGCAGGTAGAGTGCTTTCAAAGATGTCTCGTTCTGTAAATATGGTATGGAATTTTTGCAAACAAACTCAACAAGAAGCACTTAAAAATAAACCTGTTAAGTTAATAGATGATAAAAAATCAGGTGAAAAAGTTTCTATTCCGTATTTTTTAACAAAATTTGAAATGAATAATCTTGTAAGCGGAAGCTCAAAAGAGTTAGAACTGCATTCTCAAACAGTTCAATTTGTCTCTGAAGAATACATCACCCGCAGAAAACAATTTAAAGCACTATTGCGTTGGCGTGGTAAAAAATCTTTGGGATGGGTGCCATTTAAATCATCTGCAATTAAAATAAATAATGGCAAAATATCTTATAATAAAAGTGAGTTTTCTTTTTGGAACTCAAGAGAACTTCCAGAAGATGCGAAAATAAAAACAGGATCATTTTGTCAAGATAAGAGTGGTCATTGGTATTTAAATGTTGCTTTTGAAAGTGATTTGATTAAAATTAACAGAGAAGATGATAAAGAAATTGGCATAGATATTGGAATAAAAACTCTTGCAACATGTTCAAATGGTGAAAAGATTGATAGACCAAACTTAAGAAAAAATGCTTTAAAAAAACTTCGCTATTTAAAA